>NZ_AP024660.1:2400000-2727338 GCF_019977395.1 Arthrobacter sp. NicSoilC5 | reverse complement strand
CCGTTCCATGTGTGATAGCCGGCGGGCGTTGCATGGTCGGGGTTGTGGGACTTTCCATACCAGTTCTGCCGGGCTGGTGGGGTGTGATGTGCGCGCATAGGTGAACGGTTTTGAAAGGCCGGCCAGAGAGGGTGTTAGTCCCGTAACCGTAATGTGTTTGTACCGCCTGTGAGAGTATCCCAAGTAGTACGGGGCCCGAGAAATCCCGTGCGAATCTGTCAGGACCACCTGATAAGCCTAAATACTCCCTAATGACCGATAGCGGACCAGTACCGTGAGGGAAAGGTGAAAAGTACCCCGGGAGGGGAGTGAAACAGTACCTGAAACCGTGTGCTTACAATCCGTCGGAGCCAGTCTGATTCTGGTGACGGCGTGCCTTTTGAAGAATGAGCCTGCGAGTTAGTGTTACGTCGCGAGGTTAACCCGTGTGGGGCAGCCGTAGCGAAAGCGAGTCTGAATAGGGCGTGTGAGTGGCGTGATCTAGACCCGAAGCGAAGTGATCTACCCATGGCCAGGTTGAAGCGACGGTAAGACGTCGTGGAGGACCGAACCCACTTCAGTTGAAAATGGAGGGGATGAGCTGTGGGTAGGGGTGAAAGGCCAATCAAACTTCGTGATAGCTGGTTCTCCCCGAAATGCATTTAGGTGCAGCGTTGCGTGTTTCTTGCTGGAGGTAGAGCTACTGGATGGCTAATGGGCCCTACAAGGTTACTGACGTCAGCCAAACTCCGAATGCCGGTAAGTGAGAGCGCAGCAGTGAGACTGTGGGGGATAAGCTTCATAGTCGAGAGGGAAACAGCCCAGACCACCAACTAAGGCCCCTAAGCGTGTGCTAAGTGGGAAAGGATGTGGAGTTGCCCAGACAACCAGGAGGTTGGCTTAGAAGCAGCCACCCTTAAAAGAGTGCGTAATAGCTCACTGGTCAAGTGATTCCGCGCCGACAATGTAGCGGGGCTCAAGTACACCGCCGAAGTTGTGGCATTCAGATATTTAGCTAAGCCCTTGTGGTTCAGGCGTCTGGATGGGTAGGGGAGCGTCGTGTGGGCAGTGAAGTCGCGGTGTAAACCAGCGGTGGAGCCTACACGAGTGAGAATGCAGGCATGAGTAGCGAAAGACGGGTGAGAAACCCGTCCGCCGAATGATCAAGGGTTCCAGGGTCAAGCTAATCTGCCCTGGGTAAGTCGGGACCTAAGGCGAGGCCGACAGGCGTAGTCGATGGACAACGGGTTGATATTCCCGTACCGGCGAAAAACCGTCCATGTTGAACAGGGGATACTAACCGCCCGAGACCTGCCTGACACCCCTTGTGGGTGAAGGGTTTTGGTGGAGCGCGGGACCTGATCCTGGGAGGCAAGCGTATTAACAGGTGTGACGCAGGAAGGTAGCCGAGCCGGGCGATGGTTGTCCCGGTCTAAGGATGTAGGGCGAGTGGTAGGCAAATCCGCCACTCATATAGCCTGAGATCTGATGGGACCCCCGTTTGGGGGGATTTGGTGATCCTATGCTGCCGAGAAAAGCATCGACGCGAGGTTTTAGCCGCCCGTACCCCAAACCGACACAGGTGATCAGGTAGAGAATACTAAGGCGATCGAGAGAATTATGGTTAAGGAACTCGGCAAAATGCCCCCGTAACTTCGGGAGAAGGGGGGCCCCAACCTTGAACGGACTTCGCGTCCGGGAGGGGATCGGGGCCGCAGAGACCAGGGGGAAGCGACTGTTTACTAAAAACACAGGTCCGTGCGAAGTCGCAAGACGATGTATACGGACTGACTCCTGCCCGGTGCTGGAAGGTTAAGAGGACCGGTTAGCCTCACGGCGAAGCTGAGAATTTAAGCCCCAGTAAACGGCGGTGGTAACTATAACCATCCTAAGGTAGCGAAATTCCTTGTCGGGTAAGTTCCGACCTGCACGAATGGAGTAACGACTTCCCCGCTGTCTCAACCATAAACTCGGCGAAATTGCAGTACGAGTAAAGATGCTCGTTACGCGCAGCAGGACGGAAAGACCCCGAGACCTTTACTATAGTTTGGTATTGGTGTTCGGAGTGGCTTGTGTAGGATAGGTGGGAGACGTTGAAGCCCGGACGCCAGTTCGGGTGGAGTCATCGTTGAAATACCACTCTGGTCACTTTGGACATCTAACTTCGGCCCGTAATCCGGGTCAGGGACAGTGCCTGATGGGTAGTTTAACTGGGGCGGTTGCCTCCTAAAAAGTAACGGAGGCGCCCAAAGGTTCCCTCAGCCTGGTTGGCAATCAGGTGTCGAGTGTAAGTGCACAAGGGAGCTTGACTGTGAGAGAGACATCTCGAGCAGGGACGAAAGTCGGGACTAGTGATCCGGCGGTACATTGTGGAATGGCCGTCGCTCAACGGATAAAAGGTACCTCGGGGATAACAGGCTGATCTTGCCCAAGAGTCCATATCGACGGCATGGTTTGGCACCTCGATGTCGGCTCGTCGCATCCTGGGGCTGGAGTAGGTCCCAAGGGTTGGGCTGTTCGCCCATTAAAGCGGTACGCGAGCTGGGTTTAGAACGTCGTGAGACAGTTCGGTCCCTATCCGCTGCGCGCGCAGGAAATTTGAGAAGGGCTGTCCTTAGTACGAGAGGACCGGGACGGACGAACCTCTGGTGTGTCAGTTGTACTGCCAAGTGCACCGCTGATTAGCTACGTTCGGATGGGATAACCGCTGAAAGCATCTAAGCGGGAAGCTCGCTTCAAGATGAGATTTCCATACACATTATGTGTGAGAGGCCCCCAGCCAGACCACTGGGTTGATAGGCCGGATGTGGAAGCGAGGACTAACGACTCGTGAAGCTGACCGGTACTAATAGGCCAATAACTTACACCACACAGAAAAACATTCTGCTTGCGTCCACTATGTGGTTCCCAACCAACAACCCTGTTGGCGGAACCTAACAATTGAATACAACACCACCCCCTGCCCACGGGCAGGGATGTTGTAACCACAAGACTTCCCAACCCCCTGCGGGGTTCGGGTACAAGGGTTACGGCGGTCATAGCGTGGGGGAAACGCCCGGTCCCATTCCGAACCCGGAAGCTAAGACCCACAGCGCCGATGGTACTGCACCCGGGAGGGTGTGGGAGAGTAGGTCACCGCCGGAACAACTATTAATGGTCGAGGCCCCAACCACACGGTTGGGGCCTCCCACATTTAACAAACAAAACACCGCACGCCGCGGGCCTTCCGGCCGTGCATCCTGGCGGGCCGTGGCTGGGAGGTGCCGGCCGCCGTCGCACTTGCCTGTCAGCCGAGCGTGGACCGCGGTGCTGCTGGTGCCCGTGATGCGTTTACGAGGGTGAAAACGGCCGAAGAATCGGTGATTAACCTCAAAAAATGGCGGAAACACGCGGAATTTGCGGCCCGGAACCGCCCAAGCTGGTAAGTTTTCGAACAGTGGCCTGCGCGCATGCCGTGTGCAGGCTCCAGAATCAGAACCGTCCAGGAGGACATCAATGGCTAAGAACCGTAGTGAACTTGTTGCAGAGGTAGCTGGCAAGGCCGGCACCAGCCAGGCTGCCGTCAACTCCGTCCTCGACGCACTGTTCGAGGTTTTCGAGACTTCTGTCGCCGCCGGCGAGAAGATCACCATCCCGGGCTGGCTCGCCGTCGAGCGCACCGACCGTGCAGCCCGCACCGGCCGCAACCCGCAGACCGGCGAAACCATCCAGATCGCAGCAGGCCACAGCGTCAAGCTGACTGCCGGCTCCAAGCTGAAGGCTGCAGTCTCCAAGAAGTAGAGCTTATTCCCGGCCGGCGCGCAGCCGGCTGGAACAGGAGCGGCAACCCCACGGGTTGCCGCTCCTTGGCGTTTAACCCGGATTCGCCGCCCGGGCAGGCGTAGCGGACAATGGAATGGTGTCTTCTGCCGCAAAACCACGTTCCACCCCGCCCCAGACCAATCCTGGCAAGGGAGCTGCGGTCCGGGACGCCGGAAGCCGCGGGATCCCGGTGCCCTGGCAGCTGGCGGGCCTGGCAGCGCTCTTCCTGGGCCTTGCAGCAGCACTGATCTTCTCCGGTGCAGCAGCGGCCCGCAGCGTCGCTGATCCCGGAGCCCTGGTCCGCTGGGGGCTGCCCATCAGCAAGGCCATCCACAACGTGTCCCTGGCGACCGTCGTCGGCGGCCTGATCTTCGCCGTCGGCATCCTCCCGAAGAACCTCAAGAACCCGAACCCACGTGGCCGGGACCGGGAGACTCCCGCCGGCAACGGGGCGCCCGAACATCCCGCGTTCACCCGCGCGCTGGCTGTGGCGGCCGCTGCGGGCGCGGTGTGGACCTTGTCCGCCATCGCCGTCCTGGTGCTCACCTACGCCGACGTGGCCGGTCAGGGGCTGTCCGGCGATCCCGCCTTTACGCAGGCACTGGTCTACTTCATGACGGACATCGATACGGGCCGGGCCTGGCTCGCCGTCACCATCATTGCCGCAGTGGTGACAACCGCCCTGTTCGGCGTCCGGTCCCTCGGCGGCCTGGCCCTGACCCTCATCCTGGCTTTCATCGGCCTGGTACCCACGGCCCTGATCGGCCACTCCTCCAGCTCGTCGGACCATGAGGGCGCCATCAACTCCCTCGGCCTGCACCTGGTGGGGGTCAGCACCTGGGTGGGCGGCATCATCATCCTGGCCCTGCTGTCCGGCATCCTCACAGGCAGCAAGGCCGGGGCCGCAGCAGACATCACCGAGCCCACCCTGCGCCGCTTCTCCACTTTGGCCGGCTTCGCTTTTGTCCTGGTCTTCGCTTCCGGAATCATCAACGCCAGCATCCGCGTGACCAGCTGGCCGGATCTCTTCGGCTCCGCCTACGGGCAGCTGATCCTGGCCAAGACGGCAGCGGCAGTGGTCCTCGGCGGCATCGGCTTCATGCACCGGCAGTGGGTCATCCCGCAGCTGGGCCGCAAGGGAGCCACCATGTCCTCACGGCGGGTGCTGTGGCAACTGGTCCTCGCGGAGCTGCTGATCATGGGCGCCACGTCCGGCATCGCCGTGGCCCTGGGCCGTTCAGCCCCGCCACAGCCAACGGAACTGGCGCCCAACGCCTCACCGGCCTTCATCCTCAGCGGCTACGAGCTGCCGCCTGAGCTCACCCCGGAACGCTGGCTCACTGAGTGGCGCCTGGACTGGATCTGGGTGGGCGTGGCCCTCTTCGGCCTGGTCACCTACTTCCTGGGCGTTGCCAAGGTCCGCCGGCGCGGAGACTCCTGGCAGTGGTTCCGGTCCGTGAACTGGGTCATCGGCCTGGTGGTGCTGACATACATCACGTCCGGGCCGCCGTCGGTCTATGGCCGCATCCTGTTCTCCGCGCACATGGTGGACCATATGGCGCTGACCATGGTGGCCCCGATCTTCCTGGTGCTGGGTGCGCCGGTGACCCTGGCCCTGCGTGCCCTGCCCGCCCGCGGCGACGGCTCCCGCGGCTCCCGCGAGTGGCTCTTGGTCTTCGTCCACTCGAAGTTCTCGCAGCTGGTCACCCACCCGCTGTTCGCGGCTGCCAACTTTGCCGGCTCCATCATCCTGTTCTACTACTCGGACCTTTTCGGCTTCGCCATGCGCGAGCACGTGGGCCACGAACTGATGAACCTGCACTTCCTGCTCACCGGATACATCTTCGTGCTGAGCATGATCGGCACGGACCCGCTGCCGCGCCGGGCCCCGTACCCCATGCGGCTGCTGCTCCTCCTGGCCACCATGGGCTTCCACGCCTTCTTCGGTGTGTCCATCATGGGCGGCACCGGCCTGATGGCAGCGGACTACTTCGGCAACCTGGGCCGTACCTGGGGGCCGTCGGCCCTGTTGGACCAGCAGGCCGGCGGCGCGGTTGCCTGGGGCATCGGCGAGGTGCCCACGCTGCTGGTGGCGATCGGTGTCGCCGTCATGTGGTCCAGGTCGGACCAGCGGGAGACCAAACGGGTGGACCGCGCGGCGGACAGGAATAACGACGCCGATCTGACCGCTTACAACGATATGTTTGCCAAATTGGCCGAACGCGACGCCAAGCTGGCTGAACGCAACAAGCTGGAAGGACGCTGATGAGCGAAACCGTACGCACCCATGCCCGGGTCCGGGCCTCCGAACTGGTGGGCCGCAACTGGTTGAACACCGGTGGCAAGTCCCTGGACCTCGAAGCCCTGCGCGGCAAGATCGTGCTCCTCGACTTCTGGACCTTCTGCTGCATCAACTGCCTGCACGTCCTTGATGAGCTGCGGCCGCTCGAGCAGCAGTACTCGGACGTGCTGGTCACTGTGGGAGTCCACTCGCCCAAGTTTGAACACGAGGCGGACCCGGTGGCGTTGGCAGCAGCCGTGGAGCGCTACGAGATCCACCACCCTGTCCTGGACGACCCCGAGCTGGACACCTGGAAGGCCTACACCGCCCGTGCCTGGCCCACCCTGGTGGTCATCGACCCCGAGGGTTACATCGTGGCGCACCTTTCCGGTGAGGGCCACGCGGACGGACTCGCGGTGCTGATCCCCGAACTGATCGCCGAGCACGAGGCCAAGGGCACCCTGCACCGCGGCTCCGGCCCGTACGTGGCGCCCGAGGCAACATCCGGCACCCTGCGCTTCCCCGGCAAGGCACTCTTCCTCCCCCCGGGACGCGGGTCCACGGCTGGAACGGCCGACGGCGGCACGCCCGCAGGTGCAGCGGCTTCCGTTGCTGCGGAGAAGGGTTCCTGGCTGGTCACCGACACCGGCCACCACCGGCTGGTGGAACTCGGCACCGACTTCGAAACAGTCCTGGCCACCTTCGGTTCGGGCACCAAGGGCTACGCTGACGGACCCGCCGCGGGGGACACCGCCAGCGCACAGTTCAACGAGCCCCAGGGCTTGGTCCTGCTCCCGGAAGACGTGGCAGCCAAGGCGGGCTACGACGTCGTGATTGCCGACTCGGTCAACCACCGCCTGCGTGGACTGTCCCTCACGGACGGCAAGGCCTCCACCCTGGCCGGCAACGGTATCCAGCGACTGCTGGAAACCGGCCCGGCGCGTGTGGACGAGGACGGCGCAGGCTTTAGCGGCTCCCTGGGCACTGACCCGCTGGATGTGGCGCTGAGCTCGCCGTGGGATGTTGTGTGGTCGCGCAAGCTCAATGCGGTGGTGGTGGCCATGGCCGGCACGCACCAGATCTTCAGCTTCGACCCCGTCACCGGCGCCGTCTCGATCATCGCCGGCAACGGCCTGGAAGGGCTCCTCGACGGTCCCGCCCACGAGTCCTGGTTCGCCCAGTCCTCCGGCCTGGCCGAGGATGCGGACGGCAACATCTGGGTAGCGGATTCCGAAACCTCGGCGCTCCGCAAGCTGGTCATTGCCGACGATGCGTCCATCACCGTGGAGTCCGCCGTGGGCAAGGGCCTGTTCGACTTCGGCTTCCGCGACGGCCCCGCCGCTGAAGCCCGCCTGCAGCACCCCCTCGGTGTGACCGTCCTGCCCGACGGCTCCGTGGCGATCGCGGACACCTACAACGGAGCCGTGCGCCGCTACGACCCCGCGACCGGCACCGTGTCCACGCTGGCCCGCGGGCTTGCCGAGCCGTCCGACGTGATTGTGGACCACACCCAGTCCGCCGGCTCCGAGCCCCTCCTGGTGGTGGTCGAGGCCAACAAGCACCAGCTGGTCTACGTGCCCATTCCCAAGGAAGCGCAGCAGGTGGATGAGGGCGCGTCCCAGACCCACCGGCCCAAGAGTCCTGTTGCGCCCGGCACGCTGGATCTGACCGTCCGCTTCACGGCTCCCACCGGGCAGAAGCTCGACGACCGTTGGGGCGATCCCACGCAGCTGAAGATCTCCTCAACGCCGCCGGAGCTGCTGGTGTCCGGTGGCGGGACCTCCGTGGGCCTCCTCCGCACCCTGGAGCTGTCCCCGGACGTTCCCGAGGGCGTGCTGCACATTACCGCGCGCGCCGCGGCCTGCGACGGCCCCGAAACAGAGGACGGCGAGATCCCGGATCACGCCGCGTGCCACCTGTACCAGCAGGACTGGGGCATCCCCGTGGTCCTGCAGGCCGACGGCGACACCGAACTGGTCCTGGACCTGCGCGGGATGGACTGACCCGGCGAAGGTCCTGCCTAACTGGCTGCTTCCCGTGGCTTTGCGTCACGGGAAGCAGCCTTTTGCGTTTGCTGCCAGCCGGCAATCCCGGAAATCCGGGCACAGGATTCTTTGGGAGCCCCGAAAGCGTGCTCTGCGTGACGCCCCCAATACCGCCGATATCCACATGCCGCCGGAGCACGCTGTCAGCACGGGCACCGTAGCGGCCAGCATTGCCGCATGGATGTCCTCAAAGCCCTGGAAGTTTGCGGCGGAGCGGCGCGGAGGCCTGCCCTTGCCCGGCTGGGTGTGGATGACGCCGCCCTCCGTCGGGCAATGCGGGCAGGAGTGCTGCAGCCCGACCGGGGGCTTTACGCGCTTCCGACGGCGCCTCCGGACCTGGTTGCCGTGCTGCGGAACCGCGAGCTGCTGACCTGTTCAAGCGCTGCGGCTGCCTACGATCTGTGGTCCCTGCTCTCCGACGGACGCCGCCACGTTTATCACCGCCGGCAGGAGGCAGTGCTTAGTGGCTCGGTCCACCACGCCGGGCTCCTGCTTCCGCCCTCCCGGTTCCAGCCGGTGGCCGCCCTCGCCGATGTCCTGATCCACGCCCTGCGGTGCCTGTCCTTCGCGGAGTCCTTGGTCATGGTGGAATCCGCGGTTTCGCGCGGGGAGATGACAGTTGATTTCCTGCGCCAGCGGCTGCCTGGAAAGCGGAACGGGAGAGCCAGGGCTGTACTCGACTGGGTGGATACCGGGGCGGACTCCCTCCTGGAGACGCTGGCCCGGACATATTTCCGGCAGGCCGGAATCTCCGTGGAGGCGCAGGTGTACCTGGAAAGGGTTGGTTATGTTGATCTGCTGCTGGACGGATGGCTGGTGGTGGAACTGGATGGACGGCATCATGCCGAGTGGAAGCAGGTCCAGAGGGATCACCGCCGGAATAATGAATCGGCCATCCAGGGGTACACGGCCCTGCGGTATTACTATGCGGACGTGGTGCACCGGCCCCACGAAATGGTCCAGCAGGTGCTTGCCGTTCTCAGACGGCGACGGTAGTCCAAGGGTGGCGTCACGCGAAGCACGCTTTCGGACAGCCGGAAGCGGCCGGGACCCGCGAAATCAAGGGTTGTGGCACCAGACTCTGCTGAAAGCGTGCCCTGCGTGACGCGCACGGCACAGGCGGCAGGCTAGAAGCTCAGCTGCGGGGTGACCTTGACCGTGTCACCGGAGACGTCCAGGCGGGTGGTGAAGCTGAAGTCCACCTCCGCGTCCAGCGGGTACCAGGCCCCGGTGAAGGCGTTCTGCTGGAGCGCCTCAACCTTGGCTTTGCCGTCCAGCGGCGACACTACCCATCGGCCGTCGAACGGCTCCACCGATACCCCCGGGTACTCGGTGACGGTCCAGCGGATAGTGCCGTCCTGGACCCGGTTGTTGCTGGCGTAATAGAAGGGGCAGTCCGGCTGGAGCTTCTGTTCCTTCACGGCCTCGGCCGCGCAGCCGTCCAGGAATTCCCTGACCTTGGCGGCAACATCGTTCTTCAGCTTGTCCGTGGCCTGGGTCAGCAGGTTCAGCGGCGCCACCGGGGCGTCCTTTGCGGTGACCGTGGCACGCGTGGCGGGGGCCGAGAAGTACTGCCCATCCAGGGAGGCCTCATACTCGCCCGGGTAGAACACGGCGAAGGAATTGCGGCCGTTGGGCATGTTCACCGGAACACCGTTCACCACGGCCTCGTTGCCGTTGACCACGGTGATATCAACGGTGGGCAGCCGCGACGGGACGAATGCCCACGTGTTGAAGAACAGCCACTCGGTACCGGTCTTCTGCAGCAGGAATTCAGTGTGCAGCCGGCTGCCGTCAATGGTGTATTCCATGGGCACCATGACCTGGTTCCCCGGGCGTTCCTGCGGGTCCCCGATGGACACATTGGTGACGCGGGAGGCCGCGGTCTGCAACCCACTGCCATCCAGCATGGCGGCGTTGCTGGGCGGAACTGCGGCCCGCAGGATCCCCAGCGCACGCCCGCCGTCCCCGCTCTTGAGCGCGTCCAGGTATTCCCTGACCGGCTGCTGCGGACTGGCAACGGTATTGTTCACCACGTTGATGGCCACAATGGCTGCGGCGACGGCAAGCATGAGGCCCAGCAGCCATCCGGCCGCGATCCTCACCAACGCTTGACTCATCTGCACGTTCTACACAGTAACGTCAGTGCGGACGCACTCTAAAGTTGGTGTCCCCCTAATCCGGCGGACACCACCTACGTAACGCCCGACGGCGGCGCCCAGGATGCGGGCCGACAGGAGCCTTGGCTGAGGCCCGGGACACCAAGGGCAGGGTCAGCGGCGGCGGCGCCGGGACGAGGTTCCGAACACTCCGCGGAGCAGTTCGCGGCCCAACTGCGTCCCCATGGACCGCGCCATGCTCTTCAGCCCGCCGCCCAGGGCGCCGCCGAGGACTCCGCCAAGGTCACCCATCATGCCGCCCGGCTGCGGCTGCGGCTCCGGCTGGCGGGGCTGGGACTGGCGTGTCCGGGGCGCCTTCGCACGCGGCTTGGACTCGGAGGTCCGCGGTTCGTCGTATTGGGGCTCGGTGTATTGGGGTTCGGGTGCCTGCGCGGGCCTGCTGCTGGGCCTGCCCAGGATCTCCTCCTCGATCCGGCGGGCCTCGGCGTCAACGTCGTACGCGCCAGGCGCACCCGAGGTACCGGCGGAAGCTGCCCCGGTGTCAGGCGCGCCGGCAGGAGGTGCTGATGCCGCCGGTCCTGTGGGCGCCGCGGCCTTGCCGTTGAGTTTTTCGTAGGCGGACGGGTTGTCCACCGCGGTTCCGTACTTGCCCAGCAGCGCCGAACCCGCCACCGTGCTGCGCACCAGGGCGTCCTCGCTGGGGCCCATGACGGATTCCGGGGCGCGCAGCCGGGTGAGCGCCACCGGAGTGGGTGCGCCCTTTTCGTTCATGACGGTGATGACGGCCTCCCCGATGCCCGCCGAGGTCAGCGTCTCTTCGAGGTCATAGTCGCTGAGGGGGAAGGTGGACACCGTGGCCTTGAGGGCCTTGGCGTCCTCGGGGGTGAAGGCACGCAGGGCGTGCTGGACCCGGTTGGCGAGCTGGCCCAGGACATCGGCGGGGACGTCCTTGGGTGTCTGGGTGACGAAGAAGATGCCCACGCCCTTGGACCGGATCAGCCGGACCGTGGTGGTGATGGCGTCCAGGAAGGCTTTGCTGGCGCCGTTGAACAGCAGGTGGGCTTCGTCGAGGAAGAACACCAGCTTGGGCTTGTCCAGGTCGCCGGCCTCGGGGAGGTCCTCGAACAGGTCCGCCAGCAGCCACATCAGGAAGGTGGAGAACAGCATGGGCTTGGTCTGCAGGGTGGGCAGTTCCAGGCAGGTGACCACGCCGCGGCCGTCGGGGGCGGTCCGCAGGAGTTCGGCGGTGTCGAACTCCGGTTCGCCGAAGAACTTTTCCAGCCCCTGGGCTTCCAGGTTCACGATCTCGCGCAGGATCACGCCGGCGGTGGCCTTGGACAGGCCGCCGAGTTCCTCGAGCTTGTCTTTGCCCTCGTCCGAGGTGAGGAACTGGATGACGGCGCGGAGGTCCTTGAGGTCGATCAGCTCCAGGCCGTTCTTGTCCGCGAAGTAGAACACCAGCTGCAGGCTGGACTCCTGGGTGTCATTCAGTTCCATGATCCGGGAGAGCAGGATGGGTCCGAAGGAGGTGATCGTGGCGCGGACCGGCACGCCGTTGCCGTCGCCGCCCAGCGCGAGGAATTCCACGGGGAACGTCTTCCCCTGCCACGCCTGGCCGATGCTGTCCGTGCGGGCCCTGAGTTTGTCGCTGCCGACGGCGGCCGTCGCCAGGCCGGAAAGGTCACCTTTGATGTCGGCCAGGAACACGGGCACGCCTGCCGTGGACAGCTGCTCGGCCATCATGTGCAGCGTGACGGTTTTGCCGGTACCGGTGGCTCCGGCCACCAGCCCGTGCCGGTTCATCATGGCCAGCGGCAGCCGCACCGGCGCGTCCTTGTGGAGTTCGCCGTCGATGATGGCGGCTCCCAGTTCGATGGTGGCGCCTTCCAGCGTGTAGCCCTGCTGGATGGTGGCAAGCTTCTCTGCTGTGGTTTTGGTGGCCATGGCGCTAGCTTAGCGGCGGGTGCCCGTGATGGGGTGGCATCCGGCCGGTCAGCTCGCCCGTGCGTCCCGTGGGACGGTGGGCAGCTCCTTGGTGAAGGCCAGCGGCCCGATGGTTTCCGGGTCTGCGTCCAGGTCGAACTGTGCCTGGTATCCCGTGGTGAGGTACAGGTGCTTGGCTTCCGGCTGGCGCGGCCCGGTGGTCAGGTACAGCCGGGTGTAGCCGCGGGCAGCGGCGAGGGCTTCGAGCTCGGCCAGGACCAGCCGGGCTAAACCACGACGACGGTGGGCTGAGTGTGTCCAGATCCGCTTCAGTTCCGCGGTGGCGTCGTCAGAGCGGCGGAACGCGCCGCCGGCGATCGACTCGCCGTCCTCCTGCACCACCAGCAGCGCACCATGCGGCTCCTCGAATTCCGCCGCGGGGTAGCGGTTCAGCTCGTCCGCGGCAGCGGTGCGCCCAAACAGGTCCCCATAGCGGGTGTCATATTCGACGGCGAGCTCGTCCAGGAGCGGCCGGACCCGCGGATCGTGCATGGGCAGGCTGAGGACCGAAAGCCTGGCGGGATCGAGGGGGCGGGGCTTGAGCCCGGGTTCTGCTGTCATGGTGCTAGCCCTTTCCGATGGCGGCTGGTTCTGGAGTTATTTTGTCCTGCGCGGTGGCTGCATGGGCCGCCGGGCCCTGGGCGGCGATGTCCCGGGCAACGCCGAGGAGGCTCCGGGCCAGGGCGTCGTTTTCCCGGAAGGGTGCCGCGTTGGTGTTGGGCCTGGCAAAGGCGCCGGCACCCCAGCCGGAGGTTCCGGGGCCAACGCCGAAGAGGGTGGCCTGGGCCCGGCCTTCCGCGTCCACCAGGTGGTGTCCGGACGAGACCAGCAGCTTACCGGTGGAGTGGATGCCGTCCGAGGTCAGCAGTTGCTGCTCGCTGCCCAGTCCGCCGTCATACAGCGAAGAAAGCACTGGGTTGAGGGAGCGGGCCACCGACGTGGACGGCAGCCGCGCCTCAATCAGCGCGGTGGCGGAAACCGAAACACCGGACTGCGGGGAGGTGGCGCGGAAGGTGCCGCTGGCGTCGTCGGTGGATATCTCCAGGCCCGGGCCGAGGAACTGCAGCAGACCGGCCCGGTGCAGCGCCAGCATCTGGCGGAGGCGGTGCGGCGGCGGACCGGAGTCCACGAAGCTGAAGAAGCCATGCCACCAGCCGTGAATGACCTGCTGGGACTTCGCGTTGAGGCGCTCCGCCGGAACCACGCGCCCCACCTCCATGTACACGTGCAGCAGGGCAAGGAACAGGGCCAGGGTTTCCGGATGGTCCGGGCTGTCCCGCAGGGCCAGGTCGTCGTCGATGTACCGGGCCACCGCGTCCTGCAGTTCCTGGTGGCCGGCAAAGTGGACACCATCGAAAGGCCGGTCCAGCCGTTCCAGGTCCAGGTGCAGGCCCGGGTCCGGCACGGCAGCCGCCACGAGGTCCGCGCGTTCGCCGCTGTACCAGTCCACCTCCGCATAACGGGCGGCAAACACTTCCCATTCCATGGCCCCGCGCTCCGGGCTGCCGGTGAGGAGTTCGCGGTAGTAGTAATACCCGGCTTCCTTGGCGATGAGCGGCCAGAGGTGCTGCCGGAAGTCCAGCTCGCCGTGCTGCTGCAGCAACTCCTGGACGACATCCGCGGTGAAGAAGCGCAGCGGCCCCGGAGCCTGGCCCCGCAGGGAGGCGGAAATCTTGGAGTGGTACGGCACCCCGCGGCGGGACCCTGCCCACAGCCGTGGTTCCCGTCCTGACGGAAGGTAGCGCAGCCCGCCGTCGTCCGTTTCCTGGAACCTGCCGCCGCGCCCCTCCATGAGGAGGACCAGCAGGTCAACGAACGCCAGGCCCATCCCGGCGACGATCACGTCCTGCCCGGGGGCGATGGGGGAGTAGTCGACGTCGGTGGTGTAGCTGGGTGCAGCGTGGTAGCCGCCGTGCCGGGCGGCGAAGTCCGAGTACCCGGCGGAGACGGCGTCAGGGCGGGAGTTCGTATGCCCCAAGGCGGTGACGACGATGTCCGCGTGCAGCGTCCGGCCATTGGCCAGCTCCACCTCGTGGCCGCCATCCACGGCAATGCCGAGGGCGGTGGTCCGGTGGACCGTCACGCTGCGGCCCAGCGATTTGGCGGCCCGGCGGAAGAACCACTCCAGGTACTGGCTCTGCAGCTGGCGGGTGGGGAAGGTGGTGCCGGTCAGCGCGCGGAGCTGGTCCCACAGCTGCTGCGGGAAGTCCGGCACGTCGATGATGGTGGCATCCAGGACGCCGGCGGTCCATTCGGCCAGGCCCGGCCCCGGTGCCGCCGGGCCGGCGCAGTCCACGGACGCGTCCGTGAACATGGTGATGTCCGCCGCCATGGAGTTCAGCAGGAGGCCGGGGTCCTGGTCGTACCGCCAGATTCGGCCGGAGCCGGGGACGTGCGGTTCCACCACATGGATCTGCAGCGGGCCCGCGAAGACGTCCGGCCGGTTGGCCGCGATCCGTTCCAGTACGCCGGCCGTGCGCGGTCCGCCGCCAATGAAGACGATGGCCGGGATGGTGGCTGGCATGGGTGCTCCTGACGGCGGGGGGCTGGATTGAGTGCCCATGCTAGGCAGCCGTGACGACGCCGGTCGAGCGCCTGGTCACGGCCGTTAACTCCGCGTCACGGCACGTTACGGGACGCAAAAAACCGACTCATGACGCCGTACGAAGCCCCGTGAACTATTGCAACCTGCCGCCTTGCTGGCCCGTTCCGGCCGGTCCTAGATTTGCAGCCAGCAAGGGGCCGCCCGGTCCCACCCGGGGCAACAGCCCAACCGGATCCCACGACCAGAAGCGAGGTGGCACATGAGTTCAGCAGCAACGACCGTGGCGCAGTCACGACAGCCGCAGCCGGCACCGCCGGCGGAAACGCCACCGAAAACCGGACGGCCAGAAGAAGGGGCGGCCACCCGGCAGGCCCCGGACTACTCGTCCTTCCGGGTAGTGGCAGCAAAGCATCCATGGCGCTGGGTGGGGACCGCCGTCGTCGCGCTCGGCGTCCTGGCGGTGGCCTGGTCCCTGGCCACCAACCCGCGCTGGGAGTGGGGTGTGGTGGCGCAGTGGTTCACCGCCCAGTCCGTGGTCAACGGCCTGGTGGAAACGCTCAAGCTGACCGCCATCTCCGGCGTCCTGGGGTTCGTGCTCGGATTCATCCTGGCCCTGATGCGGCTCTCCGCGTCGCCGCTGTTGGTCTCGGTGTCCTGGACGTTCTCCTGGATCTTCAGGTCCACGCCGCTGCTGGTCCAGATGCTCCTCTGGTACAACCTGGGCTACCTCTACGAGAAGATCAGCCTGGGCATCCCGTTCACCGATGTCCGCTTCTTCGAGGTCCAGACCACCACACTGATCAGCCAGTTCGCGGCAGCAGTGCTGGGGCTGACCCTGAACCAGGCGGCCTACTCGGCGGAGATCATCCGCGGCGGCATCCTCTCCGTGGACCAGGGCCAGCTGGAAGCCGCGGCCGCCCTGGGCATCCCGGCCTGGCGCCGCTCCACCCGGATCGTCCTGCCGCAGGCCATGCGCGCCATCCTGCCCACCGCGTTCAACGAGATCATCGGCTTGGTCAAGGGCACCTCGATCGTCTACGTCCTGGCCTACTCCGAGCTGTTCTACACCGTGCAGGTCATCTACAACCGCACGCAGCAGGTCCTGCCGCTGCTGCTGGTGGCCACCCTCTGGTACATCGTGATCACCTCCGGGCTGAGCGTCTTCCAGTACTACATCGAACGGCACTACTCCAAGGGCGCGGTGCGGAACCTGCCGCTGACGCCCCTGCAGAAGGCCCGCAAATTCTTCGCCACCCACGCGGCAGTCCCCACCCGGAGGAACTCCTGATGACTGACACCCTTACCGCCCCCGCCGCCACCCGCGGCCTGGTGGAGATCACCGGCGTCCGCAAATCCTTCGGAACCACCGAAGTCCTCAAAGGCGTCAGCCTCACGGTGGAACCCGGGGGAGTGGCCGTGATCGTGGGCCCCTCCGGATCCGGAAAGTCCACCCTGCTGCGGACCATCAACCACCTGGAAAAGGTGGACGGCGGCCACATCACCATCGACGGGCAGCTGGTGGGTTATGAGGTCCGGGGTGACCGGCTGCACGAACTGCGCGAAAAGGAGATCCTGAAACAGCGCACCGAAATCGGCATGGTGTTCCAGAACTTCAACCTGTTCCCGCACCTCACCGCGCTGGAGAACGTGGCGGAAGCGCCGGTGGTAGCGCAGGGCCGCTCCAAGGCGGAAGCCCGCCGCCGCGGCCTGGAGCTGCTGGACCGGGTTGGCCTCAAGGACCGGGCTGACGCCTACCCGCGCCAGCTCTCCGGCGGCCAGCAGCAGCGCGTGGCGATTGCCCGCGCGCTGGCCCTGGACCCCAAGATCCTGCTGTTCGACGAGCCCACCTCCGCCCTTGACCCGGAGCTGGTCAACGAGGTCCTGGACGTCATCCGCGAGCTCGCCACGTCCGGCACCACGCTGATCATCGTCACCCACGAGATGGGCTTCGCCCGCGACGTGGCGGACACCGTGGTGTTCATGGACCAGGGCCAGATCGTGGAACAGGGCACCCCGCAGGACATCTTCAGTAACCCCCAGGAACCGCGCACCCGGAGCTTCTTCTCCAAGGTGCTCGAACCGGCCTTCAACATCTAAGGAACTCCCATGGCTTTCCCCACCCGCGGCCGCCGCCGCGCACCCGCAGCGCGTCCCGCCGTCGTCCTTCTTGGCACCGCGCTCCTTGGCTCAGCCGCGCTCGCCGGCTGCGCGGACCCCGGCGCGTCCGCCGCCGGCAACCCCAGCGGAGGGGCGCAGACGACGGCGGCCCGCAACGGCGTCGTGTACAACACCTCGCCGGACCAGCAGCGGATCCGGGCGGAGAAGGACCCCGCGCTCGCCGCCAAAGTCCCGGAACTGATCGGCAAGGACGGCAAGCTGACCGTGGCCACCACCGCCGGGTCCATCCCGCTGTCCTTCCACGCCACGGACGACAAGACGCCGATCGGCTCCGAGCTGGACATCGCCCAGCTGGTGGCGGACAAGCTGGGCCTGGAGCTGGATGTCCAGGTTACGTCCTGGGAGAACTGGCCGCTGAAGACCCAGTCCGGCGACTTCGAGGCCGTGTTCTCCAACGTGGGCGTGAACAAGGACCGGGTGAAGCTGTTCGACTTCGCCAGCTACCGGGCCGCGTACATGGGGTTCGAAGCGAAGAAGTCCTCCACCTACGACATCAAGGGCGCGGACGACATTTCCGGACTGAAGATTTCCGTGGGCTCCGGTACCAACCAGGAGAAGATCCTGCTGGCCTGGAACAAGGAGCTGGAAGCCAAGGGCAAGGCGCCGGCCACGCTGCAGTACTACTCGTCCGACGCCGACACCATCCTGGCGCTGTCCTCCGGCCGCACGGACCTGAACATCGCCCCGTACCCGTCCACCGTGTACCGGGAAAACACCCGTGACGACCTGAAAGTGGTGGGCAAGGTCAACGCCGGCTGGCCGTCCGAGACCCTGGTAGCCGCCACCACGCTGCGCGGCAATGGGCTGGCACCGGTGATCTCCGAGGCGCTGAACGAAGTCATCCAGGACGGCTCCTACGGGAAGGTCCTGGAACGCTGGGGCCTGTCAGAGGAAGCCCTGCCGGAATCCAAAACCATCACAGCGGAAAACTACACGGCAACACAGGCCACGGCCGCTCCTTCACAGGCAGGAAAGGCATCATGAACGCAGAACACACTGACACCGCCCTTGAGGCCTTCGACGCCGACTGGCAGGAATGGCACGCGGACCACGAGCGGCAGCGGGCCCATCCCCACGGGTTCCTGGCGGTGACGCACCTGCACTGGCTGGGCAGCGAACCCGCGCGGCTGGACGGCGCCCCGGGCACCTGGAGCGTGGAAGCCGACGTCGTCCGCGTGGTTTTGGAGCCGGGCGACAGCCTGCAGCAGGACGGCAGGGAGTTGAACACCGCCGCCGGAACCTCGCTGGAGTTTGGCCCCATCGAGGAGCGCGGCGGCATCAACCTGGTCTCCGGTGACACGGTGATTGAGCTGGCCAAGCGCGGCGGCGAATACATCGTCCGGCCGCGGAACCCTTCCCACCCGCTGCTGCGGGACTACCAGGGCACGCCCGCCTACTCGCCCGATGCGGCCTACGCGGTGCGGGGGACGTTCGTTCCGTTCGAGGCGCCGCGGCCCACCACGGTGGGCGCCGCCGTCGAAGGCATCCAGCACGTGTACCAGGCCCCGGGCGAGATCCGCTTCAAACTGGCCGGGCAGGAATTGGCGCTGACCGCGTTCAACGGCCATGCCCCGGGCTCGCTGTCGGTGCTGTTCACGGACCAGACCTCCGGCAAGACCACGTACGCGGCCAACCGCTCGCTCTCCGTGGTGCCGGCAGCGGACGGGTCCGTCCTGCTGGACTTCAACAGGGCCGTGAACCTGCCGTGCGCCTACACGGACCTGGCCACCTGCCCGCTCCCGCCGGCGGAAAACCGGCTGCCCGTGGCCATCGAGGCCGGCGAAAAGATTCCCTACGAACGTCAGGACCAGCAGTGAGTACCTTTGAAAACCCGGGCTTCCTGGCCATTGAGCTCGACGGCGCCGGCTGGGACGGTGCGGACCTCACCCGGGCCGTGCTGGCAGCCGAGTCCGCGGGCTTCCACGCCGCCACGTTCACCGATGCACCTGCTCCGGGCCGGGCCAACGCGCTCCAGCGGGCGGCCTTCGCGGGGCCGGTGACGCGCAGCATTGCGCTGGTCCCGGAGGTGGACACGGTGTACACGGAGCCGTTCCACATCTCCACCCAGCTGGCCAGCCTGGACTACGTGTCCGGCGGCCGGGCGGGGTGGATCGTGACGGCGGCCGGGTCGCCGGAGGCTGCCGCCGCCGTCGGACGTTCTTCCGTCACTGGGGCCGCGCTGGGCCAGGAAGCCGCGGCGTCCATCGAGGTATCCCGCCGGCTCTGGGATTCCTGGGAGGACGACGCCGTGATCCGCGATGTTGCCACCGGCCGGTACATCGACGTGGACAAGCTGCATTATGCGGACTTCCAAACGCCTGCCGGCTTTCCCGGCGCCGGCTACTCCGTCAAGGGGCCATCCATCATCCCGCGGCCGCTCCAGGGGCAACTGCCCGTGCTGGCCCCGGCTTCCCTGATTGGCGGGATTCCGGTGGACGCCCTGGACGCCGTGCTGGTGTCCGCCCCGACGCCGGAACTGCTCGCGGCCGAGGTCCGTGATGTGCGGGCCAGGGTGGGAGCCGGCGTTGCGGTGGTTGCCGAGCTCGACGTCGTACTGGACGCCCGGGGGCAGGCCGCGGCTGCGCGGGGTGCATCGTTCGACGGAGGCCGGGCGGCTTTCGCAGGTTCCGCACCCGGTCTTACCGACTTCCTGGCCGACCTTTTAAAGGAGGCCGACGGCGTGCGGCTGCACCCGGCGTCGCTCTTTGTTGACCTGGAGGAACTGGGCCGCTGGGTATTGCCGGAACTGCGCCGCCGTGGGGCACTCCGCCCGGTGGTGCAGGACGGCACCTTCCGCGACCTGCTGGGCCTGGACCGCCCGGCCAGCCGCTACGCAACCGCCGCCGCTGCGCCTGCCGGTGCCGGAAAGTAAGGGGAAAATCATGAAACAGCACACCCGTGCTAAATCCGAGGTATTCGTTCCGAGCGGCCAGATCCAGTTCGGCGTCTTCTTCCAGGGCGTCAACTCCGGCACCATCTGGAAGGCCCCGGAATCAGGCTCGCAGACGGACTTCGAGTCCTTCCGCCGCATCGCCCAGACCGCCGAGCGCGGGCTCTTCGCCGCGTTCTTCCTGGGTGAGGGGCTGCGCCTGCGGGAACACCTGGGACGCCCGCACGCGCTGGACGTGGTGGGCCGCCCGGATGCGCAGACCATGCTGGCCGCCCTGGCGTCCGTCACAAAGAACATTGGCCTGGTTGCCACGCAGAACACCACGTACAACGATCCTGCGGACCTGGCCCACCGGCTGGCATCGCTGGACCTGGTCTCCGGCGGCCGCGCGGCGTGGAACATCGTGACCACGGACAACGCCTGGACCGGGGCGAACTTCCGCCGCGGAGGCTACCTGGACCACGCGGACCGGTACAAGCATGCCGAGGCGTTCGTGGAGACGGCCAAGCGGATCTGGGATTCGTGGGAAACGCCGGACGGTCCCGCCCGCCGGGTGCTCCATGAGGGCCGGCGCTACACGGTGGATGTGACGCCGCGGCTGCCGCGCAGTGCGCAGTACCGGCCGGTGCTGTTCCAGGCCGGAGACTCGCCCGAAGGCCGGAACTTCGCTGCCCGGCAGGCGGACGTGATCTTCTCCGCCCACCCCAAGTTCGAGGACGCCGTGGCGTTCCGCAAGGACCTGGTGGAGCGGTCCCTGGCCGCCGGGCGCGGGGCCAATGCCGTCCAGATCATGCCGGCCAGTGAGTTCATCCTGGCGCCGACCGCTGCCGAGGCGGCGGAGAAGAAGGAGTGGGTGCGGAGCCTGCAGATCGGCCCGCAGCAGGCCATCGCCTACCTGGAGCAGTTCTGGGGCCGCGAGCTCTCGGCCTACGATCCGGACGGCCCGCTGCCGGAGATCGATCCGGTGGTGGAGGAAACGTCCGAGACCCGCGGCAGCGGTTTCCACGGTGCCAAGGCCCGGCAGCTGGCGGACCAGTGGCGGGCCGAGGCCAAGGACAAGGGGCTGTCCATCCGGCAGTTCGTCACCTCGAAGACCGCGCGGATCGATTCCACCTTCACCGGCTCCTACACGGCGGTGGCGGACCAGCTGGCCGAGTACGCGCGGGTGGGTGCGGTGGACGGGCTCAACATTTCGCCGTGGCTGGTCCCCAGCGGGCTGGATGACATCGTGAACCACCTGGTGCCGGAGCTCCAGGAACGCGGTGTATACCCCACGGAGTACCGGGGCGCCACGCTCCGCGAGCACCTGGGGCTGGAGACGCCGGTGCGTTCCGCTGACGAGGCTGTTGCGGCGGTCCGCGCCTGATGCGCTGGGCTGAGCTTGCTGGAACGGACGACGACGGCGGCACGGCGGGTGCCGCCGTCGACCCTTCCGCGGGGGCTGGCGCTGTTGTGGCTGGCGCGTCCGGCACCGTCAGCCTGCAGCTGACGGTATGGGAGCAGTGGGTCTAGGGCCCGTTGTGCGCTTCCGGGCCGGCGGCCGGGCCGCTAGTCGGTTTCCGGGCTTTGGCAGTAGAAGCACGTGCCGGCGTCGCAGTCTTCCGCTGTTTCCTGTTCCATTTGGCGCTCACTCATTCCGGGTCCTTTCCGTGGGGATTGCGAAGTAGTACCCCTTGCAAGGGTTTGCCCGGGACCCCTGCTGGATCCCGGGCAAACACTGGGGGTGGTGGCCTGCAGGCCGGTTAGTGGGCCAGGGCCGGTTCGGCCAGCTGGATCTTTTCCGCCTCGGTGGGCACGAAGCCCGCCTGGAGCTCGGAACGGAGCTTGCCCATGTCCAGCTCACCCTGCCACTTGGCGATGGCCACGCAGGAGACGATGTTGCAGACCGTGCTGGTCAGGGCGCGGGCCTCGCTCATGAAGCGGTCGATGCCAACGATGAGGGCCACACCGGCCACCGGCAGGGTGGGCATGACCGTCAGCGTGGCCACCAGGGCCACGAAACCACTGCCGGTGACGCCGGCTGCGCCCTTGGAGGTCAGCAGCATCATGCCGAGCATCAGCAGGATCTGGCCCCAGCTGAGGTGGATGTCGCAGGCCTGGGCGATGAACATGGAGGCCAGGGTCAGGTAGATGGCCGTGCCGGTCAGGTTGAAGGAGTAGCCGGTGGGGACCACGAGGCCCACGACGCTGCGGTCGCAGCCGATCCGCTCGAGCTTGGACAGCAGGCGCGGCAGGACCGGTTCGCTGGAGGACGTGGCCAGGACGATCAGGAATTCGTCCTTGAAGTAGCGCAGGATCTGCCACAGGCTGAAGCCGGTCACCTTCGCCAGGATGCCCAGGCCCACCACCACGAAGACGATGCAGGCTGCGTAGAAGGCAAGGATCAGCATGCCGAGGTTGCCGATGGAGTGGGCGCCGTACTTGCCCACGGTGAAGGCCATGGCACCGAAGGCTCCCAGCGGGGCCACCTTCATGATGTAGCCGAACATGATGAAGAGCAGCTTGTTGAAGCTGTTGACCACGTCCAGTGCCAGCTTGCCCGGTGCGCCGAGCTTGCTGAAAGCGAAGCCGCACAGCAGGGCAATGACCAGCACGGGCAGGACCTCACCGTCGGCGAAGGCGCCAACGAAGGTGGTGGGGATGATGCTCAGGATGAAGTCCACGGGGTTGCTGCTGGGCAGCTGCGTGGTGTACTTCTGTGCCACCGAGGAGTCCAGGTGCGTGGGATCGATGTGCATGCCGGCACCGGGCTGGAACAGCGTCACCGCGGCCAGGCCCAGGGCCAGGGCGAGTGCGGTCAGTGCGTAGAAGAGGCCCAGTGAACGGATCAGGGTGGGACCCACCTTCTTGGTGTCCCGCAGGGAGGTGATGCCTCCCACGATGGTGCAGAACACGATGGGGGCGATCATGAACTTCACGAGTTTCACGAAGCCGTCGCCGATGGGCTTCAGGGACGAACCGAGGTCCGGCCACAGTGCGCCGACAACGACGCCGAGGGCGACTCCGATGAGTACCTGGACATACAGGTGTCCGAGGATGGATTTGATCTTCATTGAACAACTTCCTGCTTGGTGCGGCCCCTTAATAATGGGGCAAAGAGGTGGGGGGGTTTAGGCGGACAGCTCGGCGGCGGGGGCCACGTCGATGTCTGCGGTGGCGATGTGGCGGGCTGCCCGGTGGAGGGCCACTTCGCTGACGGCGCCGGTGTCATCGGTGATGATTTCGGCGGTGATCACGCCGGCGGGCGTCCCGATCCGCAGCAAGCGCGGGGTTCCGGTGCCGGTGGAGGGCGATTGGCCCGCTGCGGTGGCTACGACCGATGACTGCAGCGAGGATGCCAGGGCCACTGCCACGGCTGAGGTCAGGCCGATGGCCGGGTGGGGTGCGAGCATGGACAGCATCCGCACCCGCACGTCGTGGCTGCCGGCAGTAATGGTTGTTCCGTCCGCGGCGATGTAGTCGCCGGCAGGCGCCACAACCCCGACTTTCGGGACGGCGTTCTGCGGCGGATCCTCAGGCTTCCGGAGCCCCATGATGAGGCCGGCCGATGCCCGTGCCGCGATGAGGTCCGGCAGCTGGGCGGTCAGGTTGTCAGTCATTGAGGAAAGGTCGACGCCGGCCTGGTCGGCTGCGAGGAGCACGGCAGGGGCGCCGGCGTCCACCATCGTTGCGGCCAGGGTCCGGCCGTTGACCTGGAGCTGGTCCACCGTGTTGCCGGTAGGCAGCAGTGCGCCGGTGTTCTGGCCCCAGGGGCCGTGGAACGAGAGGCTGACGGGAACACCGGCGGCGCTGCTGCCGGGAACCCGGGCCAGGCCAGACTTGGGAATGTGGCCGCCGGGAGTGGGAACCGCTCCGCTGAGCACCGCGCCGGAGGTGACGTGGCGCATGCGGACCTTGGTCATGCCGTCCCGGGCGGGAACGATGCCCGTCTGGACAGCGAACAGGGCAATGGCGGTGGCGCAGTTGCCGCAGTTGGAACCGAGCTCAACGGTGGGGTCACCGATTCCCACCTGGGCGAAAAGGTAGTCGAGGTCTGCCTCGGCACCCGGGGTTGCCCAGATGACTGCAGCCTTGGACGTGGTGGACGTTCCGCCGCCGACGCCGTCCAGCTGCCGCGCATCCGCTGCGCCGAAAGCGGCTGACAGCAGTGCGGGGATTTCCTCGCGGGTGGGGGCGTGGAGGGCCACGTCCCTGGCATCGAAGAGCCAGCACTTGCTGGTGCCGCCCCGGTACCAATGTCCTTTGAGTCCCACTGTATTTCTCCCTCGTAACTTGCAGGTGCTCTACTTCACAGCACCTTGTACTTCTACGATCCGGGATCCGAGCCTTCAGCACAATCGCAAATAAATGGACGACTATCTACTTTTGCTAAACTCAGTACATGGCAATCCTCGATCTCCACCGGCTCCACGTGCTCCGCGAGGTGGGCCGTTCCGGCTCCCTGACGTCCGCCGCGGCCGCCCTTTCCTTCACCACCTCGGCGGTCTCGCAGCAGATCGCGAAACTCGAGCAGGAGATGGGCGTGGTCCTCATCGAGCGCCATCCCCGGGGCGTGGTCCTGACCGAAGCGGGGCACGCCCTGCTGCACTACGCGGACGACATCGACAGGACCGTGGAGGCCGCCCGCGCCGAGATGGGGGAGTTCGCGGGCCTTCGGCGGGGCCAGCTCCGGCTTGGAACTTTCCCCACCGGCGGGGCCTCCCTGATGCCGGACGTGGTGCTGGCGTTCCGTGCCCGCCACCCCGAGGTGGCAGTGACGGTGGTCAGCGCCCGCCGGGACGGCCTGCTGGAACGGCTGCGGCGGCGGGAAATCGAGCTCACGCTGCTGTGGGACTATCCCTGGCAGCAGATCGAGGACCCCGACCTTGCCCTGGTCAGGCTGACGAACGATCCCACCGTGCTGCTGGTACCGCGGGAGCACCCCATAGCGAAACTCGGCTCGGTCCGCATCGGCGCCTTGAGCGACCAGGAATGGGTGGTGCGCGACGAGCACCCCGTGGCCGACGTCCTGAGCCGGGTATGCCGTGACGCCGGGTTCGAGCCGCGGATCGCGTTCGCCGCCAACGATTACCAGGAGACACAGGGCATGGTGGCCGCCGGTATCGGGATCGCCCTGGCGCCGAGGCTGGCCCTGACAGCCCTGCGTCCCGACGTCGTGGCGGTCCCGCTTGCCGGGTCCCCGAAGCGCCGCATCCTCCTGGCCCACCTGGAAAACCGGCGGCTCAGCCCCGCGGCGCAGCAGGCAACCAAGGTGTTCCGGTCCATCGCCAAGGGCGCGGCTTCCTGACACAGGAGGGTGCCGCCGTCGTGCACTGTCTTTCCTGACGCCTACCGGGCCAGTGGGCCGGCAACCAGCGCGCGGGCAAGGTCCATGAATTCGGCGTGGGTCACCGGAGCCGGGGACGCCGTCGACCCCGCCGGACGGGTATTCCGGGCGATGGCGAAGCTGTCGCTGACGAAGCGCCGGTGCACAATGACGCTGCGGATTGCCGGCAGGACCAGCAGGAACTGGCCGTAGTTGCCCGCAGCCAGGAACGATCCCTCCCACTGCGGGCCGGGTTCCCCGGGCAGCCACCACAGGTAGCCGTAGTCGCAGGTGCCAAACCCGGTGGCCGGCGCCATGTCTGCGCGCCTGACCTGGGTGGCCACGCTGTCCCTGGCCCACTCCCGGGGGACAAGCTGCCGGCCCTCCCACTGCCCGCCGGCTGCCATCAGCAGCCCGATCTTTGCCAGGTCCCGGGCGGAGAGGAAGAAGTGGTAGGCCGGGAAAACGGACTTCTGGGCGTTCCCGAGCATGCGCTGGCGTGTGGGGTCGTAGTCGTCGAATCCCAGCGGACCGGCCAGGTACTTCTCGAACGCGTCAAAGACCGTCAGGCCGCTGGCCTTTTCAAAAATCGCGCCGGCGGCGTTGAAATCCCAGTTGTTGTAGACGAAGAACTGACCCGGCGCTTTGGTGCCGCGGGGAGGGAAGGCATCCTCGTCACTGCCCGGGCTGGAGGGTGGATGGTAGACCCCCGACCGGGAGGTCAGGAGGTCGCGGAGCCGCGCCGTCTTCTCGAGGGGCAGCAGGCCGCCGGTGTCATCGATCCCCAGCGCGCCCAACGTGTCATCCAAGCTGACCGTGCCGGCGTCCACCTGGATTCCGTACAGGATCGAGAGCAGGCTTTTGCGGACCGAGGCGACGTAGCTGGCGCGGGTGGTGTCGCCATGTTCGACGACGGTCCTGCCGTCCTGGAGGACCAGCAGGGATGAGGTGTTCCGGGGCAGCGGAAGTTCCGGGGCGGCGGTCACGGGGCCTCCTGGTGGTGGGTGAAACCAGAAAGCCTGGGACCCGGCGGAGGCCGGGTCCCCAGGCATGGGATTTCGGGGTTACTTGGTGTAGCCGAACACCTGGTTCCACTTGGCAAGATCATCCTTGCCGTAGGTCACGGCGTCGGTGTTCTGCATGCGGAAGACCTTGCCGGAGTCGACGGCGGGGAGGGTCACGCCCATGATGGTGGGCGGTGCCACGTCCGTGCGGACCGGGTATTCACCGATCTGCGCGAAGACCTGCTGGCCCTGCTTGGAAAGGTTGTAGTTCATGAAGACCTTCGCGGCTTCCACGTTGGTGGCGGTGCCCGTCATGCCCAGGTAGTAGTCGTAGGAGACCAGGCCTTCCTCGGGGACGATGAACTTGACCGGAGCCTTGTCCTGGACGGCAGAGATGTTGGTGCCACTGATGGTGACCGTGCCGACGGCCACTTCGCCGCGGGCCAAGGCCGTGGCTTCAGCACCCAGGGAGTCGTAGATCTTGGGCTTCTGCGCAGCGTACTTGGCGAAGTAGTCGCCGCCCATCTTGGTTTCCATGAAGCGGTTCAGCGCAGCGGTGCTGCCGCCCGAGCCGCCCTGGACGATGCCCAGCTTGCCCTGCCACTTGCCGCCGACGGCATCCGCCCAGGACTTGGGGGCATCGGCTTCCTTCACCAGCTGGGTGTTGTAGCCCAGGGTGTAGACGGAGTTGAACATGCGGGTGAACTGGCCGCCGTCCACGGAGACGTCCTTGAGGGTGGAGGCGCCGGGGACGTCATAGGCCTTCCAGACCTTGGCGTCCTCCATGGACTTGGCGATCCGGTAGTCGGACGTGCGGATGACGTCGGCGCTGAGCTTGCCGGCACCCTGCTCGGACAGTACACGTTCGGAGAGCTTGTTCGGGGTGAGCCGGACAACGTTGACCTTGATGCCGGTGTCCTTGGTGAAGGCGTCCACCAGGGCGCTTTCAGAGGAATCGGTGTAGCCGGAATAGAGGGACAGGGTCTGGGTCTTGGCCTTCTCGTAGGTGGCCTTGTCCGCGATGGACTCGCCGTTGATGACCAGCCCGTCGTCGGTCTTCACAGCCGCACTGGCCGTGACCACGCCGGCGCTCTGCGCGGCGCTTCCGCAGCCGGTCAGGCTGAGGGCCAGGAGCACTCCGGCGGCGGTGAGGGCGGGGAGCTTGGACGCTAACTTCATTGTGGGTGT
This sequence comes from Arthrobacter sp. NicSoilC5, assembly GCF_019977395.1. Taxonomy (NCBI): domain Bacteria; kingdom Bacillati; phylum Actinomycetota; class Actinomycetes; order Micrococcales; family Micrococcaceae; genus Arthrobacter; species Arthrobacter sp. NicSoilC5. Next base: position 2,700,019 of record NZ_AP024660.1, on the reverse strand, counting down.
CCCTTTCAAAGGTGGGGTGAGGTCAGTTCTTGGTCTTGCGTTCGCCGCCGACTTTTTGGGCGATGACGGCGAGGATTCCGATGACGAGGCAGTACAGGACGCTGACGGCTGCAGCTGCCTGGCTCTGGCCGTTGTCGAAGTTGTCGAACACGAGGATGGACAGGATCCTGGTGTTCGAGGTGAAGAGGAAGATGGAGGCGCTGAGCTCACGCATGGAGAGCATGAGGAACAGCAGGAACGAGGACATGATGCCCACGCGCATCAGGGGCAGGGTGACGTCCAGGACGGACCTGGTCCGTCCGGCGCCGAGCATCACGGCGCTGTCCTCGAGGTCCTGGTCCATCTGGAGCATCGAGGCGGAGACGCCGCGGTACCCCTGGGGCATGAACACTGCAACGCAGGCGACGGCGAGGATCGCCAGGGTGCCGTAGATGGGCAGCGGGAGCAGCAGCCAGGTCCAGAGCAGTCCGATGCCCATGACGATGGCGGGGACGGCCAGGGGGGTCATGGCGACCAGTTCGATCAGGCGCCCCACCTTGGACTTGGTGCGGTACCGGATGTAGGAGGCGATGAAGCTGAGCGTGGTGCCGGCAAAGGCTGCGATCAGGGCCACCAGGACACTGTTCTTGAGGGCGAGCTGGAAGTCGTTGGATCCAAGGACCTCGATCAGCTTGGCGAAGCTGAGGGAATTGGCCTCGAGCAGCTGCGACATCGAGGACACGAACGGGGTGGCCTGCATGGACGCGGCGAGCAGGGCGAGCATGGGCAGCACGACGGAGACTGCGAAGTAGGCCAGGGCGATGATCGTGAAGGGCCAGCGCATCTTGCGCAGCGGCACCTGCCGGGGACGGTTGCCCTTGCCGGTCATGGTGGTGAATTTGCGCTTGTTGATGATGCGCTGCTGGATGAGGGTCACGGCCATCAGCGCAACGGTCAGGATGACGGCGACGCTGGCGGCCTGGTTGCTCTTGGCCGGGGTTGCGCTCATCAGGCGGTAGATGTAGGTGGGCAGCGTGTCCACGCCGCCGGGGTTGCCGATGACCTGGGCCACCGGGAAGTTCTCCATCGTCAGCGCGAAGACCAGGACGGCGGAGCCCAGGATGGCCGGCAGGGCCAGGGGCAGGGTGACGGTCCGCAGCATGGTGCGCAGCGGAGCCCCATGGACGGTGGCAGCCTCTTCGAGGTCGGCGTTCATCATCGACAGCGAGCTGTGCAGCAGCAGGAAGGCGTACGGGGCGTAGAAGATTCCCAGCACGAACACCAGGCCCGGCAGGCTGTAGATGTTGATGGCGGCATCAATGCCCAGGTCGCGGAGGAAGATGTTGATGTAGCCGGCGCTCGGCGAGCACAGCAGCGACCACGCCAGGGCGCCCACCAGGGCCGGGATGAACATCGGCGCCATGCCGATGAAGAAGATGAACTTCCGCCATGGCGCATCGGAACGGGCGCACACGAAGGCCAGGAACGCGCCGATCAGCAGGGCGATGAGCGCCGAGCCGGCGCCGACCATGAGCGAATTGACCAATGCGCCGAGTGCTTCCGGGGTGGCCAGCAGCGCCAGGTTGGACAGCGTCAGGCCGCCCAGGGAGATGCTGCCCGGCCGGGGAACACTGTCCGAGAACGCGGCGAGCAGCACCAGGGCAAGCGGAAGGACGATGAGGACGCCGAGGATGGCCAGGACAATGAGGCCCGGTGTGTTTTTCCGGAGGCCCGAGAGGGTCCGGGCAGCCCGGTAGTCCCGGGGTTCGGGCTTCGGTGCCAGGCGCGCCTCGGCGCGGGTGGCCGCCTCGGTGGTCTTGAGGCTCATGCGAGGACCTCAGCCGGCAGGATCTGGACTTCGCGGGGGTTGACGGTGACCCACACGCGGTCCCCCACTTTGTGCTGTTCGCCGCGGCGCAGGCCGCCCAGTGCGTCCAGCTCGGGCCCCGATTCCAGCTGGATCGCGTACCGGATGTCATTCCCCTGGAAGCCCGCCACGCGGACCGTTCCCGGCCACGAGTTGGGGTGTTCGGTGGGCATGGCGGTGATCTGCAGGTCCTCGGCCCGGATGCACACCTTGGGGGATGCGCCGGCGTCGCTGGCCTGCTGCGCCGACTGGATGGTGAGCTCGCTGTTGGTGATGCGTGCGGTGGTGGACCCGGTGGCGGTGCCCTCCGGGGTGCAGTCCATGATGTTGGAAACACCGAGGAAGTGGGCGATCGAAGCGCTGGCGGGTGCCTCGTACATGTGCTGCGGGGCGCCCATCTGCACAATCCGGCCGCCCTGGAGCAGGGCGATGCGGTCTGCAAGGGCGAAGGCTTCGTGCTGGTCGTGGGTGACGTACACACAGGTGAGCCCCAGCTGGAGCTGGATTTCACGCAGTTCAACGCGGAGCCGGTCACGCAGGCGGGCGTCAAGGTTGGAGAGCGGTTCGTCGAGCATGAGCACGCTGGGCCGCATGACCAGGCTGCGCGCCAGGGCCACGCGCTGCATCTGGCCGCCGCTGAGCAGGCTGGCGCCGCGGTCGGCGTAAGGCTCCAGGCCCACCAGCGTGAGGGCCTCCATGACGCGCTCATCGATTTCGCTCTTGGACAGCTTCTTCTGCTTGAGGGAGTAGGCAACGTTCTGGGCCACCGTCATGTGCGGCCATACCGCGTAGGACTGGAAGACCATGCCGACGTTGCGCTTGTTCGGGGGCAGGTTGATGCCCTTTTCGGAGTCGAAGACTACAACGTCGTCGATGATGATCCGCCCCGAGGTGGGTTCCTCCAGGCCGGCTATGCAGCGCATGGTGCTGGTCTTGCCGCAACCGGACTGGCCGAGGAGGACCAGGGCCTCGCCGTCTTCGATGTCGAGGTTGAGGTTTTCGATGGCAGTGAAGCTTCCGTACTTCAGCTGCAGGTTTTGAATGCTGATTTTCATGGCTGATTCCTTGGCTGGGTTTTTCCGGTAGGGGTTTCTTCAGTCGCTGGGCACCAGGATGGTGCTTTCGCTGATGACGCGGGCCGAGCGTTGAAAGGAGACTTCAGCGGGATCGGCTGCATCCAATGCCAGCGCCGTCTTGCCTTTCAGTAAGTGGATAAAGAGTCCGGCCTCCGCCGCCGGAACCACGCTGCGCTGCACCACACTGCCTGGTGTCCCCGAGGCGGCAGCGACGGCGACCGCGCTGGTGAGGCCGATGGCGGGGTGCAGTGCGGTCATCGAGATCATCCGGGCCGAGACGCCGGTTGCGCCCGTGGGCGGAGGCCCCACGATGCCAACCTTCGGAATGGATGTGAGGTCCTGCGGAAGGCCCATCCTGCGGGCAGCCGCTGCGCGCAGCTGCGGGGCAAGCCGGACCAGCGCCTCCAAGGCTTCCTCGCTGCCGGTTGCGTCAAGCCCCAGGTCCTGTGCGTCGAAGAGCGCGGCCGGGGCGCCGGCGTCGATCAGTGTCGCCTGGTACCGCTTCCCGTCGACCTCAAGCTCGTCCATGGCGTTGCCCGTGGGGAACTGTGCTCCGTAGCTGGACCAGGAGGCTTTTTGGAAGATGACGTCGATGGGGACGCCGGGGTAGTGCTGGCCGTCGAGGCGGCGCCCGCCGTAGGCCGGCACCTGCGCCCCCGGCGTGGGGATCTCGCAGACCAGGCGCAGCCCGGTCACGGTGTTCAGGATGGGGACCCGGGTGACTTCCCCGGTGGGAGCGACCAGTCCGGCATGGAGCGCGTACAGGCCCAGCGCTGTTGCACAGTTGCCGCAGTTGCTGGCCCACTCCACTGCCGGCTCGTCGATGGCCACCTGGGCGAACCGGTAGCGGACCGTTCCGTCCCGGTCGGTGCCGGCCACGGTGATCGCCTTGCTGGTGGTGGACGAGGCGCCGCCTACTCCGTCGATCTGGCGAAGGTCCGGGGAGCCGAAGGTGCGGATGAGGAGACGGTCCGTCTCCAGGGCGTCGGCCGGAAGGTCCTCGTCCCGGAATATCCAGCACTTGCTGGTGCCGCCACGGACGAGGGTGGCCGGTACCGGGGTGACCGGGAGGGTACCGGCCTGCGGCTCTTCCCTGAATAGAAGCGTCATTGGTTCTCCTGAAATACCGCGCCCTGCCGTGTGCAGTCGCCGGGTGAATGTTCAAAGCTCGGCCAACCGGAATCCGGCATTTGGCCTGCTGTATGGCGTTGGTCACAAACGGTATACCGTTGGTATGACTTAAGCAACAGTTCTTTGAATATGAATACCGAAGCGGCGGTCTGGGCGCCTGCCAGCTTCGGCGGGTGTGCGATAAATCGGCACGGTGTTCACAGCGCGCCGGAACGGTATGCAGTGCGTTAGAATTGCGGCTAAAGGTATGGCGCCGGCGCGCCCTGCCGCTTGTTTGCGTGAAGACCGGAGGCCGCCCGTGGCGTCGCAACCAGAGACAAGCCCCTACCTGATGATCAGGAACGCCATCATCTCGCAGGAGCTGCCTCCCCGTGCCCAGCTCGTCGAAAGCGCCCTGGCCAAGAAGTACAACGTCTCCCGGACGCCCATCAGGGAAGCATTGCGGCGCCTTGAAACCGAAGGGCTCGTGGAGCGCTACGGTTCACGCATGCAGGTGCGGGAGTACCGCCCGGAGGAGATGCTGGACCTCTATGAGGTGCGGACCTTCCTGGAGGAGGCGGCCGCAAAAACTGCTGCCCTCCGGCACACCGACATGGACCTGATGCTGATCGACCGCGCGCACCAGGCCATGGTCACCCTTGATTTTGATGCTGCCACTCCGGCTGAACTGGCCGCCGCCAACCGAACCTTCCACGAGCGCATCTGGGCCGCCAGCCACAGCGCCGCCCTCCTTGACCTGCTCGACCGGATCCTGGTCCACTTCATCCGCTACCCCGGCACCACGCTCTCCACCAAAGAGCGCTGGGACCGCGTACTGAAGGAGCACGAGGAGCTGCTGGTGGCCATCCGCGCCCGGAACGCGGAGGAGGCCGGCCGCATCGCCAGCGCCCATATGGACGAGGCAAAGAACATCCGCATCCAGATGTACATCGACGCCCAGGAAATCAGCAGCCCGCGCCTGGGATAGCGTCATAATCCGGCATAGACCTCTCCCGCCGAACCCGTAAAGCCTGCACCAAGACGCTATTGCATGCGACGGCATACTTATGTATACAATCGTGTACAGCGATGGAGCTGAGGAGATTGATGATGATCGAGAGCGACGTTTTGGTAGTGGGCGGCGGCAACGCCGGATTTGCGGCAGCACTTGCAGCCGCCGAGCGTGGACGCAAAGTGGTCCTGCTCGAAAAGGCCCGGGAAGCCGCATCGGGCGGCAACAGCTTCTACACCGCCGGTGCCACGCGCATCTCCCATGACGGGCTCCAGGAGCTGATCGAATTCGTGGAACCTGATGAGCGGCACGCCGCCAGCGAAGTCCCCGCCTACACCGCCGCCGAATACCTCGCCGATCTGTCCAAGGTCTCTGAAGGGCGCAACGACCCCGAACTGTCCGCGGTCCTGGTCAGTGAAAGCAACCCGACCCTGCGGTGGCTCCAGGGGATGGGACTCAAATACCGCCTGATGTATGAGCGCCAGGCGTACCGGACCGAGGACGGCGGCTATCTGTTCTGGGGCGGCCTGCACGTGGGCAACGTGGGCGGCGGCAAGGGGCTCATGGCCGACCACCGCGCCGCCGCGGAGCGCATGGGCGTTGAGGTCATCTACGACTGCGCAGCCACCGGGCTCATCCAGGAGGACGGCCGCGTGCGCGGCGTCCGGTACCGCACCTCAACCGGAGAAGGTGAGCTCCGGGCCGAGTCGGTCATCCTCGCCTCGGGAGGTTTTGAAGCCTCCCCAGAACTGCGCCGCCAGCACCTGGGGGAGGGCTGGCAGAACGCGAAAGTACGCGGCACGCCGGGCAACACGGGGGAGATGATCCTCGCCGCCCTCGACGCCGGGGCGGCCAGGGGCGGCGACTGGTCCACCTGCCACAGCGTGGCCTGGGACGCCTGGCACCCGGAGAACGAAAGCAACCTGGAGCTCACCAACCAGCTCACCCGCGGCGGGTACCCGCTGGGCATTGTGGTGAACAGCGAGGGCAAGCGGTTCGTGGACGAGGGCGCCGACTACCGCAACTACACCTACGCGAAGTACGGCCGGGACATCCTTGCCCAGCCGGGATCGGTTGCCTTCCAGATCTTCGACGCCTCCTCCCGCGCCATGCTGCGGGCCGAGGAGTACGACATGCCGGGCGTCTCGGTGGTCACCGCGCCGACCCTCGCCGAGCTGGCCCAGAAGGCCGGCATCAGTCCCGAGGGCCTGGAGGAAACGGTGCAGGGCTTCAATGCTTCGATCACGGAGGACGCCCCGTTTGACCCCAACGTCAAGGATGGACGCCGTGCCGATACCCGGCCGCCGAAGAGCAACTGGGCCCGCAGCATCTCCACCGGCCCGTTCTACGCTTTCCCGGTGACCTGCGGCATCACCTTCACCTTTGGTGGCCTCAAGACGGACACCTGGGGACGCGTGCTCACCGAAGACGCGGAGCCGCTCGAAGGGCTGTATGCCTGCGGGGAAGCGCTGGGCGGACTGTTCAGCGGAAACTACCCCGGCGGCTCCGGGCTTGCGGCGGGCGCCGTCTTCGGCCGCCGCGCCGGCTCCATCGCCTAAGCAACCCAGCAGCCCCACCAGCAACGGAAAAGAGGAAAAAGTGGCCAGTCCCATCCATCAGCGGCTCCGCGAGGACGTTCTCGCGAGCGTCTTTGCCCCTGACGAGCCGCTCACGGAGGCCAAACTCACGGAGCGCTACGGGGCTTCCCGGACGCCCGTGCGGGAGGCGCTGCAGCGGCTGGAGCAGGACGGGCTGGTGGAACGGCGCGGCAAGGCGGTGGTGGTCCGAACGCATTCGGCCGAAGAGATCATCGACATCTACGAGTCGAGGATCATCCTGGAGCAGGCCGCGGCTGCCAAGGCCGCCGTCAAGGCAACCGCCCTGGACCGCCAGTTGCTCACGGGGCTGCTGACGCAGATGCAGCAGCTGGATCCCAGTGACGGCCGGGCGCTCGCCGAAACCAACCGCGCCTTCCACGCCCAGCTGTGGCACGCCACGCACAGCCCGTCGCTGATCGGACTGCTGGAACGCCTGGACCAGCAGGTGCGCCGGTACACCCTCACCACGCTGACCTACCCGGGACGGTGGCCGGTGGTCCTGGCGGAATACGCCGGCCTGTTGGCCGCCATCGGGGACGGGGACTCCAAACGGGCGGGGGAGATCGCCGCCCGCCACATGTCGGACGCCTTGGACATCAGGCTGAAGATGTACGCCGAAGATCCCAGGACCCTCTAGGCCGCTGACGGCCGGAGGCGTTCCTTTACAAGCCCGCCGGCAGATGTTCCTGCATACTCCATCGCAACAGGAAACCCGAAAGTCGGGCGCAGGGCATCAGCCGGTGCAAAGAGGAGGGGCAGGCTCCAATGGGCCTGCCCCTCCTCGCTTTTCCGGCGCCTTATGCGCCGGGCCGCCTTCGCTGGAACGGACGACGACGGCGGCGGGCGCGTGCCGCCGTCGTACGTTCTGCGGGGGCTGGCTTCCTATGGGGAAGCGCCCGTCCGGACACACAGCTACGGCACAGCAGCAACCGGCCCAGGGCATAGCCCCGTGAGGTTTCCTTGCATCATGACCACTTCACGCACACCCCGCCAGCCCGACCTTGACCAGCCGCACCCCGACCACGACCGGGGGCTGGAGTTCGACCTGAACACCCTGGTGAGCCGCAGGTCCCTGGGACTGTTCCTCGGCGCGGGCGGTGCGGTGGCCGCGCTCGCCGCCTGCACACCCGCCGCAACCACGGGCTCCACCGCGACGGCAACAACCACGGCGACGGCCGCCACGTCCTCCGCGTCGGCCACGGCCACGGACGCCGGCACCGCCACCCCCACGCTGACCCGGGCCATCGCCGAGTGCGGCGTGGAAATCCCGCAGGAAACCGCCGGTCCCTATCCGGGGGATGGCTCCAACGGTCCGAACGTCCTGGAAGCCTCCGGGGTGGTGCGGAAGGACATCACGTCGAGCTTCGGGTCTGCCTCCGCAAAGGCCGAGGGCGTACCCCTGACCTTCACCCTGACCCTCCTGGACAACGCCAACGGCTGCGCCCCGATGGCCGGTGCCGCAGTGTACGCCTGGCACTGCGACCGGGACGGAAAATACTCGATGTACGACTCGAGCCTGAAGAACGAGAACTACCTGCGGGGCGTGCAGGAAGCCGATGCCAACGGGCAGGTCACGTTCACGTCGATCTTCCCGGCCGCCTACTCCGGGCGCTGGCCGCACATCCACTTCGAGGTGTTCGAGTCCATGAACAATGCCACCTCCGCCGGACAGGTCCTGGCGGTTTCCCAGATCGCGCTGCCGCAGGCGGCCTGCGACGACGTGTACGCCACCCCCGGGTACGAGCGCAGCGTCACGAACATGACCCGCACCACGCTCAAATCGGACAACGTGTTCGGGAACGACGGCGGCATCTACCAGCTGGCGACGATGACCGGTTCAGCGGCTGTCGGCTACACGGCGGGACTCAACGTGACCATCTAGCGCGAAACGATCAACACCCTCCCGGCTCTGGCGGTGCATAGCCGGGCGAACTATGCTCTCACGCATCACCCCCGCACGTTGTGAAGGGAACAATGATGAAACTGAGCCACATTCCCCTCCGCCTGGCCACCGGAGCCTTCATATTGAACGCCGGCTACAGCAAGCGGAACCTGGACAAGGACAGCGCAGCCCGTATGCAGGGCATGGGAGCCAAGGTGTACCCGCAGGTGGCCCGGATGGAGCCGGAAACGTTTGGAAAGCTGCTCAGCTACGCCGAGATGACCTTGGGCGCGGCACTCCTGGCACCGTTCGTGCCGAGCCGGCTGGCGGGGCTGGGCCTTGGCCTCTTCTCCGGATCGCTTCTGACCATGTACCGAAGAATTCCGGAGATGACCCTGGAGGACGGGATCCGGCCCAGCCAGCAAGGCACCGTGCTGGCGAAGGACGTCTGGATGTTCGGGATCGCCCTCGCGCTGATCCTGGACCGGAACCGTACTAAGGGCTCCTCCGTAAGTCGGGCGGCCTGATTCATTGTGCAGCTGACGGTGCGGGGGAATCCTGCCGCTGGGTGACGCGCTGGATGAACTCGACCGTCTCGCGTTCTGTCTCGGCGCGGGTGGTGGGTTCGTTGTGCACCTCGTGCCGGACGCCGGGGAAGACGCGGGTGCGGACGTCCGCGTGGCCCGAATCAGCCAGGCGGTTGGCCACGTGGTAGGCGCCCTCGCCGTAGTTGGTCACGGGGTCCTGGTCGCCGGCGAGGATCAGGACGGGGAGTTCCGCGGGGAGCTGTTTGTACCAGTCGTCGGAGGTGACCTGGTCGTAGAGGTCCACGAAGCCCTGCAGGAAGCGGGCGCTCAGGGGTGCGCCGAAGTTGTTGAAGGGGTCCCTCCCGTGGTCGCTGACGACGTCGGCGTCCAGAGCGACCCAGGCAGTGGGGCCGGCGCCTTCGCCGAAGCGGCCCAGGAAGCCGTCGAACAGCTGGCCCACCAGTTCCTGGGGTGCGGGTTCTGCGCCGCGCTCGCCGGCGGCAAGCCGTGCCAGTTCGGGCCGGTCAATCATTTTCTCGATGCCGCGCATCTGCGCGGCGATGCCGCAGAGGATCAGGCCGGCCAGCTGGGTGCGCGGGTCCACGGCCATGCCGCGGGCGATCATGGAGCCCCAGCTGTGGCCGAACACCACATAGGGAAGCTGGGGAAGCGCCTCCCTGGCCTTGGCCTGGAGGGTGACCTCGTCGGCGACCACCACGCTGGCGGCGTCCTCACCGGCGTCGCCCCAGGTGCCCTGCTGCATGGCCGTGCGCCCGTGGCCGGAGTGGTCGCCCGCCACCACGATGAATCCCGCGTCCACCAGGGTGGAGATGAGGTGGAGGTAGCGGCGGGAGTGCTCGCCGAGCCCGTGGATCAGCTGCACGATCGCCTTGGGCTGCCCGATGGGTTCGTAGACCCAGGCCTGGATGGTGTCGCGGCCGTTGGCGGATGTGAACTCGATTTCCTGCAGTGACATATCTTCCTCCCCTTGCCTGCGCCGTCGCTGGCTCGTGGTGAGCCTAACGTCTTGGTGGACGGCGCCGTCAAGGTTGTCTTTACATGCGGCGCCGGGCCGTGGGACATGTTGGTTCATGCTCCGTCTGAGCGCCTAGTCTGAACACCAGCCACGTCCCCGGATCCTGGAGGAAGCCATGCCGCAGCCCGACCGTCCTTTACGCAAGCTTGGCTTTCTCACCATTGGGCTGTTCGATCCTCTTGATCCAGCGGCCGGGCACGAGTCCACGCTGCAAATCATTGAACTGGGGGAGCGGCTGGGGTTCGACAGTGCGTGGCTACGCCACCGGCACCTGCAGTTCGGCATCTCCTCTCCTGTGGCGGTGATGGCGGCCGCCAGCCAGCGGACCTCGCGGATTGAGCTGGGAACTGCGGTGACGCCGCTGGGCTGGGAGAATCCGCTGCGCCTGGCCGAGGACCTGGCCACGGTGGACCTGCTGGCTGGCGGACGGATCAATCCCGGCGTAAGTGTGGGGGAGCCGATGCAGTACGACACCGTGAAGCACGAGCTGTATCCAGATACCGCGGAGGTGGAGGACTTCAGTTACGCCCGGGTGGAGCGGTTTGCCAGGTTGGTTGCGGGCGAGCCGGTGCGGGAGTTCTCCGGCAAGCAAGGCGTGGTGGAGGAGTTCTCCAACCGGATAGAGCCTTTTTCCGCGGGCCTGCGGCAGCGCCTGTGGTACGGGGCCGGCAGTACGAAGTCAGCGGTGTGGGCCGGTTCGAATGGGTTCAACCTGCTGTCCAGCAGCGTGATCTTCCCGGACAAGGACCAGGAGCCGGACTTCGCCCTTGTCCAGCAGTCGCAGATCCGGGCGTTTCGGGAAGCGGCTGCTACCGCGGGACATGCCGGGGCGCGGGTCTCGCAGGGCCTGGTAGTGATTCCGACCGACTCGGCGACTCCTGCCCAGCGCGAGAAGTACCAACGGTATGTGGATGAACGCACACCGCGCACGGCTGCTCCGCAGGGGCCGAGGGGCATGATGTTCGCGGCTGATCTCATTGGCACCAGCGAGGAGATCGCCGAGCAGCTCTACGCGCACGCAGGCTTCCAGGAGGTGGACGAGGTGGCATTCGCGCTGCCCTTCAGCTTCGATCACGCGGACTACGTGCAGATCCTGACCGACATCGCGGGGAAGCTGGGGCCGGCTTTGGGGTGGACTGGCTTGGAAGTCGGTCGAGGGCAGATCGAGGAGACCTAAACGGCCTACAGATTGGTGAAGGCGTTTTGGCCAAAATTGAGCGGTAGGCGGCCGTGTATTACCTTCGCGCGCAAAAAAGCTCGGAGCCCTGTATATGGGGAAATTTCACATAGTGGTCATAGGTCCCCACCAGAAACGTAGCCGCTTGGGGAATACGCCCGACGAATTCGAAGTAGCTTTTGAGAGCTCTTGTGGGAGTCGGACCTACACCACTTATCTGCCCGACCGCTTTGAAGGACCGTGTTAGTACCTGCGTACGTGCATTATCCAGCTTGTCCTGTATCAAGAGTTCAACGAGACCGTCTCTAACGCAGCCTGGATCTAGTCGGTCGGAATTTAGGCCCTCAATAAGAATCTCGTATGATGAGGTTAGGTTAGGAAGGAGTCCGGGGGCCATAGGGCTGCTGGACTCTTCAAGGGCTTGTATAACAGGCCCATAGACAGCGAGAGCTGTTTGGGCGACGTGTTCACGATCGCCAGGAGTTCTAAGCGCTAGTTGGATTGCCTGGTTTTCACACTTCGCGTGATCTGCCGTGCAAGCTTCCATGTTTCTATTCGCGGTAATTGACTCGACAACCGGCGCTGCGATGAAAAGAAGCACGATGACTGCAGCCAGTAGTCTTATCCATGGATATTGCAGTAGTAGCGTCTTGATAAATCGAATGGTGACTACAATAACTTTTACAACGGCCGTATATAGGGTGCTGAGGTAGACCTTCGCCCTATGAAGCCAGCGGTTAATCAATTAGTTCCCCCAAAATAAAAGTTCATTCAATATCCGTCTACGGTCCGCAAATAGTCAGTTACCGAATGCGGGCGCGGCCGTCATGGTCACGGAGCGACATGGTCATTGGTCCGTTCCTATGCGGACCCCCAAGGAAGTCGACCGCGCCACCGCCGTCTACTACAACAAGGACTCTTTGCCGCGTGCGGTACGGCAGTGCGGTTGAAGACCAGGAGCGCCGCCTGTCAACCACGGTGAGCAGAGGACGGGCAGAGTAGACACGCCGCTTCCCAAGGGCTCCAGAGCGCATGCGCATCCTTCGCGCTCGCACCAATTTGTCACCCGTACTCGGACGACCCTGAGTCCCGATGCCGATTCGGTGTTGACCTTCAAAGCCGCATCACATGTCGACTAGGGCAGGCTTCTCACAACCCTCCTCTGAAAGTCCAGGGACGGAGGCGCCTTCTTTTGGCAAGTATTCAGCGACAGGATCGAAGATGGCATCCACTTCTTCTGGGAACTGTTCCGCCCATTGAGTAAGAAAGGCGCGCTGCACTGCGGCTGCACCGATGAAATCAAGGTCGTTACCAACTTGCTCAAAAAGAACATGTGGATCGTGATTAGTACGAAGTCTTTCCCTAACTGACTCCGCTACACGTGTTTGGTCGGACGTCGGCAAATTAAGATTGAGTGCAAGACGAGCTGCCACTACATCGAGCTTACTTTCGACCGCATTTGCCACATGGCTTTCAGGAGCCGACTCGCCGGGAAAGCACACAATTAGTTCATCATGACTTATCTGTCCTCTCATGTCACCGTCAAGGATGGCCATCGCCTTGAAGGTAATGGCAGGATTAAGGTTCTGACTTTTGGCATACTTTGCAGCATTACCGTGTCCGCCTACGGCATGAATGCTCAGGCCGAGTAGTGAGATGCCCTTTCGCCGCCGATATTCGCGAAGGGCAGCCAGCGCCATCTGTTCCCCGAATGCATCCTCAACAAAGATGGCCAGAGACGCTTCGACCTTACCGGTCAGTGCGCGCAGTGAATTCACGTCAAGCTTGCCTTGTGTCAGTTCTCCTTCAGCGCAGGCCCAAACAGCTTGATCGGGAAGCGGTGCCAACGCATAATTGGAATGAGTCGTGAAAATAATTTGGCAGGATTTTCGCTTAGCGACTTTGATCAGGTACTCGACAAGACGCTCCGTTGCAACGGGATGCAGGCCATTCTCGATCTCTTCGATCAGAATCAGGGATTCATCGGGGCTCTGCTCGATATCCGAAACGATGCGAATGACACTGGCCTCGCCGGCGCCGAAGTGAAACTCAGAGTAAGCGTCACCGTTCTGGCTCACTGCCGCGTATAGATTCTTGACCCCTCCCTTACGGAGGGCTACTAGGAGGTAATTCCGTGCTTCTTTGCCCAAAATCTTCTCCACTGCTTCGATGGTGCTCGCCGAAAGCTGTGTTTCATTAGGACTTTTGAAGCTTCCTCCTATGAAAGATGTAAGGTCTTTCCTTTCGCTGGCGGGGATTGTCCGAGTAACGCCAAATAGGAGGACCTTCCGGGATAGTGCATCACGGCTCCATTTTGAGCTTACATAACTTGCGGTACGAGTAGTTAGCGAACTGGTGTTTCTTTTAGGGTCTCTCTCCCAAAGTTCATACTCGACCTTCCAACTCTTCATGCTGGCGTCATATTTTCCGCTTTTTGCAAAGAATCGCCTAGGGGCAATCTCCTTGAAGATAAGCGCGGCGGCGCCAAGTACGGTGGTCTTACCGCCGCCGTTGGGTCCGACTAGTGCCGTTACTGGAAAATCGAACCTGATTGAGGCGTCTTTGTAAGCTCTGAGCTTTGCAAGCCGCATACCGAGTAAGTAACTTTGATACTTACGCTTGGAAACCCGCTCGCTTAGAGCCGTAATTTCACTGTCCCGAATTTCGCTGTGGATGGTTTGCCCCAATGTCATACCGGATTCTAACCGTTGGTTCTAGAATTTCTAAATTCCGGTCTAGGCCCCCGATGCTAACCGTCCTCGATTTTGTTCATGCGGCACTAAGTTCGTCTTGGGGACTACTACCACAACCCCGCCGTAGCATCCGGACACACAGCGCAACCCAGGCGCCCCCGCCCGTAACCTGTTTAAATGCCTCGTTTCGCACTGGACATCGAGTCCGTCCCCCGTCCCGCCCGTTCGCAGGAACTCCTGGACGCCGTGAACCACCGGGTGGTCATTGCCGACGGCGCCATGGGCACCATGCTCCAGGGCCGTGACTTGCAGCTCGACACGGACTTCCAGAACCTCGAGGGCTGCAACGAGATCCTCAACGACACACGCCCGGACGTCATCGCGGACATCCACGACGCCTACTTCGCCACCGGCATCGACGCCGTGGAGACCAACACGTTCGGCGCCAACTGGTCTAACCTCTCCGACTACGGCATCGACGACCGCATCGAGGAACTCGCACAAAAAGGTGCCAGGATCGCCCGGGAATGCGCCGAAGCCGCCGAGGAAACAGATGGCCGCATGCGCTGGGTCCTCGGCTCCATGGGCCCCGGCACTAAGCTCCCCAGCCTGGGCCACACCAGGTACGACTGGCTCAAGCAGACGTTCGCGCTCCAGGCCGAGGGCCTCATCAACGGCGGCGCGGACGCGTTCCTCATCGAAACCAGCCAGGACCTCCTGCAAACCAAGGCCGCGGTCAACGGCTGCAAGCAGGCCATCGTCTCCAAGGGCGTCCGCCTCCCCATCTTCGTCGAGGTGACGGTGGAGACCACCGGAACCATGCTCATGGGCTCCGAAATCGGCGCCGCGCTCACCGCCCTGGAACCGCTCGGCGTCGACGCCATCGGCCTGAACTGCGCTACCGGCCCGGACGAGATGAGCGAGCACCTCCGCCACCTCTCCAAGCAGTCCTCCGTCGCCATCGCCTGCATGCCCAACGCCGGCCTGCCCGTCCTCGGCGCCAACGGCGCGCACTACCCGCTCTCACCCGCCGAACTCGCCACCGCGCACGAACAGTTCGTCCGCGAATTCGGCCTGGGCCTGGTGGGCGGCTGCTGCGGTACGACGCCGGAACACATGGCCGCCGTCGTCGAACGTCTTGCGCCCTTCCGCACCAAAGCCGTGGCCACCGAGGACAAGACAGCACCGGCACGAATCCCCGAAGAACGTGAAGCCGGCGTCGCCTCCCTCTACCAGCACGTGAACTTCGACCAGGAATCCGCCTACCTGGCCATCGGTGAGCGCACCAACGCCAACGGCTCCAAGGCCTTCCGCCAGGCCATGCTCGAAGAGCGCTGGGACGACTGCGTGGACATCGCCCGCGAACAGATCCGCGTCGGCGCCCACCTGCTGGACGTCTGCGTGGACTACGTGGGCCGTGACGGCGTGGCCGACGTCAAGGAGATCGTCTCCCGGTTCGCCTCCGCCTCCACCCTCCCGCTGGTCATCGACTCCACCGAACCGCCCGTGCTGCGCGCCGGCCTGGAACTCATCGGCGGCCGCCCCGTGGTCAACTCGGTCAACTACGAGGACGGGGACGGCCCCAACAGCCGCTTTGCCCGCATCATGCCGCTCGTGAAGGAACACGGCACCGCCGTCATCGCCCTGACCATCAACGAAGAAGGCCAGGCCCGCACCACCGAGGGCAAGGTGGCCATCGCCTCCCGCCTGGTGGACTCCCTGGTGGGCGAGTGGGGCATGCGCGTCGAGGACATCATCGTCGACTGCCTCACCTTCCCCGTCGCCACCGGCCAGGAGGAAACCCGCCGCGACGGCATCGAAACCATCGAGGCCATCCGCCAGATCACCGCCAAGTACCCGGGCATCAACACCACCCTCGGCGTCTCCAACGTCTCCTTCGGCCTCAACCCGGCGGCGCGCATCGTCCTGAACTCCGTGTTCCTGCACGAAGCCGTCCAGGCCGGCCTGACCAGCGGCATCATCGACGCCGCCAAGATCGTTCCGCTCGCCTCCCTCCCGGAGGAGCAGCGCAAGGTGGCCCTGGACCTGGTCTGGGACCGGCGCGAATACGACGCCGACGGCAACACCACCTACGACCCCCTGGCCCGCATGCTGGACATGTTCGCCGGCGTCGACACCGCAGCGCTCAAGGACCAGCGCGCCGCCGAACTCGCGGCGCTGCCCACCGGTGCTCGGCTGGAACGGCGCATCATCGACGGCGAAGGCAAGGGCCTCGAAGCGGACCTGGACCTGGCCCGCAGCGAAGGCATGACCCCGCTCGGCATCATCAACGACCACCTGCTCGAGGGCATGAAGGTGGTGGGCGAACGCTTCGGCGCCGGCGAAATGCAGCTGCCGTTCGTGCTCCAGTCCGCCGAGGTCATGAAGAACGCCGTGGCCCTGCTGGAACCGCACATGGAGAAGTCGGACTCCTCCGGCAAGGGCACCATGGTGATCGCCACCGTCCGCGGCGACGTGCACGACATCGGCAAGAACCTGGTGGACATCATCCTCACCAACAACGGCTACAAGGTCATCAACATCGGCATCAAGCAGGGCATCGCCGAGATCATCGCCGCGGCGGAGGAACACAACGCCGACGTGATCGGCATGTCCGGGCTGCTGGTGAAGTCCACCGTGGTGATGAAGGAGAACCTCGCCGAGCTGCAGTCCCGCGGCCTGGCCAAGAAGTGGCCGGTCATCCTGGGCGGCGCCGCCCTTACCCGCGCCTACGTGGAGCAGGATCTGGCCGAGCAGTTCGACGGCGTGGTCCGCTACGCCAAGGATGCCTTCGAGGGACTCTCCCTCATGGAGCCGCTGGTGCGCGTTGCCCGCGGCGAATCACCGGACGACGTCGGCCTGCCGCCGTTGAAGAAGCGCATTCACAAAGGCGGGGCGAAGTTCACCATCACGGAGCCGGAGGCCATGCCCGGCCGGTCCGACGTCGCCAGCGACAACCCCGTGCCCGTGCCGCCGTTCTGGGGTACCCGCATTGTCCGTGGCGTCTCCCTGCACGACTACTCCGCGTTCCTCGATGAGCGCGCCACCTTCATGGGCCAGTGGGGCCTCAAGCCTGGCCGCGGCGAGGACGGCGCCTCCTACGAGGAACTCGTGGAACGCGAAGGCCGCCCGCGCCTGCGCTACTGGTTGGACCGCATCCTGGGCGAAGGCATGCTGGACGCCTCCGTGGCCTACGGCTACTTCCCCGTGGTCTCCGAGGGCGAACAGGTGGTGGTCCTCCACCACGGAGAGGATCCCGACGGCGTCCTGGGCCAGGCAGGCCTGCTCGCCCCGGACGGTGGTTCAGGCGGCCCGATCGGCACCGACCGCCTGCGGTTCGATTTCCCGCGCCAGCGCCGCGACCGGCACCTGTGCCTGGCTGACTTCGTGAAGTCCCGCGAGTCTGGCCAGATCGACGTGCTGCCCGTGCAGCTGGTCACCGCCGGCTCCAAGATCGAAGAGTTCACCTCCAAGATGTTCGCGGCCAACCAGTACCGCGACTACTACGAGCTCAACGGCCTGGTCATGCAGCTCACTGAGGCGCTCGCCGAGTTCTGGCACGCCCGCGTCCGCAAGGAGCTCGGCTTTGCGTCCGAGGAACCCAAGGACACGGCTGGGTACTTCAAGCTCGACTACCGCGGCGCCCGCTTCTCGCTGGGCTACCCCGCCTGCCCGGACATGGAGGACCGCCGCAAGATCACCGAGCTGCTGAAGCCCGAGCGCATGGGCGTCATCCTGAGCGACGAGCTGATGCTGCACCCCGAGCAGTCCACCGACGCGTTCGTGTTCCACCACCCGGAGGCAAAATACTTCAAGGTGTGAGTGCTCCCTGTTTCCGCTGGTCAGAGGCCTAGGCTACCCACAGGTAGGCTTTCCTCATGCTTGAGATCAGACCCAATTGCGAGTGCTGCGACCGCGATATTTCGCCCTCTTCGGAGGCCTACATTTGCACCTTTGAATGCACCTGGTGCCCGGAGTGCGTGGAACGTTTCCCGAACCGTGCATGTCCCAATTGCGGGGGAGACCTGCAGCGCCGCCCCGTCCGGCCCGCTGCGGCTTTGGTGAACAACCCGGCCAGCCAAGTCAGGGTCTTCTCGCCGGACTGCCTCCACAAGACGGGGCATTCCGAACCCGCTGCTCTTTAGGCGGTTATTCGGGCCCCGGCGCAGTCGTGCTTTAATCGACATTTCCCATCCGAGGCTTGGGGGCCGCATGGAAACGCAACTGTCCGATCAAAGCGCACGGCCGAAGATCCTGGCCGTAACCCATGTGCTGGCCCGGATCTACCTCGGACTCAGTGCCCTCGGAACCCTGTATCTCGTGGGCACCGCCCTGCTGTCGAGCGGAGCGGTGCCCATCAAACTCCCGGTCCGCCAGTTCTGGCCGCAGGTTCCCGAGGGCGTCGACATTTTGGACGGGCCGTCGGCCCAGGTAGCGGGAGGCGGCTTCACCTACGCCGACGTGGAGGTGCTGGGTCTCGGCGCCGACGTGCGGCTCTTGCTGGCCGCCGGCTATCTGCTCCAGGGCCTCGTGGCCATTGCCATCGCGGTGGCAGTGCTCAAACTGACGGCCCGCGCTAAACAGCCCGGCTCATTCCAAACCGGGCTGGGCAGGGCCCTTCGTATGGCAGGTTCGGCCCTCATCCTCGGCGGGATAGCCTGGCAGATTTGTTTCTCCGTTGCAGGGTCCGTGGCATCACAACAGGTTCTCGCCTATACCTCCTGGGGCGGGCCCAACGCGGCGGCAGAGACCGTTAACGGCCCGATAACCAACGGCCCACTCGGCGTGGCAGCGGCAACCGGCTTCAGTTTCGAGTTTTGGCCGATCCTGGTGGGGATCGTCCTCCTGGCCACATCGGCAGGTCTCCGCTACACCGCCATAGTGGGGAGCGTCCCATCCCGTGCCATAAGCCCCTGAAGGGACCTGCTCACTGGTTGGTTCCGGAGCGGCTTAGGCGCGATTCGTCTGGTTCCTTGATGGTGGACGCAGGGACGGCCTCCCGGTGAGCCTTCCCGGCGGATCCAGCCACCCCACCGGACACCGGCTTCACCCGCCGCAGCGAAACAAGCACCGCCCGGCCCACCACGGCGATGCCGATCACCGTGGTGACGGCACGCAGGGTGTCCCAGCCCGCCGTCGACGTCAACAGCGAATACAGCAGGAAGCTGCTGAGGTTGGTGCCCAGCGGCGCGCCCGGAACGTACGAAATCCCGGTGCCGCCGCCCACGGCGAAGGGCCAGAACCACAGGTTCAGCAGCAGCCCGAACACGTACGACGACACCACGCCGTAGGCCGCCAGCATCCACAGTTCGGCCCTGCCCCGCACCCGGCGGGGAAGCAGCCCAGCCCCGGCGCCCACCCACGCGCAGGCGAAGATCTGGAACGGCGTCCACGGGCCGATGCCGCCCCACAAGGCACTGGACACGGCAATCGTCGCCGCACCGAGCAGGAGCCCGAACCGGGCGCCGAACGCGCGGCCCGCAAGGATCAGCAGGATAAACACCGCCTCCACGCCGCCGACGCCGGTGCTCGCCACCCGCACGGCGGAACCGACGGCAGCCAGCACCCCGAGCAGTGCCACGGTGTGTGCCGAGCGGACGGATCCGTCCAGGGAAAGCACGACGGCGACCGCTGCCACGGGTGCGATGGCCAGGGCAACGTAGGGGGTTGCCGCCGCAGCATCCTGCGGGAGGGCCGCGGCAAGCAGGGGCCAGCAGAACGCCGCGAGGGCGGCCAGATTGGCGAGTGCGAGGACAGCAAGCTCGGCGCTCCGCGGCATCCGGACCCGGTGGGGCTTCCTGGCGTCCGGTGCGTCTGGCTGTTCAGCGGTGGACGCCGCCGCCTGCGCTCCGGCAAGAGTAGGACGGGGTGCCGGGACGTACGGGTCCGGAGCAGCGACAGGTTCCAGGGATGGTGCCACGCCGTTCCGCATGGGCAGGATCCGGGCGCCCAGGCCGTGGGCGAAGTCGAGGTCGTGCGTGGCGATCAGGACCGCCGCGCCATCCTCTGCCGCGGTACGCAGGGCCGCCGCCACTGCAGTCCGTGCGGCCGGATCGAGTCCGCGCGTGGGTTCGTCGATGAGCAGCACATCGGGGTCATCCATGGTCTGCAGGGCGATGGCCAGGATCCTGCTCTCGCCGGCGGAGAGGTCCCGCGGATGCTGGTTGCCGATCGGCATATGGACGTCTCCCCGCAGCCGGGCAAGGCGGGCCGCCGCGGTACCAGCAGCAACCGCCATGCCGTTCTTCCGGCGCGCCAGCCGCCGCTCCGCTGACCGCAGCTCGCCCGTGACCGTGTCCCTGGTGAAGAGGTCGTCCGACGCGTCCGGCACCAGGGCGACCCGGCCGCCGTCGGACGTTGTCCCCGTACCCTCGCCCAGGGCCAGCGCCACCAGCAGGGACGACTTCCCGGCCCCGTTCGGCCCCACCAGCGCCACGATCTCGCCGGGGTGCAGGACCAGGGAGGCATCGCGGACCAGCGGCTTGCCCTTCCGGTGCACCTCGACGTGGGTTGCCGTCAGCACGGGGCCGCGGCCGTGATCCGGAACGGCCGCTGGCCAGGCAACGCCGGGAGCGGCGGGGGAAGGAGGGGCACCCGGCACCAGCGCACCGCCCTCGATGGTCCACCAAGAGTCAGCAACCGGCACCAGGGCCGCGGCCCGGTGCTCGGCCACGACGACGCACACGCCGTCGTTGGCCAGGGCACGAAGCACGGCGATGACGCGGCCGCGGGCGTTGGCGTCGAGGTCGGCCAGAGGTTCGTCCACCAGTAGCAGCCGGGGCTGGTCCACGACGGCGGCGGCAATGGCCACAAGCGTTGCCTCTCCTGCCGACAGGGTGCTGACGTCCCGGTCCAGCAGCGCGGACACCCCAATCCGTTCCGCCACCTCCAGCACCCGGGCCTTCGCGGCGGCGGAGGGCATACCGCGGAGCTCGAGGGCCAGGGCAATGTCGTCCCGGACGCGGGTGGTCGCAAAGGCTGCGCGCGGATTCTGCAGGACGACGCCCACCAACCCCGCGGTATCACGCGGGGGAGCGCTGGCGCGGTCCGTCCCGGCTATCTGCACCGTGCCGGACAGCGCGCCACCGTCCACGTGCGAAAGGAGGCCCGCGAGGCCGCGCAGAATGGTGGACTTGCCGGAGCCTGTGGGCCCGGTGATCACCGCGACGGACCCAGCCGGCGGTGCAAAGGAGTCAACCCTCATGCGCGTGTCAGCGATGCGGAACTGTGCGTCGCGCACCAGAAGCGGGCCGCCGTCGTCGTGATGTACTTGGCGGGATGCCCGGCTGCCGAAGCCGCGCAGCTCCAGGGCCGCGGCAATGCGGCCGGCATGCTCCAGGGTGCGTTCGAGGACGGGCACCAGGGCGCGGGGGCCGAAGCGTTCGCCCCGGAGCCGGAAGGCGAGGCGCACCGAGGCCACGGCGTCGGCCAGCGCCGGGAGGGCCGCCCACGCCACCACCAGCATGCGGGCCACGCCCTGCAGGGGACCGCCCCGGGCCAGCCGGACAAAACCGCGGGACACATCCACCCAGGCGTTGAGCAGGCCGAAGCCGAGGATCGTTGCGGCGATGGGCAGCGCTGACAGCACCGCCGCCCAGAGCCCCGGGGCCGTGATCGGACCCAGGAACACCACGTGGGCGTACGGGGCGGGGAGCCTCAGCGGCGGAAGGTCCAGCAGGACCGGGGTACCCGTGGCCGCCCCGTTGAAAAGGGCCCGGTAGGCGACCCGCGCCGCGATGAACACAGCAGCGAGAACCGCCGCTGCGCGCAACGGCGCGGGCCGGAAGGTCATGACGCGGGTGCTGCCGGTTCGTTGTCCACCGTGTAGAGCAGTTCAAGGCTCTCGCCGGGGTTGAGCTTCAGGCTGTCCAGGCCTTCCTGCGCGTAAGCCCACGTGCCGGCGGCGGGCTTCACCCAGAGTGCCCAATACGAGACAGTGTTTTTGTCATCACACGCTTCACGGGCGGTGCCACCCTTGTGCTTGATGTCGAAGTCCGCGGCGGGCACTCCGTTGACGCGGCACGCGAAGCTCGTGGGGTACTTGGCGGTGCCCTCGGTCTTGATCTTGGCCTGTTCGAGGACCTTGGCGGCCACGGTGGGGCCATCCACGGACACGCAGGCGGAGGTGTCGGCGGCGGACTGCTTCAGGGCGCCCGAATCGACGATGACCTTCACGCCGGCGCAGGGGCCGGCAGAGGTTGAAGCGGCGCTGGCATTCGACGAAGCCGCTGCAGATGAGGCAGGGGCCGGGGAGCTTGGCTGGGTGGAGGCCGGCGTGGAACAGGCGGCGAGGGTAAGCAGGAGGCCGGCGGCGGCGAGGGAGCCCGCGGACGCGGTGCGGAGTTTAGTCAATGTCACCAGTCAAGGGTAGGGCGTTGGCGCTCCGGAGCGGATGGGCGTTCCGTTGTGTGACGCGGCCCTCGCCGCCCGCCGTCCCCGCCAACGCAAAAGGGCCGACGGCGGCACTCACGTGAGTGCCGCCGTCGGCCCCTTCTGCTGTGGTGTTGCTAGCCCTCGGTTGCCATCGCCGCGTTGGCCGGCACCGCGTCCTCCGCGGGATCGAACCTGGGGTCGTTGGACGACGGGTGGGCGGCGACTGCCGCGGCGTGTTCGGCCAGCACCCCGGTCTGATGGCGGATCTTCAGGCGGTAGAGCATGGCCCCGCCAATCACCACGGCGGCCACGAAGAAGACGCCGCCCCACTGCAGGTACCACTCGAACGGCGGCACCGAGTTGTAGATTTCCGGGCGGGGCCAGACCAGGTTCACCGTCATCGCGGCGCCCCACAGGACGGCGAGGATGTTCACGGGGAGGCCCCACTTGCCCATGGTGAACCCTGGCTCTGATCCGTCTGCGACGAGCGGCCACTTCTTCTGTAACCGCTTGCGGAGCAGGGGGACCGTGACCAGGAGGTAGGACAGGTAGATCAGCACGATGCTGATGCTGGACAGGATGGTGAAGATAGCCGGCTGCATCACGTTGACCAGCAGCGGGATGACGGCGATGACGCCGATGACGATGGCCGCCACTGTCGGGGTCCGGCGGACCGGATCCACCTTGCTGAGCTGCCGGCTGAAGGGCAGGTTGTTGTCGCGGGCCATGGCGAACATCATGCGGATGGCGGCGGCGTGGACGGCCAGGGTGCAGACCACCACAGCCACCACGATGCAGGCCAGGAAGGCCTTGCCGAACGGGCCGCCCAGGACGGAAAGGACGATGTGCTGCAGGCCGCCGTCGGGGGAGCCGATCTGCGGGTCACTGAGGTCCGGTGCGGCCAGGATGCCGAACAGCAGGATTCCCCCGCCCAGCAGGAAGGACGCCGTGACGGCGCGCAGGATGGCCTTGGGAGCGGTCTTCTTGGGGTCCTTGGTTTCCTCGCCCAGCGAGCTGGCGGTGTCGAAGCCGTACATGACGTACCCGGAGGCCATGGCACCGATCAGGAAGACGCCGAAGAAGCCCAGGTCCTTGCCTTCCCCGAAACCGGCCGTATCAAAGAAGACCTCCGGGCCGCGCACCACGTGCCAGGCCAGTGCCAGGATCAGCAGCACGGCGGCGATCAGCTCAACGAAGACGCCGATGCTGTTGATCCGGGTCATCAGCTTCACGCCGAACGCGTTGATGAGCGTGGAGATGGTGATCATGATGGTGGCCAGCACCACGCCGTTCATGGCGAAGTCGTAAGGGCCGGTACCGTCACCAACGAACTGGAAGCCGGACCACAGCTGGGGGAGGGTGATCTGCAGGGCCAGTGCCACCGAGCCCAGCGCCATGATGGAGGACAGCAGCAGCAGCCAGCCGGCCAGCCAGGACGAGGTCCCGGAGGACAGCCGCTTGGCCCAGTTGTAGACCGAGCCCGCAACGGGGTAGCGGCCGGCCAGCTCGGCGAAACAGAGGGCCACCATCAGCTGGCCAACGAACACAATGGGCCAGGACCAGGCGTACGCCGGGCCGGCCATGGAAAAGCCGAAGTAGAACAGTTGAAAAACACCGGTGAGGATGGAGATGTAGCTGACACCTGCCGCGAAGCTGGCGAACTTGCCGATGCTCCGGTCGAGGGTCTGGGTGTAGCCAAATTCATCCATGCCACTTGAATCAATACTCTTGCTGGGTTCCAATATGGACTCCTAGATCAGAAAAGCACGATGGGACCGGCCGCCCTGGGGTGCGGCGAGATAACGTTCTGCGGGGGCCGCCATTGTTGGGAATGCGGCCCCCTTGATGACCCGCCGCTCAGGCGAGGGACGCGGTGAGCTCCTTCTCTTCCAGGGCGTCGGCGCCGGCATAGTCCGCCTTGATGAGATCGGCACAGCGCTCGCCGATCATCATGACGGTGATGTTGGGGTTGACGGTGACGTGCTCGGGCATGACGGACGCATCGGCCACGCGGAGGCCGGTGACCCCCTTGACCCGCAGCTCGGGATCCAGCGGCGACATCTCGTCGTCGGCCGGGCCCAGGCGGACGGTGCCCACGGGGTGGTAGACGGTGTTGTGGGTCTTGCGGATGTAGTCCTGCAGTTCCTCATCGGTCTGCGCCTCGACGCCGGGGGACAGCTCGCGGCCGGTCCATTCCGCCATTGCGGGCTGGGCGGCGATCTCGCGGGCCTTGCGGATGCCGGCCACCATGACGCGCATGTCGTGGCCGTCCGGGTCCGTGAAGTAGCGGGGGTCCACCATCGGCTTGTCGCGGAAATCGCGGCTGCGCAGCTTCACCGTGCCGCGGGACCGGGCATGCGTGACGTTCGGGGTGAGGCTGAAGCCGTTCTCCGTGGTGGGGTAGCCGTGGCGCAGGGTGTTCATATCGAACGGCACGGAACCGTAGTGCATCATCAGGTCGGGGCGGTCCAGACCCTCCTCCGTGGGGGTGAAGATGCCGATTTCCCACCACTGTGTGGAAGTCTGGGCCATGGGCTGTTTGGCCTCGAACTGCACCACGCCTTCCGGGTGGTCCTGCAGGTTCTCACCGACGCCGGGGGAGTCCACCAGCACCTCGATGCCGTGCTGGGCCAGGTGTTCCGCCGGGCCGATGCCGGAGAGCATGAGCAGCTTGGGGGAGTCGATCGCGCCGGTGGACACAATGACTTCCCGGTGCGCGGTGAGCCGGTGGGTCCGGCCGAACGCCCCGTCCACCACGTCCACGCCGGTGCAGCGCTTGTCCGCGTCGATCACCAGCTGGCGGGCCCGCAGGCCGGTCAGCAGGGTGAAGTTGGGGCGGTCCACGATGGGGTGGATGTAGGACACGGAACTGGAGGAGCGGGTACCGTCTTCGCGGCGGTTGATCTGGAAGAAATTGGCGCCGTTGACCACGGTGGTGCCGGTGTTGAACTTCGTGCGGGGGATGCCCGCCTGTTCACAGGCGTCCAGAAGGGCGACGCCGGCAGGATCCGCCGGGGGCACGTTCATCAGGTGCACGGGGCCGGAGTCCCCGTGGTGCGGTGCGTCAGGCCCGGCGTCCTGGTTGGTTTCCAGCCGCTTGTACAGCGGCCACGCGTTGGCGGCGTTCCAGCCCGTGGCGCCGTACTTGGACTCCCACTCGTCCAGGTCCTCGCGCGGGGCCCAGAAGGCGATGCAGGAGTTGTGGCTGGAGCAGCCGCCCATGACCTTGGCGCGGGCGTGGCGCATGAAGGAGTTGCCGTTTTCCTGCGGCTCGATGGGGTAGTCCCAGTCGTAGCCGGATTCCAGCAGCTCCATCCAGCGGTCCAGCTGCAGGATCTCGGGGATATTGCGGTCGTCCGGGCCTGCCTCGACAAGGGCCACGGTGACGTCCGGGTCCTCGCTCAGCCGTGCGGCCACTGCCGCCCCCGCGGACCCGCCGCCGATGACGACGTAGTCGAACCCGCGTTCGGAAACGTCCTCGATGTTGTCGTAGTGCATCTAGTTCTCCTTGCCGTGGTCAACAAACCAGCCGGTGACCTGGGGGCTGGTGTTCTGGTAGATGTGCTTGGCTTCCTGGTACTCGGCCAGGCCCGTGGGGCCCAGCTCGCGGCCGACGCCGGACTGGCCGAAGCCGCCCCACTCGGCCTGGGGGAGGTAGGGGTGGTAGTCGTTGATCCAGATGGTGCCGTGCCGCAGCCGGGACGCGACGCGCTGCGCCTTGCCGGCGTCCTGGGTCCACACCGCGCCGGCCAGGCCGTAGATGGTGTCGTTCGCAGTGGCCACGGCCTCGTCCTCGGTGCGGAAGGTTTCCACCGTGACCACCGGGCCGAACGCCTCGTCGGTGACCACGGACATGCCGCGGGAGACGCGGTCCAGAATGGTGGGCTGGTAGTAGAACCCGGCGTCGTACTTCTCCCCGGACGGTGCCGCGCCGCCCGTGCGGAGCCGCACGCCCTCCTGAATGCCGCGCTGGACGTAGGCATGGACCTTGTCCCGGTGGGCGGCGGAGATCAGCGGGCCGGTCTCGGCCTCGTCGTCGAAGGGGCCACCCAGCCGGATGCCCTCTGCGCGGCGGACCAGTTCGTCCACGAAGCGGTCCGCGATGGATTCCTCCACCAGCAGCCGGGCGCCTGCGGAGCAAACCTGGCCGGAGTGGACGAACGCGCCGTTGAGGGCGTTGTCGACGGCGGCGTCGAAGTCCGCGTCGGCGAACACCACGTTGGGGTTCTTCCCGCCGAGTTCCAGGGCCACCTTTTTGACGGTGGCGGCAGCGGAAGCGGCGATGCGCTTGCCGGTTTCCAGGCCGCCGGTGAAGGAGACAAGGTCGACGTCGGGATGTTCCGAAAGCGGTGCGCCCGCCTGGGCGCCGGCACCGGTGACGAGGTTGGCCACGCCGTCCGGAAGGCCGAGGTCCTGCAGCAGCTGCATGGCCAGGATGCTGGTGGACGGGGTCAGCTCGGAGGGCTTGAGGACGAAGGTGCAGCCGGCGGCCAGCGCGGGGGCGATCTTCCACGCCGCCTGGAGCAGGGGGTAGTTCCACGGCGTGATGAGCCCGCAGACGCCCACGGGTTCGTAGACGATCCTGCTGACGACGGCGGCGTCTCCCGCGTCCACCACCCGGCCCGCCTGCTGCCCGGCGAGCCTGCCGAAGTACTCGAAGCAGGCGGCGATGTCGTCCATGTCGATGCGGCTTTCCACCATCCGCTTGCCGGTGTCCAGCGATTCCGCGCGGGCAAACTTTTCCCGGCGCTCCCGCAGCCCGGCGGCGACCTTCAGGAGGAAGGCGCCACGCTCCGGTGCCGGGACGCTGGACCAGGCGTCGGAATCGAAGGCGGCCCGGGCCGCCGCGATGGCACGTTCGGTATCTTCCCGGCCTGCCTCGGACACGGTGGCCACCAGCTCCCCGTCTGCGGGGTTGCGGATTTCGCGCACCGCGCCGGACGCCGCCGGCTCCCACCTGCCGTTGATGAACAGGGAGGAGGCGGGCTTGGTTTCAGTGCTGGGGGCGGCTTCCTGGGCCGGTGTGGCGTAAGTCATAGGAAGGACAGTAATGCACGTTGAACGAGTGTTCAATACTTTTCTTGAACACTTGTTCAATGCTCATCGCCCGGCTACTGTTGCCCCTGGAGCGGGTGTTTCAGGGCTGTGAGGGGACCTGGCGGTCGCCGTTGTCGTCCGTGACCGGTGCGAACGCGATCTGCTCCGTGCGCGCAATGCTCCGCTGGATGGAGGCCTTGTCCACCCCGAGCAGCGCCGTCAGCCACACGCCGTTCTGAATGACCACGATGTCCGAGGCGCGCTCCCTGCACGCCTCCCAGGACAGTCCGGGCCTGGCGCTGGACACCAGCGCCGCGAGCCCGTCGATGTACCGGTCGAAGGCGGCGGCGTTGATCTGTGCGTAGTCCTCGTCCGCCTGGGCCAGGGCCCACAAATGCAGGCGCAGGGACAGGTAGCGGGTGGTCAGCAGGTCAGCGCCGGCAACGCGCCGGAGCGCGCGGCGCAGCTGTTCATCGGGGGTAACCGACGGGTCCGGGGCGACCAGTAAAAGGTCATGCTCATCCACCCGGCGCAGGGCAGCGCGGATCAGGGTGGTCTTGTCGTCGTAGTAATAGTTGACCAGCCCCAGCGCCACGCCGGCTTCCCGCGCCACGGCGCGCATGCTCACGCCCGAAATCCCGTGGCGGGAC
The DNA here is from genome assembly GCF_019977395.1 of Arthrobacter sp. NicSoilC5. Classification (NCBI taxonomy): domain Bacteria; kingdom Bacillati; phylum Actinomycetota; class Actinomycetes; order Micrococcales; family Micrococcaceae; genus Arthrobacter; species Arthrobacter sp. NicSoilC5. The sequence continues at coordinate 2,672,002 of NZ_AP024660.1, read as the reverse complement.
AGCAGGTCCATTGCCGCTTCGAGGATGCGGGTCTGCCTGTCCACTTGTTCGCCGGAAGTCACGGCACTGGTCCCCATCTGGCCAGACTATTGCCTAACACTGCACGTGCATAACGCGGTACCGCCACGCCCTCCCCGCAGCCCGATGGGGGCGCTGATGATGTTTGAAGCCTTCTTCCGCAGGGCACGGTGGTTGTACACCGGGATTGACCAGTACAGCTTGGAGAATGATGGAAAGCGCAAGCCTTATTGCCCTCTTGTTTGCCGGCGCCGTCCACGCGGGCGAAAGTGCGCAGCCCCACGCGCCGCAACTCAGCGCGAAGCCCGGGTGGAAGCGGGCCGCGTGGCTGGCATTCAGGAGCAGGACGGCGACTTTCCTGCACCGGCTGGCCTGGGCGCTGGAACCGGACCCGCGCTGACGCAGAAGAAGCCCTGCCGGGCGCCGTAACATGCCCGGTCCGGCTCACGGCTGGGCGTGGTCGGCGCGCTCCAGCAGGCGGGACACCCCGTAGCCGATCACCAGGCCCCAGAACGCTGCGTGGATGTTGAAGAGGTTCATGCCGGAGATGGTCACCACGAACGTCACCAGCGAACCCAGGGTGAAGCTGGTGGCAAAGGCCGTGACGAAGGCCTGCTGAAGGGCCCGCAGCATCGCGATGCCGCCCAGTGCCAGGACGAACTCCTTGGGCGCGGCCAGCATCAGCCGGGTCAGGGTGGGGGCAAACGCTGCGAACACCAGGGCCAGGAGACCGTACGCCACGGCAGCCGTGTATTGGCGCTCCCTCTTCCCGGACGAGGTCAGCAGGGCGTTGGTGGGGCCTGTGACGCAGGCTGAAACAGCGCCGAAACCGGCATTCAGCACTGAAAAGGCGCCGGAGGCAATGGCGAAGGCGTTCACGGGTGGACGGTGCCCGGCGGCGCGGAGGACGGCGATGCCCTGGCCGTTTTGGACGAACAGCACGGTGAGGGCCAGGGGAACCACCAGTTCCAGCTGGGCAGCCCACGTGAATTCAGGGGCGGTGAAAACCGGTGTGGCCAGGAGTTGCCCGCCGGGGGACAGCCTGAACTGCCCGCTGGCTGCCACGGCGATGCAGCCTGCCACCAGGGTGCCCGGGACCGGTGGCAGGAACCTGCCAAGCCTGGGAACTGCGGTGAGGACCAGGAACGCGGCCACCATTGGAGCAGCCACGGCCGGGTTGTCCTGGGTGGAGGCAACGATGTCGGTGCCGAACTTCAGGAACACCGCGGCCACCATGGCCATCACCAGCGGCATGGGCACCAGTGCCATGGCTTTGCGCACCACTCCAGTGGCGCCGAGGGCGAGGATCAGCACGCCGGAGGTGAAGAAGGCCCCGACGACTTCGGGGAAGGCCAGGTGCTGAAGGGACGGTCCCAGGAGCACCGTGCCGGGGATGGACCAGGCGAAGCCCAGGGGCTGCCGGTAGATCAGCGACATCAGCAGCGTGGCCGCTCCGCCGGAAAAGAGGATGCCAAAAACCCAGGACGACAGCTGGCCCTGGGTCAGGCCGCCGGCCGTCCCCACGGCAAGGGTGACGGCGATGGGTCCGGACGCCGCGAAAATGAGCCCGATGGCCCCGTTGGAGACATAGGACAGTCCCAGGTCGCGAAGAATCCGGCGGGGGCCCGCGGGCCGGACCCCCGGGCGTTCCAGCAGGGGTTCCGGCGCCGGCGCCGGCGGGGCTGACCCGACGGATGTGGCGGCCGGGTCGGGGCGGGGATGGCTCATCGGAACTCCTGGCTGGCGCGAAAAACCGGAAGCGCTCCGAAGCATCAGCTCCGGAGCGCCTCCGTGCGGGGGTGTCTCCCAGTTTGCGTGCTACTTCTTCTGGCCCTGCTTTGCCAGGACGTAGTCATAAACTACTTCCTCGCCCTTGCCGTCGGTACGGGGGCGGGGGTCCAGCATCAGTTCAGGCTTCACCGCCGAGGCGATGTCGTCCGCGTTGTGGGGGTCGCCGGGGAAGTACAGCTGCTGCGTGACCGGCTCGTAGCCCGGCGCGGACACCTTGATGTGGATGTGCGCGGGACGCCAGGCGTGCCAGCCCGCGGCGTTGATCAGCTGTCCGCAGGCGCCGTCCGTAGGGATCTGGTAGGGCGCCGGACGCATGGTGTTGATCTCGAACCGGCCGTCGTCGGAGGCCTTGACGGTGGCCCGGAAGAGCCACTCGGGCATGCCCGGGGCGTACTGGGAGTAGAAGCCGGCGGCGTCCGCGTGCCAGATCTCCACCTGCGCACCCTGGATGGGGTTGCCGTCGGTGTCGGTGAACTGGCCGGTGAACCGCAGCGGGGTGCCCTCTTCGTCGTCGCGCATTTCCACGGTGGCGGGCGTCTGGAGTTCCGGGGAGCCGGGAACGTAGTAGGGACCCTCGATGGTGCCGACGGTGCCGGGACGGTCCTGGGAGTTCACGTCCTCAACGGTGTGTTCCAGCCAGACGTCGAGGAACAGCGGCCATTCACCGTCCGTGCCCACCTTGATCAGCCAGGCTTTGAGGGCGTTGTATTCCTCGTAGGTGACCTGGTGCTCGACGACGATGTCGTTGGCGGCCTTGATCAGTGCGCCGGCCAGCAGGCTCACCCGTTCCTTGGATACATCCACCCGGGAGAGCTTGCCTGACGCGGCGAACCGTTCGGTTGCCTTGGAGCCTGCTTCGACGGCGGTGCCTTCGTTTTCCGTGCGGCTGTCCGTTGGGGTTTGGGTCATGACGATGTCCACCTTCTTCATTGAATGGGACAGGAAGGGCTCCTGCTCCCCACGCGGCCTGCGGGGCGGGCAGTTCCACCTGCCCTGCTCGGCACCGCGTGATCTTGGTCTCAAGCGTAGGCCCGGAGATAAGGACGCTACAAATATCAACTAGGCGTCTTTTGAGTCATTATCGGTACATAAAGACACCCTTGGTGGAACCTAGGTATTTGCCTGATGTGAGGCCAATCACGAGCGGCAAGAATTGCTGGACAACGTCCGCCGCCGAAGCCTCTTCCCGAGTGGACCTCCGCCCATCCGTCCAGCAATCTCCAATGAAGGAGCACGCCATGACCGAGAACCTGATCCATGCCCGCGAGGTCCTTGCCGACGCCGTGATCGACGACCGAGAGAACGGCGTCATCCGGGCCAAGCGCGAGATCTTCACCGACCAGGAGATCTTCGAACTCGAGATGAAGCACATCTTCGAAGGCAACTGGGTCTACCTCGCCCACGAGTCGCAGATCACCAACGTGGGCGACTACTTCACCACCTACATCGGCCGCACCCCCGTGATGATCACCCGGGACAAGGACGGGCAGCTGAACTGCCTGGTCAACGCCTGTTCGCACCGCGGCGCCATGCTGTGCCGCCGCAAGACGGACAACCGCACCACCTTCACCTGCCCGTTCCACGGCTGGACCTTCAAAAACTCCGGCGAGCTGCTGAAGGTCAAGGACTCCCGGAACGCCGGCTACCCCGAGACCTTCAACAAGGAAGGCTCGCACGACCTCACCAAGGTGGCCCGCTTCGAGTCCTACCGCGGCTTCCTGTTCGGCTCGCTGAAGGCCGACGTGCTCCCGCTCGAGGAACACCTCGGGGACGCCACCAAGGTCATCGACTCCATCGTTGACCAGTCACCCGAAGGCCTGGAAGTGCTGCGCGGCTCCTCCACCTACACCTATGACGGCAACTGGAAGGTCCAGGCCGAGAACGGCGCCGACGGCTACCACGTCACGGCCGTGCACTGGAACTACGCGGCCACCACCGCCCGCCGCAGCGCCGGAGACTCCGCCAACAAGACCAAGGCCATGGACGCCGGCAAGTGGGGCAAGGTCAAGGGCGGCTTCTACTCCTACGACCACGGCCACCTGCTGCTGTGGCAGGAATGGACCAACCCGCAGGACCGTCCGCTCTGGGACCGCCGCGACGAGCTCGTGGCCAAGTACGGCGAGGAGATGGCCAACTTCATGATCAACATCTCCCGCAACCTCTGCCTGTACCCGAACGTCTACATCATGGACCAGTTCTCCTCGCAGATCCGCCACTTCCGGCCGATCTCCGCGGACCAGACCGAGGTGACCATCTACTGCATCGCCCCCAAGGGCGAGTCCCAGGAGAACCGTTCAAAGCGCATCCGCCAGTACGAGGACTTCTTCAACGCCACGGGCATGGCCACGCCGGACGACCTGGAGGAATTCCGCTCCTGCAACAAGACCTACTGGGCCACCAGCGCACCGTGGAACGACATGACCCGCGGCTCCACCCACGAGATCGCCGGACCGGATGAGCAGGCGCAGGCCCTGGGCATGAACCGGGTGATCGCCTCCGGCGTGCGCACCGAAGATGAGGGGCTCTACCCCATCCAGCACGGGTACTGGAAGGAAGTCATGGACCGGGCGCTGGCGGAGGAAGAGGAGCGTTCCGCCCTGGAATCCGTTCCCGTCACCGCCTGAGAGAGCCCGCCGGAACCACAGAGAGCGCAGAACCCATGACCAACCTGACCCACACCGCCCCGGTCCTGAAGACCGCGGAGGAAATCGCAACCCTCGAAACCGTCCGGGCGTTCCTCTACCGGGAAGCCCGCCTGCTGGATGACCGCCAGTTCGACGAATGGCTGGAGTGCTACCACCCGGACTCCGAATTCTGGATGCCGGCCTGGGACGTGGACGACCAGCTGACGCAGGACCCCCAGAACGAGATCTCCCTGATCTACTACGACAACCGCGGCGGCATCGAGGACCGGGTATTCCGGATCAAGACCGACAGGTCATCGGCCACCTCCCTCCCGGAGCCGCGCACCGGCCACAACATCACGGACGTGGAGGTTTTGGCGAACGACGGCGGCAAGGTGGAGGTGCGCTTCAACTGGTTCACCCTGTACTTCCGCTACAACACGACGGACACGTACTTCGGCACCAGCTACTACACGGTGGACCTTTCCGGCCCGCAGCCGGTGATCCTGAAGAAGAAAGTGGTCCTGAAGAACGACTACATCCACCACGTGGTGGACGTCTACATGATCTGACCTGCCCCAAGCCGGCGCCCGTTACATACGGGCGCCGCACGGGAGGTCCCATTCCGTGCCCGCCGGGCACGCCCCAACTTTTCCCCGGACGCGACGACGCGCCCGCCCAGTCAGGAGGACCCCATGGGCCACAAAGTAGCCCTCAGCTTCGAAGACGGCGTCACCAAAGTCATCAAGGTCGGCGACTATGAGACCGTCATGGACGCGGCCTACAAGGCGCGGATCAACATTCCGTCGGACTGCCGCGACGGCGCGTGCGGCACCTGCAAGGCGTTCTGCGATTCCGGCTCCTTCGACCCGGGCGACTTCATCGACGACGCCATGACCGAAGAGGAGCTCGAAAAGGGCTACCTGCTGACGTGCCAGGCCGTCCCGGAGTCCGACCTGGCCATCCAGATCCCGGCCACGTCCGAGTCGGCCAAGACGGCGGCCGCCACCTTCAACTCCACCATCAAGGAGCTCAACCGGCACACGGACACCACGGTCTCCTTCACCCTCGAGGTGGACAACCGCGACGCGCTCGCCTTCCTCCCCGGGCAGTACGTCAACCTCAAGGTTCCCGGCACCGACGCCGAGCGCTCCTACTCCTTCAGCAGCGGCCCCGAGGTCCAGGACGCGTCCTTCATGGTCCGCGTGACCCCGCAGGGCGCCATGTCCGAATACCTGCGCGACCGCGCCGCCGTAGGCGACGCCATCGAATTCACCGGCCCCTACGGATCCTTCTTCCTGCGCGAACCGAAGCGGCCCCTGCTGCTCCTGGCCGGCGGCACCGGCCTGGCCCCGCTGCTGTCCATCCTGGAAAAGCTCGCCGAGAACCCGCCGTCCAGCCCGGTCCACCTCATCTACGGGCTCACCCGCGAGGCGGACATCGTGGGCCTGGACTGGCTCCGCGCCTACGAGGCGAAACTGCCCGGCTTCACCTGGGACTACATCGCCTCCGAGCCCGGCACCTCCGCCCCGCACACCGGCTACGTCACCCAGATCATCGAACCGAAGCACCTCAACGACGGCGACGTGGACATCTACCTCTGCGGCCCGCCGCCCATGGTCAACGCCGTCTCCAAGTGGCTGGACACCGAAGGCATCAAGCCCGCCAACTTCTACTTCGAACGTTTCGCACCGAAGGAGACCACCGGGGGCGACGCCGAAACCGGCGCCCCCGCACCGGCCGGGAAGATCCAGGCCGAAGGCGACACCATGAGCCGCGGCGAGGCCGTCTCCTCACTGGAGACCGGCCGGCTGGATTTCCGCAAGGAGGACAGCTTCGCCCAGCTGGACGCCCGCATGGGCCTGGAGCTTGCGGTCAGCGAACTGCTGCTGGGAAGGCTCAGCGAACAGCAGCTGCGCCAGTTCCGCCGCCTGGCCGAAGCCACCACCGGCTCGGTGCAGGGCGGGAACATCACCGACCCCGAAGAGTTCGCGCGCACCAACGAGGAATTCCACGAGTACCTCTTCATGGTCTGCGACAACCCGATGCTCCTGGAGTCCTACCGGCGCCTGGACGTCCACGCCCAGATGGCCGCGGCCTTCGAGGCCGGCACGCCGATCTTCGAACGCGTCACCCAGGACCACCTTGAGATCGTGAACGCCTTCGAACGCGGCGACAAGGACCACCTGCGCGCCGTCATCACCGCCCATGCCCAGGACGCGAAGGACACCATGGCCGGGGCCATCGACGCCAAGGCCGCCCGCTGATGGCTGCGCCGTACGCCGGGCAATACGTGACCCCTGGCCGGTTCGGCGGCAAGGTCGCCGTCGTCACCGGTGCAGCCCAGGGGATCGGCCAGAAGGTGGCCGAACGCATCGGCGCCGAAGGCGGCGCCGTGATCCTGGTGGACCGCGCGGACCTGGTCCACGACGTTGCCCGCGGCATCGGCGAGGCCGCCAGGGCGTCGGGTTCCGGGGGCTCGGCCACGGCCGTCACCGCAGACCTGGAGACCTTCGCCGGCGCCACCCAGGCCATCAAGGCCGCGCTCGCGGCCCACGGGTGGGTGGACGTCCTGGTCAACAACGTGGGCGGGACCATCTGGGCCCGCCCCTACGAGGAGTACGACGAGGACAAGATCGAGAAGGAAATCCGCCGCTCGCTCTTTCCCACGCTCTGGACCTGCCGGGCAGTCCTGCCGGCCATGATCGAGCAGGGCTCCGGCACGATCGTGAACGTCTCCTCGGTAGCCACCCGCGGAATGCACCGGGTGCCCTATGCCGCGGCGAAAGGTGGCGTGAACGCCCTGACCCAGTCGCTGGCCATGGAGGTGGCCGGGCACGGCATCCGCGTGGTGGCCACCGCCCCGGGCGGCACGGAAGCCCCGCCGCGGAAGGTCAAGCGCGGGCCGGACGCCGAATCCGCCACCGAGAAGGACTGGTACCAGACCATCGTTGACCAGACGGTGGAGTCCTCGTTCATGAAGCGCTACGGCACCCTGGACGAGCAGGCGGCGCCCATCGTGTTCCTTGCCTCGGACGAGGCGTCCTACCTGACCGGCAGCATCCTCCCGGTGGCCGGCGGCGACCTGGGGTAGGGGCCGGTGCTGGACGCGCGGCACCAGGGGCGCCCGGGCCGCTCCGGTAGGATTGCGGCCATGACAGCGGGCTCCACCCAGGGCGAGATGGCGGAGGACTTCCCGCTGGCGGGCCGGGCCGCGGCGTTCGAGCAGCTGCTGGAAATCCTCCGCACCGTCCGCAAGGGCAAAGTGGGAACCGTGGTTCTCTCCGGTCCGTCCGGGTCCGGCAAAACCGCGCTCCTGGAACTCTTCCTTGACCACTGCCGCACGGCAGCCCGCGGCGTCCGCGTGCTGTCCGCCATGGGGGACGACTGGGAAGCCCAGTTCGCCCTGGCCGGCTACTCCCAGCTGATGCGGACCCTGCCGCTCCGGACGGCAAAGGATTACGACGGCGGCCCGGCCCCCGCGCCGGGGCCCGTCGCTTCCCTGACCCCCGACCAGGTGGTCAACTACGCCTCCACCCTCAGCACCCATCTCGAAGGCCTGCAGACGCACGGCAGCGTGGTGGTCGCCGTCGACGACGTCCACAAGCTCGACGAGGAGAGCCTGCGCATCCTCACCTTCGTCATGCGCAGGCTGCACGACAAGCGGGTCCTGTTCCTGCTGACCCTCAACCCTGTAGACGCGCCCCGCGTCCCCGCCGGCGTGCTCGACTTCCTCACCGGCCACCAGGTGGTCCGCATTCCGCTGGAGCCCCTCTCGCCGCAGCAGGTCCAAGACGTGGCCCGGAGCCTGTTCGGGCTGGACCTCAGTGCGACGGCGGCCCACGGCCTGGTGACGCACACCGGCGGGATAGCCCAGTCCATCGTGGAGCTGCTCCGTGAACTGCCCCCGGAGACCTGGCAGTCGTGGTTCCCTTCCCTGCCGCCTACTTCCCGGGTGCGTGCCAGGGTCCGCAGTGTCCTGGCCGCCGCGTCCCCCGCCTTGGTGGCCGCCGCGGAATCCGCTGCGGTGCTCGGCCCCGGCGCGGGACTGGCTGAGGTGGCCAGGGTGGGCGGCCTGGAATCCGTCATGCCGGCCCTCGATGAGGGGCACCGCGCGGGGCTGCTGGGACTGTCGGTGGACCAGTCCCGCTCCGCCGTCGCCTTCCTCGAACCCGGCACCGCGGAGGCCGTTTACGAACAGATCGTCCCGAGCCGGCGCATTGCCCTGCACTGGAAGGCCGCCGAGGTCGTCCAGTCCGAGGGCGAACAGCTGGGCCACCGCGTTGCGGCCACCCCGGCCGCGGACGAAACCCTGGCCGCCGAACTGGAAGAGTTCGCGCGGCGGCAGGCCACGGTTGGGGCGTGGCAGGATGCCTCCACCGCGCTGTTCTCCGCCTCGCGGCTGTCCCCCGATATCCGCGCCCGGAACCTCCGGCTCCTGAAAGCCGTCGACGCCCTGGTGGGCTCCGGCAACGTGGCCCAGGCGCAGGCCTGGGCCGGGGCAGTGGATGCCCTGCCGCCGTCGCCCCTGCGCTCCTCGGTTCTGGGGTACCTGTCCACGGTGTCCGGCCAGAATGACAGCGCCCAAAGCCAACTGGAGATGGCCTGGCGCACCAGCAATCCTCAGCATGAACCCGCTGCAGCCGCGCAGGTGGCCCAGCGGTTCGTCCTCCACGGGGTGGCCTCCTGGGACGGGCCGATGATCACCGGCTGGGCCGAACGCGCCATGGCTCTGACCGAACCCGGAACTCCGGCGCACATCGAGTCGGAGGCCATCTATGGCCTGGGCCTGTATGCCCAGGGCCGGATAGCGGACGCCGAGGCCTCCTACCAGCGGGCTTCGGCCCAGGCGGCCGAGAATGCCCAGAAGCAGCGGGTGCAGATGGGCGCCGGCTGGCTGGCCCTGCGCCTGGACAACGCCGAGTCCGCGCTGGTGAATTTTGAGTCGGCCGCCCCCACCGAGTACCGCGGGGGATCGCTGCGGATTTCCCTGTGGGCCGAGGCCTGGCTGGCCCGCACCCACCTTGTGCTGGGCAACTGGGACGCGGCCGCCGCCACCATCTCCCGGGCAAGCGTCCGGCTGGAGACCTCGCGGATGCCGCTGATCCGGCCGCTGCTGTACTGGACGGCCGCCGAGCTGTGGTCCATGCGGGGCGACTGGGACCGGGCACGCTACTACGTGTCACAGGCCGCGGTGCAGCCGGGAACCTACCGGGCCATGCAGGTCCCGGCCAGCCTGGCGCGCGCCCGCTTCCACGAGGCACGGGCCGACTACGAAAGTGCCCTGGCCGCCCTGCAGCCACTGGCCGAACTGGACCCCTGGACCGGTCAACGGGTGTCCTTCTGGCCGTGGCAGGACACCTACGTCAATGCGCTGGTCATGACCGACAAGCTCGACGCCGCCGATACGTTCCTCACCGCATTCGAAGGAGTGCACCGCGAGCGGGAAGTCCCCTCCGACCTGGCCCGCGTGGCGTGGGCCAGGGGCCGGCTGCTGGCCGCGCAGGGGGACCCGGACACGGCAAGGGAGTACTTCGAGGCGGCGCTGGGACACCTCCGCGGGCTCAACCGCCCCTACCTGCGGGCACGGATCAGTTTCGCGTTCGGGCAAAGCATGCGCCGGGCCGGAAAGCGGCGCCTGGCCTCATCGGTGCTGCGGGCTGCCCGGGACCTGTATGACACCCTCGGTGCGGCAACGTACGTGGAGCGGTGCGACCGTGAGCTGAAGGCCACCGGCCTGGACGTGGGGAACCTGCCGGACCCGGCGGACCCGGTGCTTTCTTCGGTGGGCAGCCACCATCAACAGCTCACGGCCCAGGAACAGGCCGTGGCCGAGCTGGTGGCTGCCGGGGCAACCAACAAGGAGGCGGCCCGGGCCCTGTTCCTGGCCGAAAAGACGGTGCAGTACCACCTCACGCGGCTGTACCGGAAGATGGGAATCCGGTCACGCAGCGAACTCGCGGCCGCGTTCCGGGCCAGGAACTGACCCGGAACGCCGCAGCACCAACCGGTGGTTACTTGACGTCCGACGGGTGCTTGGCCAGCGGAACCACCGTGATGTCCATGTACGGGAACAGGGGAAGGCGCTGCAGGATGCCGTGCAGTTCGTCGTTGGATTCGACGTCGAAGATGGAGTAGTTGGCGTATTCGCCCACCACACGCCAGATCTCAGGCCATTTGCCGGAGCGCTGCAGTTCCTGGGAGTAGGCCTTCTCCGTGGCCTTGATTGCGGCAGCTTCTTCGGCAGGCATGCCGGCGGGCAGGTTGACGTCCATATGGACCAGGTACTTCATGGATGACCTCTCAGTGGAAGGGAAGGGTGTCAGTCGGTGCGGTAGTGGGCGAGCTTGTCGTCATCCACGTCAGTGCCCGCGCCGGCACCTTCAGGAACGCGGATCCGGCCGCCGGTGATCGCCAGCGGCCGGGCCAGCAGGTCATCGGTCATGTCGAGGTAGTTGGACAGCTCCGCCGCGCGCTTGGCCGTGTGGGCGAAGGCTGCGCCGAACACCACCGAGGCAACCGTGCCCACCTGGGTGTCGATCTGGTTGCCGATGTAGACGTCGATGCCCATGCCCTCGGCCATGCCAACGATCTTGGCGGCTTCGGTGAAGCCGGACCGGGCGGTCTTGACGGACAGGAGGTTGGCCCCGCCGGTGAGGATTTCGCGGGCAGCCTCGCCGAGGTTGGCGGCGGATTCGTCGGCGGCAATGGGGATGGGTGAGTTGGTGACCAGGCGGCGGCGGCCCAGGACTTCGCGGGCGTCGTCCGGCTCCTCCAGGAACTGCAGGCCGAGGTCGGCGGTGCGGCGCAGCACCTCGGCGGCCTCGTTGGCTGTCCAGCCGCGGTTGGCGTCCATGTACAGCTCGGCGTCTTCGCCCAGGCCGTCCCGCAGCACCCTGGCGGCCTCGATGTCCAGGTTCAGCGGACGGCGGCCGGTCTTCAGCTTGAAGGTGGTGATGCCGTAGGTTTCCCGGAACTCCAGGGCCAAGGCCAGGAGTTCCTGGGCGGGTTTGAAGCCGAGCATGTGGGAGACGCGCAGCGAATCGGTGTAGCCGCCCAGCAGCTTGGTGACAGGCTGCCCCAGGGTCTTGCCGATCACGTCCCACACGGCAATGTCCACCGCACCCTTGGCGGTCTGGTTGTGGATGGTGCGGGCCAGGACGGCCTGGATCTTTTCCCGGTCAAAGACGTCGATGCCTACCAGTTGCGGGGCGAAGACATCCTGCACCACCGCGACGATGGACTTCTGCGTCTCACCGTAGGTATACGGGCGGGGCGGAGTGTCTGCGGTCCCCACTACGCCGTCATCGGTGTGGACACGGACCAGGACATGGTCGGCCTCGTGCACGGAGCCGGAGGCGAAGTGGAGCGGGTGGCGGTACGGGATCGAGTAGGGGATCGCCTCGATGGCTGCGATCTTCATGATGGGAGGTGCCTTTCATCAGCGGGAGCGGGGGTGGCGGCGTCAGCGGTTGCCGTGGCCACGATGTCCAGGAAGTTTTGCAACAGCGCGGAGCGGTGGCCGCGTAGCCAGGCGACGGCGAGTTCCACCGGGGGAGCATTGTCGATTTCCCTGTACGCGACGCCTTCAAGCTGGAAAGCACGCACGCTGGACGGCATGACGGCGATGCCACCGCCCGCAGCCACGAACGCCAGCATGGTGGAGGTCTCACCCACCACTTGCGTGATCCGCGGCTGGAAACCCGCCTGGCGGCAGAGGTCCGAGGTAATGCGGTTTAGCACGGACTCCGGTGCGTAGGCGATGAAGTCCTGGTCCTGCAGTTCGTGCATGGCCACGGGACGGTCCACCGCCAGGGCGCTGAAGGAGGGAAGCGCGACGACGAGTGGCTCTTGGGTGACCACGCGGTAGTCGATCTCCTCGGACGTAACGGGGGGACGCAGCAGCGCCGCGTCCAGGGTCCCGTTCCGCAGCCCCGCTTCCATTGACGGCGTCAGCATCTCCCCGTTCAGCGCCAGCGACAGGCCGGGAAGGACCTGTTTGGTGAGCCGCGCGATCCGCGGCATGACGCCGTAGGTTGCCGAGCCGGAGAACCCCACCCGGAGGACGCCCGTGGCGCCCTTGCCCACCTGGTAGACATCCGCGCGGAGCGTTTCGACGTCGTTGACGATCTGGCGGCCGCGGTCCAGCAGGAGCTGGCCCGCCGCCGTCAGGTCCACCCGGCGGGTGGTGCGGTTGAGGAGCTGGACGCCCAGCTGGTCTTCCAGCTGGCGGATCTGCTGGGACAGCGGCGGCTGCGCCATGTGCAGGCGCTTGGCCGCCCTGCCGAAGTGCCGCTCCTCCGCGACCGCGATGAAGTAGTTCAGCTGGCGGATTTCCATCCGGTGCCACCTTTCCAACGGGCCGGGGGAGGCGCGGCGCAGCCTCATTGATTCATAGAATAACCATAAAAAGCCTTACTTAGATACTTTTTCGACGTAATCTTGCGGCTCTTCAACCGTGGGCAGTGCTTCCTCGAGCCGGTGCTGGCGCGGCACCAGGATGGTGACGGCGCCGCCGAGCAGGGCCACCGCGCCGTAGATGTAGAAGGCTGTTGCCCCGCCGATGCCCGCCGCTGCCAGCCAGCCGCCGATGATCGGCCCCAGGACCCCGCCCAGCCGGCCCACGCTGGCGCACCAGGCGACGCCGGCGGCCCGGGCGTTGGTGGTGAAGTAGTTGGACTGGAAACCGTAGACCAGCACCTGGGTGCCCAGGGTTCCCACCCCCGCGGTGGCGATGAAGGTGAAGAGCAGCGGCAGCGGGAAGCTGAACGTCATCAATCCCAGGGAAATGGTGGCGAGGGCAAACGTGGCAGCAATGACCCGCTGCGGTCCCTTCCGGTCGGCCATCCGGGAGGCCACCAGTCCGCCCACCACGGCACCGAGGTTCAGGGCCAGCGGGAAGAACAGGGCATAGGTCCGGCCGTAGCCGTAGCCCTCCATGATCTTGGGCAGCCAGGTGTTGAGCCCGTAGGTCAGGAGGAGGCCGCAGAAGGACATCAGGCCCAGCAGGATGGATGCCGCGGCGAACTGGCGGGAGAAGACGGCGGCAAACCCGGACTTCCGTGGTGCGGCGCCGGCCTCCCGGATCACCTGCTCTTCGGCGAGCGGCACCCCGGTGCGCCAGGCAGCGGCCAGGGCTTCCTCTTCCCGGCCCCGGGCCAGCAGCCACCGCGGGGATTCCGGAAGCTTCCGCCAGGCAATGGGCAGGATGACCAGGAGGGGCAGGGATCCAATGATGAAGAGGCCGCGCCAGCCGATGCTGTCCAGGAAGGCGATGCCAAGGATGGATGCCAGCACGCCGCCCGCGGGGACCCCGGAGTAGACGATCGCGTTGTAGAACTGCCGCCGGCCCGCGGGTGCGAACTCGGCCATCGTGGCGCCGGCGCTGGCGATAACGACGCCCAGGCCCAGCCCGGTGGCAAACCGGAGGGCGCCGAAGGCGGTGACATCCGTGGCCAGGGCAGTGGCGAACATGCCCAGGGAGAACCACGCGATGCCCGCGAGCATCAGCCGGCGGCGGCCGAAGAAGTCCCCGACGGCCCCGCATGCCAGCGACCCCACCAGCACGCCGATAAGGGCCCAGGATCCCAGGAGCCCGGCGGTGGCCGCATCAAAATGACCGATCTGGCCCGCGTCTGCGAGCAGGCCCGGAAGGACGGTGCCGTAGACCACCAGGTCGTAGCCGTCAAAAAGGAGAGCGGCGCAGATGACGAAAGCCACCCAGTTGGCTGTCCGGGTCTCCTTTCCCGGGTTTCCGGAGATCGTGGATGGGGGGTGCGGCAGCGTCATGGCGCATGTCCTTTCAGGGGAGCGGGTGTGGAGGCGTTGCGGTATTCGGATCGATCCGTACCGGGGCCTTGGCAACCCAGCCTGACAGGCAATGTGACGCACGGCATATGAGGGGAATGCCCGGTTTCCCGCCGGGGGTGCATTGTGCCGTTTCCGCATATCAAAGAGCCGGATTTTGCGATGGATCCGGCAGGAACAGGCCAAACGCGCCCGGCAGCACGGGTATCACAGCGGCGGTGGGAGGACAGGTCTTAGTCCATACGCGGCCGGTATGAACCAGGCGGCCCGTAACCATCGCCGGGGTCATGGCGCCGCGGTTAGGCTGGCGGAATGATCAATCCAGCACGGCTGCACTCAGACCTGTCCCGCCTGGGCCGGGAGACGGACATGTTCCTTGCCACGGTCTCCTCCTTGTCCGATGAAGAGCTGGCCGCTCCTTCGCTGTGTGAAGGGTGGACCCGCGCCCACGTCATCGCGCACGTCGCATCCAGCGGGCGCGCACTGGTTGGGCTGATCGACTGGGCGACGTCCGGGGAGGAACGCCAGCTGTACGCGTCCCCTGAAGCGCGCTCGCAGGCCATTGCCGCCCTTGCGGCCCTGCCGCGGGAGGAACTCCTGGCTGAAGTGCGGGACTCGGCCGCCGCTTTCGCCGATGAAGCCCAGCGGTTGACCGGGGAGCTTGCGGCGCCGGAAGTAACGGTGGGTGGCCGGGAGCTGCCGGCAACCTCCATTGTGGCGCTGCGGATTGCCGAGGTGGTGGTGCACCACCATGACCTGGACACCGCCTGGACCATCGAGGAGGCCGACCCCGATTCGCTGCTGAACGCCATCGAGGCCGTGGTGCGTGCCATGCGTGCCAAGGGGGCGCCCGGGATGACGCTCGTTACCGAGGAACGCGACGAATGGGTCATCGGTGACGGCGGCCTGCGCGTCGAGTCGGACCGGGAGGGCCTCCTGAAATGGCTGGCACGCGGCGACGCCGAAGATATTGAGGCGGCAGGCCCGGTCCCCGTGCTGCCGGCCTGGTAAAGCCAAAGAAGAATCCCCGCCGGGCACCAGCGGATCGCTGGCGTGCCCGGCGGGGATTCCTTCGTCGGCGGGACGCCTATTTCTTCGGCAGGCCCGCCGGGTTCAGTTCGGACTTCTGGATGGCCTCGGAGGAGAGGCCCCAGCGGTCCAGGATCCTGGCGTAGGTGCCGTCGTCAATCAGGTGGTTCAGCGCAGCCTGCGCGGCCACCGCCAGCCCATTGCCCTTCTTGGTGGTAAACGCGATCTCGGCCTTCAGCGGCCAGCCGCCCTCCAGCCTGCCCACCTGCTTCGTCTTTCCGTCCTGCGCCGCCTTGTACGCGGCGGCCGCGTTGGGCCCGAACGTCAGGTCCGCACGGCCTGACTGAAGGGCCAGGCTCGAGGCCGAGTCGTCGTCGTAATACTGGAACTGGACCGGCGCCAGGCCGCTCTTCCGGTTCTCCTCGTCCCACCGCACCAAGATGGCTTCCTGGTTGGTGCCGGAGCCCACGATGATCCTCTTGCCGGCCACGTCCTTGGCTTCCTTGATCTCCCCGATGCCCGAATCACTCTTGGCGTAGAAGCCCAGGAGGTCGTTGCGGTAGGTGGCGAAGTCGAACTTTTCCTTGCGCGCCTCGGTGACGGTGACGTTTGAGAGCACGGCCTCGTACTTGGACGATTCGATGCCCAGCGGCCAGTCGGCCCACGCCACGGGCAGGACCTCCACCTGCAGGCCGAGCGACTCGCCCACGGCGTACGCGATGTCCACTTCGCTGCCGATCAGGGTCTTGTTGTCCGTGGCGAACAGGCTGAGCGGCGCCGCCCCGCCCGTTGTCACCACGGTCAGCTTGCCGTCGGCCTTGATGGCCTCCGGCACCAGTGCAGCCGCGGCGGGGTCGGCCGCGACGTTGAAGCGGTCCTGTTCCGGGGACAGGTTGAAGGTCTTGCCGGCGGAGTTGGTGGCGGACGACGACGGTGCTGTCGCCGCCGAAGCGCCGGGATCGGAGCAGGCAGCCAGTCCCAGCAGCGCTGAGACGGTAAGGGCCACGACGGCGGCCGGCTTGGTGGTGATGGCCATGGTTCCTCCTGGGAAAGGGGGCGGAAGATGCAGCGGAGTGTGCGCGTTGCAGCAACTATCCGGCAGCCCCGGAGGCGGAATCAAAGGCCTGCGACACCCTGGGATACAGGAAGTAACCGCAGTTAACCGGAGGACCGCGGCAGTCATATTCCCCTCAGGGCATATGAAGCCAGGACAGGAAAAAGGGGACCAGTTCAGTGCGAACTGGTCCCCTCCTCTGATTCGTAGCGGTCAGAGCCGGCTAATTACGACAGCGCCGCGAGGACTTCCTTGGCCACGTCCTCGCTGGACTGCGGGTTCTGCCCGGTAATGAGGTTGCCGTCGTGCACCACGTTGGAGGACCAGGCCGCGCCGTTTTCGACGACGGCACCCTTCTCCCTGAGCGCGTCCTCCACCAGCCACGGCGTATTCTCCCCGGTTCCGCCGCCCAGTTCTTCCTCATTGGTGAAGACCGTCAGGCGCCGGCCCTTGAAAGTGAACCCGCCGTCGTCGTCCGTGGCGCTCAGCAGCCCCGCCGGACCGTGGCAGAACGGGGCGATGATCTTGCCGTCCTTGTTCGCTGCGACCAGCAGCCGGCCCAGGTCGGCGTCCTTGTACAGGTCTGCCATGGGACCGTGGCCGCCGGGCATCACCACGGCGTCGTAGTCGGCAATGTCGACGTCGGCGAGGACCAGCGGGTGCGCCAGCTCGCCGTCGATCTTCGCGATGTAGTCCCGGAAGCCCTGGGCGCGTTCCTCGCCGCCGGCCGACTCGGGAGCCAGACTTACCTGGTCCACGGTGGGCTTCCTGCCGCCGGGGGTGGCGATGTGGACCGTGTTGCCGGCGTCGGTCAGGGTCTGGTGTGACACCACCAGTTCCTCTGCCCAGTAGCCGGTGGGGTGTTCGCTGCCGTCCTTCATGGTGAGGGAATCTGCGGCCGATACAACCATCAAAATGTTTGCCATGGTGTTTCTCCTGTCTTAGCTGACGTGAGTGGCTGGAAGCCGCTTATTACTTGCCTGCTGCTTCCAGCTCAGCGTACGTGGCGTCGTCGAGCGTGATGCCGGCGGCGGCCATGTTCTCTTCGAGGTGCGGCACCGAGCCCGTGCCGGGGATCGGCATCATCACGGGGGAGCGGCGCAGCAGCCAGGCCAGGGCCACCTGGGATGTGGTGGCGCCCAGGCGCTTGGCCGCCTCATCCAGCGGGCCGCCCGGCTGGGCGAGTTCGCCGGCGGAAATCGGAGCCCAGGGGATGAAGCCGATGCCGTTATCTTCGGAGTAGCGGAGTACGTCCTCGGAGCTGCGGTCGGTCAGGTTGTAGCGGTTCTGGACCGTGGACACCGTGAAGTGCTTTCCGGCCGCCTCCAGCTCCTCGACGCTGACCTGGGACAGGCCCAGGGCGCGGACCTTTCCTTCGTCCTGGAGTTCGCGCAGCACGCCGAACTGCTCCTCGGCGTCCACCTTGGGATCGATCCGGTGCAGCTGCAGCAGGTCCAGGGTGTCCACCTTCAGCTTGCGCAGGCTCAGCTCGGTCTGCTGGCGCAGGTATTCGGGACGGCCGACGGGGATCCATTTGTTGGGCCCGGTGCGGGTGAAGCCCACCTTGGTGGCGATCTTCAGCCCCTCCTTGTACGGGTGCAGGGCCTCGGCGATGATTTCTTCGCTGATGTTGGGTCCGTAGGAATCGGCGGTATCGATGAAGTCGACGCCGAGTTCGACGGCGCGGCGCACCACGGCCACGGCCGCCTGGCGGTCTGCGGGCTCGCCCCAGACACCGTCGCCCACGATGCGCATGGCACCGAAACCGAGGCGGTGCACGGTTCCCAGGTCCTTGAGGTCGATCGTTGCGGACAGTTCAAGCTGGTTCGTTGAATCATGGCTCATAGGGGCGGCAACATCATCAGTGTGCTGAGTATTCCGGGAAAGACGAAATAACCCGGGCCCCGCCGTGGTTATGCCTCAAGTGCCCGCCGCGATCCGGCCGGCGACTCTTACGAAACGTTCCTGAAAGGCCGCACCTGACGTGACTCTTCCCCTCTCCATCCTTGACCTGGCAACCATCGGCAAAGGCCAGACGGCGGCGGAGAGCCTGGCGGGCAGCGTGGCCATGGCGCAAAGCGCCGAGAAGCTGGGCTACCGGCGCGTCTGGTACGCCGAGCACCACAACATGTCCTCCATTGCCTCCTCCGCCACCAGCGTGCTGATCGCCCATGTGGCTGCGCACACCGAAAGCATCCGGTTGGGCGCCGGCGGCATCATGCTGCCCAACCACTCACCGCTGACCATCGCCGAACAGTTCGGCACCCTGGAAACCCTCCACCCGGGCCGGATCGACCTGGGCCTGGGCCGTGCCCCGGGCAGCGACCAGAACACCATGCGCGCCCTGCGCCGGGACCCCATGTCCGCGGACAGCTTCCCGCAGGACGTCCTGGAACTGCAGGGCTACCTCACCGGACCGACCCGCATCCAGGGCGTGGAGGCCACCCCCGGCAAGGGCACCAACGTTCCGCTGTACATCCTGGGCTCGTCCCTGTTCGGCGCGCGCCTGGCCGCCCAGCTTGGCCTGCCGTATGCCTTCGCCTCGCACTTCGCCCCGGCTGCTTTGCAGGAGGCTGTGGCCATTTACCGGAGCGAGTTCAAGCCGTCCGCCCAGCTGGATGCGCCGCACGTGATTGCCGGCGTCAACGTGATCGCCGCTGACTCCGCGTCCGAAGCGCAGGCCATGTTCCAGGCCACCAAGCGGGCCCGCGTCTCACTGTTCTTCGGCGGCGGCACCCGCGAATTCACCGACGATGAGGCGGACATGATCCTGGACTCGCCGCAGGGACGGCACATGGCACAGATGATGACGTACTCCGCCGTGGGGACACCCGACGTCGTCATGGACTACCTGGACAGCTTCGGCAAGCACGCCGATGCCGACGAACTCATCGTGGCCCACCAAAGCCCCGGCACCCGGGACCGGCTGCGGTCCATCGAACTGCTGGCGGAGGCCGCCGGGCTGGTGCGGGTCTAGCCTTCGGAAAGCCCGGACCGCGTCCCCGGCAGCGGACTTTTACACATACGCAATGCAGGGGACTTTCGCGGGAAACCGGTGAGGCTGAACATGGGAACTGCCCCCTCGGGAAACGCTGGGATTCACGAGCGGGGCACCAACCGGTAGCCCGCAGGCAATCCAGCGGCTGCAGTCCCGGACTGGTCCAGCCTCAAAGGGGTTATCTGGATGCCGACGCCGTTGAACCAAAGCGTGGCGGATTCCGCTCTGCTCACCCGGTCCCTTCCGCTGGACATGCTGCGCGCCTTCATCCAGTCGGACGCCGCGGACAGCGGGCTGACCCCAGCGCTGCTGGCCGAGCTCAAAGTGTTGGCGCGTGTCCCGGGGCTGCTGGTTGCCTGCAACTACGGGGGTACGCTGTGCGACGCCGAGGGCATCTCCACCGAGACCCTCCCGCTGGGCAATGCCGCCATAGCCCTGCGTGCTTTGGCGGCCCTGCCCAATACGCACGCCGCCATCATTTCGGGACGCTCGCTCCGTGACCTGGCGGCGGTTTCGCGGCTGCCGGCCGAGGTGCACCTGATCGGGTCCCACGGGGCCGAAGCGGACATGGGCTTTGCCCACGGCCAGACCCTGGCCACCGAATCGGTCCTGCAAAAGGTGAACGCCGAGCTCAACGAGTCCGTGGGCTTCCAGGAAGGCATCTGGATCGAACGCAAACCAGTCGCCGTTTCCGTGCATACCCGGCACGCGCCGGCGCACGTCGTGGATGCGGTGACCGAAACTGCGCGGGAGATCGCAAGGATCCACGGGCTGTTCTTCATCGTGGACGGTTCCGTGCTTGACCTGTCCGTCCTGGAGCCGGCCAAAGCCGAGGCGCTGGAAATCCTCCGGTCCCGGCTCGGCGCCAGCGCAGCCCTGTTCGCAGGGGACGCTTACAGCGACGAACTGGCCATCGCCACCCTGCGCGGACCTGACCTGGGACTCCGGGTAGGGCCAGGGGAGACCTCGGCCGCGCATCGACTCCGCGACCCGGAAGCCTTCGCCAGGGTACTTGCCCTCCTCTTCGAACTGCGGCGCGCCTGGCTGTTCGGTGAGGATGCTGTGGGGCTCGAACGGCACACCATGATTGGCAACGGCTCGTCCACCGCCCTGCTGACCCCGGACGCGAAGATCTGCTGGATGAGCCACCCACTCCCGGACTCGGGTTCACTGTTCGCACATATCCTGGGCGGGGATGCCGCCGGCCACTTCTCCGTGGAGCCGGTCAAGGTCTCCCAGGTGCTGGGCCAGCGGTACGTGGACAGCACCATGATTGTTGAAACCCGCTGGGCTGACGTCACGGTCACCGACTACCTGGAACCCGCGCCGGACGGAATTACCAGCCTGGTCCGGGTGCTGACAGGCCACGGCGCTGCCAGGATCACTTTCGCTCCGCGGCCGGATTACGCCAATGCCCCGTTCAGCATGGAGGCCCGCGGCGGCGAACTGCATGTGGTGGGCACGTCCGAACCCATCATCCTGTTCGCGCCGGGCGTCGCGTTCAGCATCACGTCCGACGGACGCCACGCGACGGCCACGGCGTCGGTCAACCTGCAGGACGGCCCGGTGGTGCTCAACCTCCGCTGCGGCGACACGGAACCCCAGCCTGCGGATCCTGAAGGGGAGAGGGACCGGCGGGCCGAAGTGGCCCTGCACGCCCGCCAGTGGGTCCAGCAACTCGTCCTGCCCTCCGTGAAACCTTCCCTGGTGAGGCGCTCGGCCCTGGTGCTCCGCGCCCTCGTGCATGAACCAACCGGCGCCGTCCTCGCCGCCCCCACCACCTCCCTGCCCGAGGGAATCGGCGGCACCAGGAACTGGGACTACCGGTACTGCTGGCTTCGCGACGGCTCCATGACGGTCAACGCACTGGTGGACCTTGGCTCCACCTCGGAGGCGGCTGGCTTCCTTGCCTGGTTGGGCCGGATCCTCGAACACGCTCCCGGTCCCGAATGGCTGCACCCCCTGTATTCGGTGACTGGCGCCCCGCTCTCTACGGAAGCCGTCGTCGACAGCCTTCCCGGATATGCGGGTTCCCGTCCCGTGAGGATCGGGAACGCAGCCGACCACCAGGTCCAGCTTGACGTTTTTGGGCCCGTTGCCGAACTGATCCATAACCTGAGCGAACGGGAGGGCGTCCTCGCCGATGACAGCTGGGAGTTGATGGTCCAGATGGCCTCCGCAGTCCTGGCCCGCTGGCACGAACCGGACCACGGCATTTGGGAGGCCCGGCGGGCGGCGCGCCATCACGTCTATTCGAAGGTGATGTGCTGGGTGACCCTTGACCGGGCACTGCGCACCGCGGCACGGCATGGCCGCGAACCTGATCCTTCCTGGGCGCCGACGGCGGAAACCATTCGGGAGGAGGTGCTGCGCGAGGGCTGGGACGATACCGCAAAGTCCTACACCGTGGCGTACGACAGCCCGGACCTGGATGCCGCCGTCCTGCACATCGGGCTCTCGGGCCTGCTGGATGTCTCGGACCGGCGCTTCCTGGACACCGTCACCGCCGTTGAACGCGAGCTGCGGGTAGGTCCCACCGTCTTCCGGTACCGGTACGACGACGGCCTGCCGGGCCTGGAGGGTGGGTTCCATATCTGCACCACGTGGCTGATCGAGGCCTACGTGGCCGTGGGCCGCATTGATGAGGCCTGGGACCTGTTCGACCAGCTGGTGAACCTTTTCGGCCCCACGGGGCTGCTCCCGGAGGAATACGACCCCGGCACGGAGACCCATTTGGGAAACCACCCGCAGGCCTACTCACACTTGGGATTCATCCGCTGCGCGCGGCTCCTGGACCGGCACCAGGACAGGCGGTAGGCGGTGTCCGTCGTGGGTACCTAGAGTGGAGGTAACAGGGACCCGAAAAAGACTGAAACGAGACTGATGATGACCGCGCGCGCCCAGGGAGTGGGGTTCCGTTCCGAGCGGGGCCCAATTCTCATCGCTTTAATGCTTTCCACTGGACTTGTGGCCATCGATTCCACCATCGTGGCCACCGCGGTTCCGTCGATCGTCCGCGACGTGGGCGGCTTCGCTTCCTTCCCCTGGCTCTTCTCCGCGTACCTGCTGGCGCAGGCGGTGTCTGTTCCCATCTACGGCAAGCTCTCCGACATGGCAGGGCGCAAGCCGATCATCCTCACCGGCATCGGCCTGTTCCTGCTGGGCTCGGTCCTCTGCGGGGTGGCATGGAGCATGCCCTCGCTGATCGCGTTCCGGGCCCTGCAGGGACTCGGCGCCGGCGCGGTGCTGCCGGTGTCCGTCACCATTGCCGGGGACATCTATACCCTGCAGGAGCGTGCCAAGGTCCAGGGCTACCTGGCCAGCGTCTGGGCCGTCTCCTCCGTGGTGGGTCCCAGCCTGGGCGGGATCTTCTCCGCCCTGGGCATCTGGCGCGGCATCTTCCTTGTCAACGTGCCGCTCTGCCTGCTGGCCGGCTGGATGCTGATCCGCACTCTTCACGAAAACGTGGAACGGGCCACCCATAAGGTGGATTACGCCGGCGCCGTCCTCCTGGCCGGATCCCTGGGCCTGCTCATCCTCGGAGCCCTGCAGGGCGGCCAGGCGTGGGCATGGAACTCCTCCATCAGCATTGGCGTCTTTGTTGTCGGAGCAGTGCTGCTGGTTGCGTTCCTCCTGGTGGAGCGGCGGGCAGCGGAGCCCATCCTTCCGGCCTGGGTGGTGTCGCGCCGCCTGCTGGCCACCACCGCGCTGGTGTCCTTCGGCGTTGGCGCGATGATGATCGGACTGACCTCCTACGTTCCCACCTTCCTGGAGGGCGCGTTGTCCTCCTCGCCGCTGGTCGCCGGCCTGGCGCTGGCAGCACTCACCCTCGGCTGGCCGCTCAGCGCGTCACAGGCCGGGAAGTTCTACCTGCGGATCGGATTCAAGTCCACCGCCCTGATCGGCATTGCCATCGCAGTGACGGGGCTACTGATTCTGTCGCTGACGGCCTCCACGCCCAACGTGGCGCTGATCGCGGTCAGCTGCTTCGTCGTCGGCCTCGGCCTGGGCCTGCTGGCCACCCCCACGCTGATCTCCGCCCAGTCCAGCGTTCCCTGGCATGAGCGCGGCGTGGTGACCAGCACCAACATGTTCGCCCGGTCCATCGGCAGTGCCCTGGGCGTGGCCGTGTTTGGTGCCGTGGCCAACTCCATCTACGGCGGCAGCAGCGGCGGTGACGCCGATCCCGCCACGGTCATCAGCGCGTCCGGTGCCGTGTTCCTGGCCGCGCTCGTGGCCGGCCTGCTCACGGTGGCCGCGGTGCTGTCCATGCCTGCGGTCAAGGCCGAAGACAGCGGCAATTCCGATGCGGAGCCCGTACCCACCCAGGCGGAAGGCAGCTCCAGCCAGGCTGCCGCCGGCGGAGATGTTCCTACAGGCAAGTCCTGAGGGCGAATGTGTTTTCTTCCCCGCTATTTGTTCTTTCCGCGTGCGGCTACGCGCCAACGGTCCACGATTTTGCCGCTGGCGACGACAGTGACGTCGTCAACGAGATTCACCGCCACGCATACGTGGTTCGGTATCACCCGTAACCGCTCTCCGAGAGGCGGGAGCCCTGCATCTGCTGGCCAGACCACGGTCGCGTGATGTTCCGAGAGCGCGGTGATGCGTGCTTCGGGATAGTCGAGCAGCCGTCCAAAGCCGGTGGCCCACGCAGGTCGGTCGCCGCCCAGGATTTTGCTGCCGGAGTCTAGGACGATCCTTCGCGGTATGACGTCGTCGCCCTCATGCCGGCTTACCACTGTTGCGGCGACGGTCAGGGCGATGTCTTCAGGGGCGCATCGTTCCAGTTCCAGTTGCTGGGCGTCATTGAGGACATAAACTCCAGGCCGGACCTCGGTGGCTGCGGAATCACCGGTGAGAGTGGCGGTGGGAGTTGAACCGCCGCTGCGATGCAGGATTTCAAATCCTGCCTGTGTGAGCAGGTCCGAGGCCTGCCTGAGGGCCAACTGTTCTTCTTCGGCTGCTTTCAGGGGCATCCCGGGGGCGTAGCTGTGGCCCGGGAAGGTGAAGACGCCGCTGACCCTCAGACCGGCGCGTGCCGCGGCGTGTGCCACGTCAACGACCGCACCCGGGGCGATTCCGCTGCGGTGATGGCCGCTGTCGATTTCCAGCAGCACGTCAAAGTCGCCGGCTGCGTCACCCAAGGACGCTCCCATGACTTGGGCTGCCTCCCGTGAATCCAGTCCTACTGAGATCTTTGTGGTGGCAGCAAGCCGGCGCAGGCGTTCGGCTTGACGAGGACCGACCCAGATGGGGTAAGCGATGAAGATGTCGGTCGCTCCGTGTCCTGCAAAGACTTCAGCCTCCCCGAGGGTCGCGACAGTGATGCCGACTGCACCGGCCGCCAGCTGCAGTTGCGCGATTTCGGGCACCTTGTGGGTTTTCACGTGGGGTCGGAGGCTCAAGCCTTTCGCATGGACGGCAGCGGCCATGCGGTCGATGTTCCGCTGGAGCACATCCCGGTCGACCAGGATCTCTGGAGTGTCGACTTCTTCTGGGATTGTCATCACTGGTTCTCTTTCTCTAGGTCAGGTAGCTAGCGGGACGCCCGGAAGATCGACGGCGCGGGCCGGTTTCCGGTGGCAAGGTCGGCAAGGATGCGCCCGATCACCGGCGTGAACTTGAAGCCGTGGCCGGAGAAGCCCGCGCCGATCACCACCGGTCCTATCCGGTCCAGGACGAAGTCCTCGTCCGGGGTGGTGGTGTACGTGCAGCTGATGGCCTCGAACGAATCCGGGTCCACGCCGGGCAGCCACTGCCGTGCGTAGTCCTGCAGGGCGGCGAGCTGTTTCGGCTCCGGCAGGAAATCCCGCTGGTCCGGGTCCACCACTTGGCCCACCCCGTGCCAGCCGGCCTTGATGCCCTCGCCGGGGGTCTGCATCCCGTACACGGGGGAGTACCAGCCCTGGTAGTCCGGGCCCGGGTAGTGGTTGAAGCCGGGCCACACCGCGCCGGGGTCCGCCACGCGGAAATGCGCCGGCTGCTCCTGGGTCACCCTGAGCTTCGGGATCCGCAACGCTGCGCCAGCCGTGCCCGCCACCTTGGCCAGCAGCTTCTCCGTCCAGCCGCCCGCCGTCACCACGGCCTGGGCTGCGGTGACCACCTCCGTGCCCGCAGCCGATTCCAGCACCAGCCGCACGCCGTCGTCGAACACCTCGAAGTCCACCACCGTGGTGTGGTGCCTGATCTCGGCGCCGCGGGCGGAGGCCAGCCGCTGGAAGGCGGGCAGCGCCGCCTCCGGGTTGAGCTGGCCGCCGTCGGGCATGTGCAGGACCTGCTGGTCGAACCGGATGCCGCGCCAGCGTTCGCCGGCCTCGGCAGGGTCCAGGAACTCGGCGCTGATGCCGGCCTCGGTGAGGGCTGCGGCAACTTTCGGGAGGTCGCCGCCAGGACCGTGGGTTACGACGCCGGTGCGCGCCAGCAGCTGCACGCCGCTGTCCTGCTCCAACTCGTCCCACAGGGCCAGCCCCTCTGCCAGCATGGCCACGTAGTCGGGCTGGTGGTAGCCCGGGTTGAGGTTCCGGGTGGCGCCGTGGGACGCGCCGATCCTGTGCCCGGGGCCGAACTGCTCCACCAGCGTCACCTGCCGGCCGCGGCGGGACAGTGCCCACGCGGCGGCCGAGCCCATGGCGCCACCGCCGATCACGACGGTATCGAGCACAGTATTCATCAGCCCTCCAAGCTGCAGTTACGACTCGTGGCCAGTGCTCACGCCAGGAGCAGTGCCACGCCGATCATGGCGGGCACTGCCACCACGGTGGTGATCAGCACGGTGTCCTTGGCGACGGTCAGCCCGGTCTGGTAGCGGCTGGCAGCCACAAACACATTCTGCGCCGTGGGCAGGGAGGACGTCACCACCACGGCAAACAGCGCATGGCCGTCCATCCCAAGCACGAAGCGGGCAAAAACATAAGCCAGGGCCGGCTGGACAACGAGCTTGAAGCCACTTGCCAACAGGGTGTCCACCCGGCGGCCGGACGAGGCCTGCAGGGGCCGGGTGCCGTTCAGGCTCATCCCGAACGCGATCAGCATGGCCGGGATCGCGGCCCCGCCAATCAGGTGGATCGGCTCCATGACCAGCGCCGGGACCTGGAAGCCGGTGCCGGCCACCAGCAGCCCCAGGCCGGAGCCCACGATCATGGGGTTGCGCAGGATCATCAGGAAGAAGCCCAGAGGCGTGGTGCGGTGCGTGCTGGTGCTCGAGTCCAAAATCATCAGGAACATCGGGGTGAAGAAGGCCAGCTGGAAAATCAGCAGCGGCGCCACATAGCTGGCATCGCCCAAGACATATACCGCGATGGGAATACCCAGGTTCGCCGAGTTCGCAAGGGAAGCGGACATCGCGGACATCAGCGATTCCGGGAGCGCCCGCTTGAGCCAGAACCTGGCCAGGGCGAAGAAGATGGCGGCGGTGGTGATCGCCGCCACCGCCGTGACCAGCAGCGGCTCGGCGAAGACTTCCTGCAGCCGGGCCTTGCTGAGGGTTTCAAAGAGGAGTGCCGGGCTGGCGACGAAGAACGTCAGGCCGCTCAGGACGGGGCGGGCGTTATCGCCGAGGATCCGCTGCCGGCCCACGAACCATCCCACCAGGATGATGCACCAGACCACGAAGAACCCTGCCAGCACCCCTAGCAAGGATCAGCCGTTCGGGCACGGCGGAGGCAGGGACCGGGACGCACGCTCCGGTTACAGGGTGGCGTTGTTAAGCGCGAAAGGGGGGCGCATCATGCCGGGGGTGAGGCCCTCGGCGGGGTCGTTGCCCAGCTGGATGATCCGGTTGTCCCGGTCCACGTGGACCACCTTGGGCTCGTAGGCCCTGGCCTCTTCCGTGGTCATTTCCGCGTAGGTAATGAGGATGACGATGTCGTTCTCGTGCATGAGGTGCGCCGCTGCACCGTTGATGCCGATAACGCCGGAACCGCGCTCGCCGGCGATCGTATAGGTTTCAAGCCGCGCGCCGTTGGTGACGTCCACAATGGACACCAGCTCGCCCGGCAGGATGTCGGCGGCCTCGAGCAGGTCGAGGTCAACGGTGACCGAGCCGACGTAGTGCAGGTCGGCGTGTGTGACGGTGGCCCGGTGGATCTTGGACTTGAACATTGTTCGATTCATAACGGCTCCAGTCTAGACCTGCGGCCCTTTACCCGCAGTGACGCACGAAACATACGGACCTGCGCGGTGACACGGGTGCTCACTGCGCAGGGGACGCACCTGCGCAGCGACGGACGGCCTGGCTGCGCACGGAAGGACACGGACGACGGCGGCCGGTCACCCGGCGTCGTCCGTTGCCACTGCCGCGGCAGCCGCAGCCAGGGTCTCCCTCGCTGCCAGGATGGCCGGGCGCTGCGTGCTGGAGCGGCGCACCGAGGTGAAGATGGTGCGGTGCGGCTTGCCCGGCAGCTCCAGCAGCTGGGCGGTGGTGCCGCGGCCGGTCCACACCAGGTCCGGCATCAGGGCCACGGCGTTGCCGGACTCGATCAGGCGGGCCTGGGCCTGCAGGTCGGCGGTTTCGAACCGGACATCGGGCTCGAAGCCTGCGCTGCGGCATGCCTGTTCTGCCCAGTGCCGCGATGCGGCCCCGCGCGGTTCCATGACCCAGGCCAGGTCTGCCGTGTCCTCCAGGGTGCGGATCGCGGGTCCGCCGCCGGACGCGGGGGGAACGGCCAGCCGGATGGCGTCGGTGGTCAGCTTCACCTTGTCCAGTTCGGGGTAGCGCGGGGCCGCATGTCCCGGATACTGCTCGGCGATCACCAGGTCGAAGTCCCGGGCCCAGGTTTCGTGCAGTGCCGTCTCCGGCTCCCGCTGGATCATCTCGATCCGGACCTCGGGGTACTTTGCGGCCATGCGCGTCAGGGTGTCCGGCATCAGGGCGAGCGCCGCGGACTGGAACACCGCGATCCTTACGGTGCCGGTCACGGTAGTCAGGGATGCGGCCAGGTCCGCCTCAGCCTGCTCCATGGTTTCCAGCAGCTGCGCGGTGTGCGCCACCAGCACTTCCGCCTGGGGCGTCAGCTGTACGCGCCGGCCCGTTTTCCGGAGCAGCTCGACGCCCACTTCCTTCTCCAGGAGGGCCAGCTGCTGCGATACCGACGACGGGCTGTACTGAAGCGCCTCGGCCACCTCCGCCAGCGTCCCACGGATGCTTAATTCGCGGAGCAGCCGCAGCCTGCGCACGTCAAGCATGATGGATTCCTAACTGAAACTAACGAATATAGGTTAGAAGTAGCCACTTTATCTAACGCAATTGCGCACGCATACTGTTGAAACCGAGTTACCCCCGTCACAGCCAGGTTTCTTGGCGTGCCGCGGCGGGGTCGCACCCCAACCAGGAGTTCCTGATGAGCAGCAAAGATTTGAGCCAATCGATCATGCGGCGAAAGCCCATCGATGACATCGAAGAAGAGAGCAAGCACAGCGGACTGTTCAAGTCCCTCGGGCTGTGGCAGCTCACCGCCATTGGCGTAGGCGGAATTATCGGCGTCGGCATCTTCTCCCTCGCGGGACTGGTAGCCGCCGGCAGTGAAGGCAACCCGGGAGTGGGGCCCGCGGTGCTGATCTCCTTCCTGATTGCAGGCCTCGCCTCCGCGGCCGCCGCCCTCTCCTACGCGGAGTTCGCCGGCATGATCCCGCGGGCAGGCTCCGCCTACACCTACGGCTACGTGGCCCTTGGCGAGGTGATCGGCTGGTTCATCGGCTGGGACCTGCTGCTGGAATACATCGCCATCGTGGCAGTGGTGGCCATCGGCATCTCCGGCTACCTGGACGCCTTCCTGGCCGGCATCGGCATCCATCTGCCGGCCTGGATGACCTCCACCTTTGACGAAGGCAAGGGTGGCATCATCAATGTCCCCGCCATCCTGGTCTGCCTCCTGGTGACCTGGATCCTGTCCCGCGGCACCAAGGCCTTCGGCAGGTTCGAACTCGTCGCTGTGGCCATCAAGGTGGTCCTGATCCTGTTCATCATCGGGCTGGGCGTCTTCTACATCGACACCAACAACTACAACCCGTTCATGCCCAGCGGCTTCGGACCCGTTGTGGCCGGCTCCGCCACCGTGTTCTTCGCAGTGTTCGGCTACGACGCCATGAGTACCGCGGCCGAGGAAGCCAAGGACGGCAAGAAGCACATGCCCAAGGCCATCGTCCTCTCGCTCATCATCGCCATGCTCCTCTATGTTGCCGCCACCCTGGTCCTCACCGGCATGCAGAACTACAAGGACATCGACCCCAAGGCCGGGTTCGCCTCCGCCTTCACTTCGGTGGGCCTGCCCGTCATCGCCACCATCATTTCGGTGTTCGCGGTCCTCTCCATCCTTACCGTGATGCTCACCTTCCTGCTCGGCGTCACCCGCGTCTGGTTCTCCATGAGCCGTGACGGCCTGCTCCCGGGCTGGTTCGCCAAGACCGACCGGCACGGCACCCCGCAGCGCGTCACCTGGATCGGCGGCATCGCCTCCGCCTTCCTGGCCGGCGTCTTCCCCATCAAGGCAGTCGCGGACCTCACCAACATCGGCATCCTGGCCGCGTTCGTCGTCGTGTGCCTGTCCGTGATCATCTTCCGTTACAAGCGCCCTGATGCTCCCCGTACGTTCCGCCTGCCCCTGATGCCCGTGATCCCGGCCTTCGGTGTCCTGGCCTCCGCCTTCCTGATGCTGCAGCTGCACTGGGAAACCTGGCTGCGGTTCGTGGTGTGGCTGATCATCGGTCTGGTCATCTACTTCGGCTACGGCCGCAAGCACTCGCTGATGAACCCCAACAGCCCACGCCACGAGGAACTCGCAGAGCTGCACCGCCCGCTCACCTGACCTCTCCCCGGACGCGCCATCACCTTCTGACCGCTTTCCCCCAGCGCCCCATCAGATAATGCGGCGTCCAGCCGAACCCTCCCCCACATTCCGTGGGGGAGGGTTCGTTGCTTTCGACGGGAGGTGATGGGGCGTTGGCGGTTTGGGGGCGGGAGGTGATGGGGCGTTGGCGGTTTGGGGGCGGAAGGTGATGGGGCGTTGGTGGTTTGGGGCGGAAGGTGATGGGGCGTTGGCGGTGGGTAAAACATTGGTTTTCCTAACCTGTACTGGTTGGAAAAGATCGCTTTATCTTATGTGAGTTGAAGCTCATACTGGTGGAAAGACCTCCCAGAACACCAGAAAGATCGGGAAAAACAATGACCCACGTTGCAATGGAACCGGCAGTCGCCAAGGCGGCCACCCCGCAGACCGTCGACGTCGACGTCCCCCAGGCCAAGGCCCTCGCCGATGAAGCGGTCGCCCTGGTCCGGCGCTGGCTCACCGAGGCCGCCAAGGTTCCGGTGGACGCCTCCGCGGAGCAGTTGGCCGGCGTCCTCAAGGACCCCAACGGCCTGGACTTTACGGTGGGCTTCGTGGACGGCGTGGTCCGTCCCGAGGACCTCAACGTCGCCGCCCGCAACCTCGCGAAACTGGCCCCCAAGGTTCCTGCCTTCCTGCCCTGGTACATGCGCAGCGCCGTGGCACTGGGCGGCACCGTGGCCCCCGTCCTGCCGCAGGTGGTCATCCCCGTGGCCCGCAAGGTCCTGCGCGAAATGGTGGGCCACCTGATCGTTGATGCCACCGACGCCAAGCTGGGCCCGGCCATCGCCAAGATCAAGAAGGACGGCATTAAGCTCAACGTCAACCTCCTGGGCGAGGCAGTCCTCGGCGAGCACGAGGCATCCCGCCGCCTCGAAGGCACGCACACGCTGCTGGCCCGCCCCGACGTCGACTACGTTTCCATCAAGGTCTCCTCCACCGTGGCCCCGCACTCCGCCTGGGCCTTCGATGAAGCCGTGGAACACGTCGTCGAAAAGCTCACGCCGCTCTTCCAGCGTGCCGCTTCCTATTCCGCCAGCGGGCAGAAGAACAAGTTCATCAACCTGGACATGGAGGAATACAAGGACCTGGACATGACCATCGCGGTCTTCACCCGGATCCTGGACAAGCCTGAGTTCCAGGACCTCGAGGCCGGCATCGTGCTCCAGGCCTACCTTCCGGATGCGCTGTCTGCCATGATCCGGCTGCAGGACTGGGCCGCAGAGCGCCGCGCCAACGGCGGCGCCGGCATCAAGGTCCGCGTGGTCAAGGGCGCCAACCTGCCCATGGAGCAGGTGGAAGCCTCGCTGCACGACTGGCCGCTGGCCACCTGGGGATCCAAGCAGGACTCCGACACCAGCTACAAGAGCGTCATCAACTACGCGCTGCACCCCGAACGGATCAAGAACATCCGGATCGGCGTGGCCGGCCACAACCTGTTCGACATTGCCTTCGCCTGGCTCCTGGCCAAGCAGCGCGGTGTGGAGTCCGGCATCGAATTCGAGATGCTGCTGGGCATGGCGCAGGGCCAGGCCGAGGCCGTCAAGAAGGACGTCGGCTCGCTGCTGCTCTACACGCCGGTGGTGCACCCGTCCGAGTTCGACGTCGCCATCGCCTACCTGATCCGCCGCCTGGAAGAGGGCGCCAGCCAGGAAAACTTCATGTCGGCGGTCTTCGAGCTCAGCGAAAACGAAGGACTGTTCGAGCGCGAGAAGCAGCGTTTCCTCTCCTCGCTGGAGGCCTTGGACAACACCGTCCCGCTGCCCAACCGCCGGCAGGACCGGAACCTTCCCCCGGAGGCCATGCCGCACACCGGGTTCCGGAACACCCCGGACACCGATCCCGCACTGCCGGCCAACCGCACCTGGGGCCGGGGCATCCTTGAACGCGTCCCGTCCTCCACGCTGGGCGACGCATCGGTGAAGGCTGCCTTCATTAATGACGAGGACACCCTCAACTCGGCCATTGCCAACGCCGTGGAGAAGGGCAAGGCCTGGGGCGAACTTTCCGGCAACGAGCGCGCAGACATCCTGCACCGCGCCGGTGAGATCCTGGAAGCCCGCCGCGCCGATCTGCTCGAGGTCATGGCCAGCGAGACCGGCAAGACCATCGACCAGGGCGACCCCGAGGTCAGCGAGGCCGTGGACTTCGCCCACTACTACGCCGAATCGGCGCGCAAGCTGGACACGGTCGACGGCGCCACATTCGTCCCAGCCAAGCTCACCGTTGTCACCCCGCCCTGGAACTTCCCGGTCGCCATCCCGGCAGGGTCCACGCTTGCGGCACTTGCCGCCGGCTCCGCCGTCGTCATCAAGCCCGCCAAGCAGGCCGCCCGCAGCGGTGCCGTCATGGTGGAGGCCCTGTGGGAGGCCGGCGTGCCCAAGGGTGTCCTGACCATGGTCCAGCTGGGGGAGCGGGAACTCGGCACCCAGCTCATCAGCCACCCTGCCGTGGACCGCGTGATTCTCACCGGCGGCTACGAAACCGCCGAGCTGTTCCGGTCCTTCCGCAAGGACCTGCCGCTGCTGGCCGAAACCAGCGGCAAGAACGCCATCATCGTCACCCCCAGCGCCGACCTGGACCTCGCTGCCAAGGACGTGGCCTACTCCGCGTTCGGCCACGCCGGCCAGAAGTGCTCCGCTGCCTCGCTGGTGATCCTGGTGGGCTCCGTGGCCACGTCCAAGCGGTTCCACAACCAGCTGATTGACGCCGTCACCTCCCTGAAGGTGGGCTACCCGCAGGATCCCACCAGCCAGATGGGTCCCATCATCGAACCCGCCAACGGCAAGCTCCTCAACGCCCTCACCACGCTGGGGGAGGGCGAGAGCTGGGCCGTTGAACCCGCGAAGCTGGACGAGACCGGCCGGCTGTGGAGCCCGGGCGTGCGCTACGGGGTCAAGGGCGGCTCCTACTTCCACCTGACCGAGTTCTTCGGCCCGGTCCTGGGCGTGATGACCGCTGACACCCTGGAAGAAGCCATCGCCATCCAGAACCAGATTGAATACGGACTCACGGCAGGCCTGCACTCCCTCAACTCCGAGGAACTGGGCATCTGGCTGGACACCATCCAGGCCGGCAACCTCTACATCAACCGCGGCATCACCGGCGCCATCGTCCAGCGCCAGCCCTTTGGCGGCTGGAAGAAGTCGGCGGTCGGCGCCGGCACCAAGGCCGGTGGACCCAACTACCTGGCCGGCCTCGGCGACTGGCTCCCCGCGGAGGCATCCGCCACGGCTCCGGTAGCCAACGCGGCCGTCCGCCGCATCCTCAACGCAGCAGGCCCCGCCCTTGCGCCGGCGGAACTCGAGTCCGTCCAGCGGGCCCTGGCATCCGACGCCGAAGCATGGGCTGAAGAGTTCGGCACCGCCAAGGACGTCTCCGGGCTGGGCGCCGAGCGGAACATCTTCCGCTACCGCAGCCTGCCGGTCACCATCCGCCTTTCCGAAGGTGCGCCGCTGGCGCACCTGGTCCGGACTGTGGCGGCCGGTGTGCTGGCGGGTTCGGCCGTCACGCTGTCCACCGCCGTCGAACTTCCCGCCCAGCTGCGCTCCGTGCTCACCGCACAGGACATCGACGTGACGGTGGAGTCCGACGCCGGCTGGCTGGTTTCCGCCGGACACCTCGCCGCCGCGGGCAAGCTGTCCGGCGCCCGCATCCGCCTGATCGGGGGCGACGCCTCGGCGCTGGCCGAAGCCACCGGCGGCAGGCCCGACCTGGCCATCTACGCCCACCCCGTCACGGAGGCCGGCCGCGTGGAGCTGCTGCCCTTCCTGCACGAGCAGGCCGTCAGCATCACCGCCCACCGGTTCGGCACCCCGAACCATCTGTCGGATGCCCTGATCTAGCGCCTGCGGGCACAAAATAGTCCGGCGGTTGGGTTTGTTCTCACAAGCCCAACCGCCGGACCTTTTTGTATGTCCGCTAGCCCAGGTACCAGCCCGGCGGCGTCCAGGTGGCCGGGACGCTGTGGGCGGAGAAATCTTCGCAGCGGGTGCAGGTGTAGGCCACCTCGCCAAGGGTGGCCACCGTTCCGTCACGCCGGTAGGTGGGCGGAATGTACGACTCGAGATAGACGAACTCGTCCGTACGGCATTTGTCGCAGGTGGGTTTCCCCACGTATCCGGAGTCAACGGAGGCGTGTCCGGTTCCGAGGGTGTTCTGGCGGGTGGACGGCCGTGCGTTGGAGTACGGGCGTGCATGCGCAGAACCTGGGTGGATGTTCCTGGCTGTCGTCATTGGCTGCCTGTCCCAAGCGGTGGTTTCCGGCATGCGGATACGCGCTTGTTTCGGTGAACTGGCCTGCTGCTTGACCTTGGAAAACCAGCATAGGGGAAGCCACTTCCCCTATCAATGGACACGGCCCCCCTAACTCGCCGAAATGCTGGAAATTGGGCCGCAGGAGAGTTAAGTTTGGCGGTTAATGGTCCTGCCGACAATCGACTGGGTGAGGGCGTCGATCACCTCAGCATTGGCCAGCGGATTGCGGATCAGGGTGAAGTCCACGTCCCCCACGGCGGGAAGGTCGAAGCGCCGGGTGATGATCTTCAGGTCTTCGGGCACCAGCGACGTGGGCATGACGGCAACCCCGATGCCCGCCCTGACCGCGGCCAGGACACCGCTGATCTGCCGGGTGGTGCAGGTGATCCGCCACGTCCTGCCGTTGGCCTCCAGCGCATCGATGGCCAACTTTCGGCTGAGGCTGGGGGCCGGATAGGCGATCAGGGGCACGGGGGTTCCCGGTTCCATCACCGTCTGTTCCAGGCCCACCCAGGAAAACGAGTCGTGCTGGACCACGGTGCCGTCTTTGGCCCCGGCCACCCATTTCACGAAGACCAGGTCCAGTTGGCCGGCGTTGAGCTTTCGGTACAGCTGGTCGCTTTGGCCCACCGTGAGTTCGAGGTTGATCTGCGGATAGATCTGCCGGAACTCGCGCAGGATCCGGGGGAGCCCGGTGATGGCGAGGTCGTCAGCGGTGCCGAACCGCAGCCGTCCGCGCATGGCCGACCCCGAGAAATAGCGGGCAGCGGCGTCGTGCGCGGACAGGATGCTCCGTGCGAAACCGGCCATCGCATCGCCGTTGTCCGTGAGCCTGACGTCGCGGGTGTCCCTGGTGATCAGGGTGCGCTTGGCGGCTGCCTCCAGTTTGCGGATGTGCTGGCTGATGGTGGGCTGGGCCAGCCCCAGGCGTTCAGCGGCCTTGGTGAAGCTCAGGGTGTCCGCCACCGCCAGGAAGGAGCGCAACTGTGCTGGTTCGAACATGAGGGGCTCCGGTGTCCTTCCGGCTGGGTTGCTTATTGCGTTTTGCAATACGAGTTATAGGGACCATACCCCTCCATAATCTGCTCGGCCAGCCTAGCGTTAAGGACATCCCAGACCGCCCGCAATTTTGAGGACATTCCTGTGGCACCGCCTCCGCCTTCGTCGGCTTCCGTCTCCCAACCAGTCATCGACGCAGCGGGTTCAGCGCCGCCGGACAACCAGACCCAGCCGCTGCCCGTCGTGGCGGAGCGGCTCCCTTGGAAGCACACCTTCATCTCGCTGAAGGTGCCCAACTTCCGGATCTTCGCCGCCGGCCACTTCATCGCGGTCATTGCCATCTGGATGCAGCGGATTGCGCAGGACTGGCTGGTACTCCAGCTCTCCGGCTCCGTGACGGCCGTCGGCGTGACCGTGGCGCTGCAGTTCCTGCCGTCCCTGCTGCTGGGTCCCTGGGGCGGCATGATCGCCGACAGATTCGCCAAGCGGAAGATCCTCATCCTGTGCCAAAGCATGGCTGCGGTCCTGGCTGCAACGCTGGCCACGCTTGCCCTCACCGGCGTCATCATGGTGTGGCACGTCTACGCCATCGCCCTGGTCCTGGGCCTGGTGACGGTCCTTGACCAGCCCGCACGCCAGGTGTTCGTTAATGAGCTGGTTGGTCCCCGGTACCTGCGGAACGCCATCAGCGTGAACTCCACGACGTTCCAGTTGGGCGGCCTGATCGGTCCCGCCATTGCCGGCCTGCTCCTGACGGCGGTCGGTGCCGGCTGGGCTTTCGCGGCCAACGCCGTTGCCTGCTGCTCCACGGTGGTGATGCTGCTGATCCTCCGGAAAGACCAGCTGTACGTCAACGCTCCCACCCCCAAGACCAAGGGAATGCTCCGGGAGGGGCTCCGCTATGCCTTGAGCAAGCCCACCATCTATTGGCCGTGGCTGATGGCCGGCTTCATCTCTGTTTTTGCCATGAGCCTGCCGGTGCTCCTGGCCGCCTTCGCGGACCACGTATTCAAGGTAGGCGCCGGCGGCTACGGGCTCCTGAACGCGCTGGTGGCACTGGGCGCGTTGTCCGGCGCCGTGGCGTCCACCCGCCGCCGGCAACTGCGGCTGCGGTCAGTGGTGTTCTGCGCCGGAATGTATGGCCTGATGCTCTGCCTGGCCGTCCTCGCCCCCTCCATGGTCTGGTTTGGGGTGGTCATGGTGCTGTCCGGCTTCTGGTGCCTCATGTTCCTCACCGGGTCCAACCAGCTGGTGCAGGTCAGCTCCAACATGGGGATCCGCGGCCGGGTGATGAGCCTGTACATCATGGTGCTCATCGGCGGCCAGGCGCTGGGCGGGCCCATGCTGGGGTGGATCGCCGAACACGCCGATCCGCATGTGGCCCTGCTGGTATCCGGGGGTGTCCCGGCACTGGCGGCACTGACCGTGGCCGCCATCCTGGCACGGAAAGGTGGCCTGACGGTCAGGATGGACATGAAGGACCACCTGCCGTTGAGAATCGTCAGCAGGCAGGCAAGAGCCTAGGAAGCGTGCCCGCTGGGCTCCTCCCGGGCGCAAAACAAGACCCCGCCATCTGTGTCGATGACGGGGTCTTGTGCTTTGGCCCAGCAGGTTGGTGCTGGTCTACTTCTTCTTCGCCGCTTTGGTGGGCGTGACGTCCAGGGAGCCGGCAGGGGCGGATGCGGCCCTCTTGTCTGCGCGCTTTTCCTTGATGGACTTTCCGGACTTCTTTGATGCCGTTTGACGCGGTGACTTATCAGCCATGATTGCTCCTGTAGCGGAACCGCAAAAGGTTCCTTACTGCAGACCATACACCTTGGGGGATGCTTCGGAGCGCTTGTAGCGGGCGGGGAAATTGGAGCGGCTGACGGGAATCGAACCCGCGTATCAAGCTTGGGAAGCTAGCGCTCTACCATTGAGCTACAGCCGCAGTGCCGCCGCTCGCGCGGGGCAGAACTTAGCTTAGCGCAGATCTGCGGGCTCCCCGCCAACCCGGGCCGGCGGCCGCTGCGTGTCCTGCAACCGCGGACGTCATCCAGTAACTCTTCAATAACGTCGGCGGTGCCGGCTAGGTCAGGGTGCCGGGCGGTGGCTAACCTGATCCGGGTAGCGGCCGCTTTGGGGGAGGCAGCTATTGCGGCAGCCGACGTCAACCACAGGAATTTCTTCATGGCAATCGCAGAGCACGAGGTCCTCATAGAACGCGACGCCATGGCCGTGTACCAGTACCTCCTTGATGCCACCAATCTTCCCGCCTGGCGCAGCGACGTCCGCAGCGTGAAGCTGGTACAGGGCCCGGCCGAAGCCAAGGGCGCCGTGTACCGGAAGATGGTCGCGGGACGCTCCGGGCTGAGCATCCCCGCGGAGCTGGAGATCACCAATGTGCGGCCCGGAGCTGAAATCCAGTTCCACGTGGTGTTCGGCCCTGCGACCCGCTGGGGCGGCTATTACCTCAGCAGCGAAGACGCCGGCACCAGGGTCCGGTTTGCCGTGGAAGCCAAACGCGAGGGACGGTTCGGATTCCTCAGCAGGTGGACCTTCTTTAACGGGATGCTCCAGCGCCGGGTCAGTTCCGACGTGGCCCAGCTGGACCGGCTGAAAAACGTGCTGGAGCTCCAGCCGGCCCTCTGAATCAGTTCCGGATCACTGCGCCAGCCGCTGCCCGGCCCATGGGCCGGCAATGGTCGACGGCGATGCGAGGCTTCCGGAGCCCAGGTCCCAGTACTGCACGGTGTCGTTGGCCCGGCGGATCGCAACACCCCTGGAGTTCAGTCCGGTGACGTTCAGCAGCGCCCGGATTCCCGAGACGTCCGTCCAGCCGGTGGCGACGGTGGCCCGCGTTTCTGCGCGGAGCGCGGTGCTGCCCAGTCCGCGGTAGAGCTGCACGGTGCCGTCGGCCCCCAGCCCCAAGATGTCCTGGAAGCCGTCGCCGTCGTAGTCCACCATGGACAGCCTGGATGCGTAGACACCCGTGGCAACCGTGACGCGCTCAGCAATATCACCGGTGCCCTTGTTGCCGTAAAGGTACAGGTTTCCGGCACCGTCCAAGGCCAGGATCTGCGGCATCCGGTTGTGGACGCACCAGCCTCCCACCGCCAGGGTCAAGGTGTCCCAACCGCCGACGCCAAGGGTGATGGGCGCCTGGAACCCACCACTCGCGATGCCCCGGTGCAGGGTCAGGTTGCCACTGGCCCACTGGGTCAGGACGTCGAAAGTGCCATCGCGGTCCCAGTCGGTGACGAAGACTTCCTTGGCTCCGCTAAAGCCTGCGCCGATTACCCTGGCCGCGGCGTAGGTGCGGGGCCCGGTGGAGGCGCGGTCCAGCAGCTGTCCCGCGGAGTCGACAGACACGAGGTCGGCCGGACCGGTGATTGCCGCAGCGGCGAGGTTGAGGGTGGGCGGCATGTGCTTGACGGGTGCGTCGCAAAGACTTGGCGGCGGTGCCGGGAGCGATCCTCCCGATGAAGCACCGCCGGGTGAATCGAGGGTGCCCGCCGGCAGTGTGGTGTAGCCGAAGAAGTTCACCACACCCCAGATCTGGTAGGTGGAGTTGGTGTAGGAGACCCCTGCGCCCATCACGTTGAAGCGCGGGTCCAGGAGCATGGCGTTGTGGCCGGGTGATCCCTTCCACCATTCCACGAGCTGGGCTGCGTCCCGGTCGGTGCGGATGGCGATGATCTCACCGGCGCCGTTGTTGGGGCTCATCGCGCGGGGGTCGGTCCAGAAACTGGCCCGGTGCTCGATGACCTCACGGGTGGCAATGTTGTCCGACCACTCCTGCGACAACCCGGCCACGGTGGGGTGGTACTTCACCTTGTTCAGGCCGTTGGCCACGCGGTACTCGTTGATCTTGGTGAAGAGGGTAAGGATGGCGGAGGAGTTGCTGTCCGGGACCAGGGCTTGCGTTGACGTACGTGTGGCGGCAGGGTCGGCAGCCGCGGGTGGGGTGGACGGCGATGCCAGTTCCTGGTCCGGTGCCCAGAGCGGCGGGATGGAAACGGTCTGGGGTGCGGCTTCGGTGGATGGTGAAGCCGGGGCCGGTGGTGGTGCCGTTTCCGTTGCGGGCTGGACCGCCACTGTGGAAGGAGCTGCCGCGGGCGTGGACGTGGGGGCGGGTGCAGGGGTGGCCTCCGGCACGGGCGAGGCAGCCCGGATATCCGGGTCGACGGCAGGGGTGAGGCTGCCGGCGGAGCCGTCGTCCTTACTGGTCATGCCGGCGCCGCGCACCAGGGGCGCTGCAAGTGAGATGCTCGCTGCTCCCGCCTGGTGAAGGGGCACGGGCACGGGAGGTGCGGACGCGGACGACGAGACCAGCGCCAACGCACAGAGCACGCCAAGAAAAGACGGTGCCACTAATTTATTCACAACATCCCCAGCTCTGTTATGCCATCCGGGAGACCATTCCGGCGGCTTTCATTCGCAACATTAGCCCCACGAGGCCACAGCAACAACGGGAAAGTGCTGGTGTGGATAACCGATACGGTAATTTGGGACGGTGCTGATCTCTGACCGCGACATTCGTGCCGAAATTGATTCCCAGCGGATCGTGCTGGAACCGTTCGATCCGGCGATGGTCCAGCCGTCGTCCGTGGATGTCCGGATCGACAAATTCTTCAGGTTGTTCGACAACCACAAGTACGCGCACATCGATCCCGCGCAGGAGCAGCCCGAGCTGACCCGGCTGGTGGAAGTGGAGCAGGACGAGGCCTTTATCCTGCACCCGGGCGAGTTCGTCCTGGGGTCGACCTACGAGACCGTGACGCTGCCCGATGACATTGCGGCCCGGCTGGAAGGCAAGTCATCCCTGGGCCGCCTTGGCCTGCTGACGCACTCCACCGCAGGCTTCATCGACCCCGGTTTTTCCGGCCACGTCACTCTCGAACTGTCCAACATGGCCACCCTGCCCATCAAGCTGTGGCCGGGCATGAAGATCGGCCAGCTCTGCTTCTTCCGGCTGAGCTCGGCCGCGGAGTTCCCGTACGGCCAGGGGGAGTACGGCAACCGGTACCAGGGCCAGCGCGGTCCCACCGCCAGCCGCAGCCACCTGAATTTCCACCGCACCAGTATCTAGCACCACCTGTAGCCGGCCGCCGGCCGTCGGCCACCAGCCGGGCCGCAGGAACGCTAGAGCTGCGGTGCGACCACCGGCCTCCGGATGAACGGCTTGGCCAGCGGTTCCACGTAGCGCGCGGCCAGCGGCCCCATCACCGCCATCAGCAGCACGTAGGCGGTGGCGAGGGCAGCGAGCTGATGCGGGACCGCTCCCGAAGCGACAGCCAGCCCCGCAATCACGATGGAAAATTCGCCGCGGGCCACCAAGGCAGCGCCGGCGCGGAAGCGCCCGGGCCGGGCAATCCCGGCCTGCTTGGCCGCCCAGATCCCGGTCAGCATCTTGGTTGCCGCGGTGGCGACGGCCAGGACCAGGGCCCAC
Source organism: Arthrobacter sp. NicSoilC5 (assembly GCF_019977395.1). Lineage (NCBI taxonomy): Bacteria > Bacillati > Actinomycetota > Actinomycetes > Micrococcales > Micrococcaceae > Arthrobacter > Arthrobacter sp. NicSoilC5. Next base: position 2,631,171 of record NZ_AP024660.1, on the reverse strand, counting down.
CCCAGGACCGGCGGGATGGATGAAGGGTCCGTGTTGAGCCCGAACGCCACGAAGAAGATGGCGGCGAACAGGTCCCGGAGCGGTTCGAGGATGCGGGTGGCGTTGTGGGCGGTGGAACCCGAGATGGCGATCCCCAGCATGAAGGCACCCACCGCGGCGGAAACCTGCATGGCGGACGCTGCGCCCGCCACCAGCAGGGCTGCTCCGAGGACATTCAGCAGGAAGACCTCGGAGTTCTCGCTGTGCACTGCCTTGGAGACATGGTGCCCGTGCCGCAGGGCCACCATGAGGACCACGCTGACCACGGCCAGGGCGATCCCCACCGTGGTGAGGCCGCCGAGGAAACTCACGCCCGCCAGCGTGGCCGTGAGGATGGGCAGGTACACGGCCATGGCCAGGTCCTCGAAGACCAGGATGGACAGCACCACGGGGGTTTCCCGGTTGCCCAGCCGGCCGAGGTCCGTGATGACCTTGGCGGCGATGCCTGACGAGGAAATGTAGGTGACGCCGCCCATGACCATGGCCCCCACACCACCCCACCCCAGGAGCAGGGCAAGCGCGGCACCGGGCAGGAAGTTCAGGACGAGGTCGAGGACGCCGGCCTGCCAGGAGCGGCGCAGGCCGGTGAAGAGCTCTGCGGCCGTATATTCCAGCCCGAGCATAAGCAGCAGGAGGATGACGCCGATCTCCCCGGAGAGATGTGCGAACTCGTGCATGCCTTCAAGCTTGATGATGCCGCCGGCACCAAACGCCAGCCCGCCCAGCAGGTAGAAGGGGATGGGGGACATGCCGATGCGTCCGGCCAGCCTGGCCAGGAGGCCGAGGCAGAACACAACGGCCCCCAGTTCAACGAGGGTCTGGGCCAACGGGTCCATGGGAACTAGCCGTGGCGCAGGATGTCGGCCGCTGAGTCGAGGCCTTCCTGGGTGCCCACTGCCACCAGCAGGTCGCCGGGGTGGAGGACGACGTCGGGTCCGGGCGAAGGCAGCACCTCACCCTCGCGCATGATGGCCACGATCGACACGCCGCACCGGGTGCGGATGGACGCCTTGCCCATGGGCTGGTTCTGGAACGGGGAGTCCGCTGCAATGGAGAACTGCCGGGTGACGATGCCCGGGACGTCCTTGTGCTCCTCCGCGAGCTTCATGGCCAGGTGCATGCCGCCCAGGAGGTTGCCCAGGGTGGCTGCTTCATCGCTGGTGAGCGGAATCGAAGCCTGGCAGGTATCGGGGTCGTCCCAGGTGGAAACGATGAGTTCCGTCTGGCCTTCCCGGAGTTCCACCACGCCGATGCGGCGTCCGGAGGCGGTCATGAAATCCTTCCGGCGGCCCAGCCCGGGGAGGTTCGTTTCATCCACGTTCATGACTCCAGCCTAGTCTGCCTGGCAACATCCCGCCGGGGTCCGGAACAGGGCCGGACGATGGTTTCAGCTGGCGGGGACCACGGCGATGGGTGCCCGTTCCGGCGCCTTTACCGGCAGCAGGACCAGCAGTCCGGCGAGCAGGACCACCATGATGCCCAGGATGCCCCACCGCTGCGCCTGCCCGGCGGGCACCAGCGGGGTGGCCACGGTGATGCAGAGCGTGAAGAGAGCGGGCGCCAGGAAGCTGACGGCCCGTCCGGTGGTGGCGTAGAGGCCGAACAGCTCACCGGATTCGCCATGCGGTGCCAGCCGTGCCAGGTAGGCGCGGGAGGAGGATTGGGCGGGACCGACGAACAGGCAGAGGAAGAGCCCGAAGACCCAGAACGTCGTGCTGCCCGCCCACTCCATGCCGAAGACGGAATAGTTGCCGTTTCCCAGGACCAGGATTGCGCTCCCGGCAACCAGGAGGCCCACCAGGGAACCGGTGATGACCGTCTTGGGTCCCACCTTGTCGTCCAGGAACCCGCCGATCACCGCGCCGATGGCTGCCACGACGTTCCCGAAGATGGCGAAGAAGATGACTTGGGAGAGGGCAAAGCCGAAGGTGCCGGCAGCGATGATGCCGCCGAACGTGAAGACGGCGGCGAGGCCGTCCCGGAACACGGCGCTGGCCAGGAGGAAGTAGATGGTATGCGGGCTGGTGGCGTAGATGGCCTTGATCCGCCGGAACAGCAGCCCATAGCTGGCCAGGAACCCCAGGCGCGCCGTCTGCCCTGAGCGGGGCAGTTCAGGGACGGCAAACAGGACGGGGAGCGCGAAGACGAAGAACCACAGGGCGGAGAAAACCGCCACCAGCCTGATGTTGAGGCTGTCCTGCGTGGAGGCGCCGAACCATGCGAAAGCAGGCTGGACGAACAGCTGCAGGACGATCAGGAGTGCCACGATGCCGCCCAGGTAGCCGGCGCCCCAGCCGAAACCGCTGACCTTTCCGATGTTCCGTGGGGTGGACACCTGCGCGAGCATGGCGTTGTAGTTGACGCCGGCGAATTCGAAGAAGACATTGCCCAGCGCGATCAGGGATACGCCGAGGAGCAGGAATTCCGGGTGCGGGAACACGAAGAAGCACAGGGCGGTGAGGATGGCGACGACGGCCGAGTTGACTCCCAGCCACAGCTTGCGCCGGCCCCCTGCGTCCGAGCGCTGGCCGGTGACCGGTGCCAGCAGCGCGATGGCGAACCCGGCAACCGCCAAGGCGCCGCCCAGCACTGCGGAGGCACTGTCCTCGCCACCGAAGGCGTTGGACGTCAGGTAGACGGTGAAGACGAAGGTGGTCATGACGGCGTTGAAGGCCGCCGAGCCCCAGTCCCAGGAGGCCCAGGCCAGGACCTGCCCTTTGGTGGAGGACCCGGTTCCGGCAACAAGATCCGAGGCGGGCTGCATCGCCCCTGGAGCGCTGGCGCTGTTCATAGGATGCATCGTATCCGCCCGTGGCGAACACCCACGGGAGCGCGGGCCCTTGTCGCCGGGGATTCCGGCTTTGGGTGGAGGTAAAACCGCCTAGGGTACCGGACCGGCCTTGGTAAACTGAACCCTCCCGAACCTTACTTTTTGCCGCCTGCTCCAACTTTTGACAATCGAATCCCTGACGTTGCGGAGAATACAGTGATCACAGTCCTTGCCGTGCACTTTTCGGTGGCTGTCCTCGCGCCCTTCCTCTTCAGGGTCTGGGGCCGCAACGCCTTCTACGCGTTGGCTGCCGTCCCGGCGGTTTCCTTTGGCTGGCTGATGTTCCAGCACAACCCCATCTACTCCGGACCCGGTGCCGTCACTGGGGTCCTCGAATGGATCCCCAGCCTCCACCTTTCGCTGTCGTTCCGCATGGACGCGCTGGCCTGGGTGATGTCCCTGCTGGTGCTCGGCGTCGGGTCCCTGGTCCTGGTTTACTGCGCGCGCTACTTCAAGCGGAAGGACCAGGACCTGGGCGCCTTTGGTGCCCAGCTGCTGGCGTTCGCCGGTGCCATGTTCGGCCTGGTCACCGCGGACGACCTCCTGCTGCTGTTCATCTTCTGGGAACTGACCACCATCCTGTCCTACCTGCTGATCGGCTTTGCCCGGACCCGGCTTGCGGCCCGCCGCTCCGCACTCCAGGCGCTGATGGTCACCACCGCCGGCGGCCTTGCCATGCTGGTGGGCCTGATCATGCTGGGCAATGCCGCCGGAACCTACAGCATCTCCGCCATCCTGGAGCAGGCCCCGGCGCTGGCCGGCGGGACGGCCGGCACCATGGTGAGCGCCGCCGTCGTCCTCATCCTGGTGGGTGCCATCACCAAATCCGCGCTGGTCCCGTTCCACTTCTGGCTTCCGGGCGCCATGGCGGCCCCCACCCCCGTGAGCGCATACCTGCACGCCGCGGCGATGGTGAAGGCTGGCATCTACCTGGTGGCGCGGCTTGCCCCGGGATTCTCGGAGACGGCGTTCTGGCAGCCCGTGGTCCTGGGGCTGGGCCTGGCCACCATGCTGGTGGGCGGCTACCGGGCGCTGCGGCAGACCGACATTAAGCTGATCCTGGCCTACGGCACCGTCAGCCAGCTGGGCTTCCTCACCATGGTGGTGGGCCTGGGAACGCCGGACGCCGCCCTGGCGGGCCTGGCCATGCTGCTGGCGCACGGCCTGTTCAAGGCCACGCTGTTCCTGGTGGTGGGCATCATCGACCACCAGTCCGGGACCCGCGACGTCCGTAAACTGTCCGGCGTCTTCCGCTCCTCCCGGGCCCTTGGCATCGTGGCCGGCATCGGGGCTGCGTCCATGGCGGGCGTTCCGCTGCTGGCCGGCTTTGTGGCCAAGGAATCGGTGCTGGAAGCATTCGTGCACCACGCCGCGGACCCGCACGCCGGGCCGTGGGGCATGGTGGTGCTGGTGGGAATAGTGGTGGGCTCGATCCTCACTTTCGCCTACAGCGCCCGCTTCATGTGGGGCGCGTTCGCCGTCAAGCCCGGCGTGGACCCCACCCCGTTCAAGGCCATCAGGCCCTCTTTCCTGGCCGCTCCCGCGGTCCTCAGCCTCCTGACGATCGCCTACGGACTTTGGCCGGTGCCGGTGGACGCCTGGATCCAGCCGTACGCCGCGCTGTTCGCTTCCACAGCGCCCGACGCCGGCACCGCGGCAGCGCAGGCGGGCCACCTTGCGCTGTGGCACGGCGTCACACCCGCACTGGGGCTGACGGCCGTCACCTTCGCACTCGGCCTGGCCATGTACTTTGGCCGCGGCGCAGTGGCCCGGGCCCAGTCCCTGGTCCCGGCCTGGGTGGACGCCGACCGCGCCTACCAACTGACCATCGGCGCGCTGGACGACGCGGCCGTCTGGATCACCGGCCGGACCCAGCGCGGTTCACTGTACTTCTACCTCGCGGTCATCCTGAGCGTGGCGTTCGTCCTGCCGCTGGCCGCGATCCTGCTTGGCGGCAACGCCCTGCCGCAGGACATCTACCTTGTGGACCCCAACTCGCCGCTGCAGCTGGTGGCCGGGGTGGGCATCGTCATCGGCGCCCTGGCTGCCGTCAAGGCCAACAAACGTTTCCTTGCCGTGCTCATGGTGTCCGTCACCGGGTACGGCATCGCGCTGGTGTTTGCCCTGCAGGGTGCCCCGGATCTGGCCCTGACCCAGATGCTGGTGGAAACCATCATCCTGGTGGCCTTTGTCCTGGCCATGCGCAGGCTGCCGCCCGAACTGCGGGACCGCACCGGCGGGAAATACCGGGTCCTGCGGGTGATCATCGGGCTGGGCTTCGGCGTGACCATGGTGTTCGCCGCGATTTTCGCCATGGGCGCCCGGACCGCCATCCCCGTGTCCCTGCAGTTTCCGCAGCTCGCCTATGAAGGCGGCGGGGGCCTGAACGTGGTCAACGTGACCCTGGTGGACATCCGCGCCTGGGACACCTTCGGCGAGATCAGCGTCCTGGCGCTGGCCGCCACCGGAGTGGCAAGCCTGATCTTCGTCCGCGGCCGGGGCGACAGGCTGCAGGCGTCCGCCACCGTCGCAGCAGGCACCGTGGGACGCCACCCCGGTGTCGACCCCGGCTCCCGCGACGCTGCGGCGCTGGCCATCAGCCGGAAGTTCGCAGCCTCCACCCGGGACGTTTGGATTGTGGCAGGGCGGACCCTGGCTCCGGAACGCCGCTCCATCATCTTCGAGGTGGTCACCCGGCTGATCTTCCACTCCATGATCATCTTCTCGCTGTACCTGTTGCTGGCCGGCCACAACCTGCCCGGCGGAGGATTCGCCGGCGGCCTCACCGCGGGACTGGCCCTGACCATCCGGTACCTGGCGGGTGGCCGGTTCGAGCTGCGGGAGGCGGCGCCCCTGAGTGCCGGCGCGCTGCTGGGCATTGGCCTGGCCCTGGCGGCCGCCTCCGGGGTGATGCCCCTGCTGCTGGGCGGCCAGGTCTTCCAGTCCGCCATCATCCAGGTGTGGCTGCCCGTCTTCGGGGACATCAAGTTCGTCACCTCCACCATCTTCGATATCGGCGTCTACATCGTGGTGGTGGGCCTGGTGCTTGACGTGCTGCGCAGCCTCGGAGCCGAGATCGATGAACACCTGGAGGACCAGTCCGGGCCCGGGAGCGAGGACCAGGAACCGGACCAGGAGCAGGAGCCGCACCAGGAACCGGACCACGGCCAGGGCCGGGAGCCGGACCGGGCCGGGGAAGAGCAAGGATCCGGCCGCCTGGACCAGGAACCGGACGGGGTTCCTGCCGAAACCACCGCAAAGGGCCACGCATGAGCGTCAACCTGACCCTGCTGATTGTCATGGGAGCGCTGTACGCCTGCGGCATCTACCTGATCCTGGAACGCAGCCTGACGCGGGTGTTGCTGGGGCTGATGCTGCTGGCCAACGCCACCAACCTCCTGATTCTCGCCACCGGGGGATATGCAGGCCTGGCGCCGCTGTTCTCCAAGGACACACCTGCCCAGGACTACAACGATCCACTGCCGCAGGCCCTGATCCTGACGTCGATCGTGATTTCCTTCGCCGTCACGGCATTCATGCTGGGCATCATCTACCGCACGTGGGTGCTGGCCCGCCAGGACGACATCCAGGATGACGTTGAGGACCTCAGGGTGGCGGAGACCCCCAGCTTCGACGCGGAGGACGACGCCGAAGTCCCCGCGGAAACCTCCGAATTCCCGCTCACCATGCTCGGTTCCGACGGCCGGAATGTGTCAGACCACGGACCGTCCGGAGCGGATGCCGGCCAGGAAACGGACCAGCCGGTGGCCACGCTGGTGGCCGGCGGCCGGGAGATGCCCGCAGAACACGCTGCCGCGGAGGAAAAGCCCGGCTCACTCAACGTTGATCCCAGCCCGGAAGGAGGCGGAAAGTGAACATCGCAAGCTTTGCCCCGCTCGCCGTCGTACTTCCCATCCTGGGCGCCGCCCTGACCTTCCTGCTGATCCGGCACTCCAGGGCCCAGCGCGCGGTGAGCATCGCCCTGCTGTCGCTGACCCTGGCGCTCGAATGCCTCCTGCTGGCCTCCGCGTGGAATGACGGCACCGCCGCGGTGACCATCGGAGGCTGGATCCCTCCGTTTGGCATCGTCATGGTGGTGGACCAGTTCTCCTCCCTGATGCTGGTGGTGTCCTCCGCCGTGAGCCTGGCTGTGCTGGTCTACGCCACAGGGCAGGGCATGGCCGACGGCGACCACGACGCACCGGTCTCGATCTTCCACCCCACGTACCTGATCCTGGTGGCAGGGGTGTCCAACGCGTTCCTGTCCGGGGACCTGTTCAACCTCTACGTCGGCTTCGAGATCCTGCTGACGGCAAGCTACGTGCTGATGACCCTGGGCGGCACCGGGCCGCGCATCCGCGCCGGCGTCACCTACGTGGTGGTGTCCGTGGTGTCCTCGGTGCTGTTCCTGATTGCCATCGCCATGGTGTACGGAGCCACGGGAACGGTGAACATGGCTGACCTGGCCATCAAGCTGGGCGAACTGGACCAGGGCACCAAAACCCTGCTGCATGTGATGCTCCTGGTGGCCTTCGGCATCAAGGCCGCCGTTTTTCCCCTGTCCTTCTGGCTCCCCGACTCCTACCCCACGGCACCCGCGCCGGTCACCGCCGTGTTCGCCGGCCTGCTGACCAAGGTGGGCGTCTACGCGATGGTCCGGACCGAGACGCTGCTGTTCCCCGGCGACACGTTGAACACGCCCCTGATGGTGGTGGCGCTGCTGACGATGGTGGTGGGCATCCTGGGTGCGCTGGCCCAAAGCGACATCAAGAGGCTCCTCTCGTTCACCCTGGTCAGCCACATCGGCTACATGGTGTTCGGGCTGGCCATGTCCTCCGCGGTGGGATTGGCGGCGGCGGTCTTCTACGTGGCGCACCACATCACCATCCAGACCAGCCTCTTCATGGTGACCGGCCTGATCGAGCGCCGCGGCGGCAGCTCGTCGGTGGACCGGCTGGGCGGCCTCGCAAAGCTCTCGCCCATGCTGGCCCTGCTGTTCTTCATTCCCGGCATGAACCTGGCCGGCATCCCGCCGTTCTCCGGGTTCCTTGGCAAGGTGGGGCTGCTGCAGGCCGGCGTCCAGCTGGGCACACCACTGGCCTATGCGCTGGTGATCGGCGGTGTGGTGACCAGCCTCCTGACGCTGCTGGCCATCGCCAGGGTTTGGAACCGCGCGTTCTGGCGCCGCCCCACCGACGCCGAACATCCGGACCCGGTGCTCCTGGCCCCTCCCGTGGCGAGGCTCTCCGGTCCAGGCGCCAAGGTCAACAACACCGTGACGCTCCTGCCGCGCACCATGGTGGGTTCGACAGCGGGCCTGGTGGTGCTCGGCGTTGCCCTGACCGTCTTTGCCGGACCGCTGTTCGCTCTCTCGGACCGGGCCGCCCGGGACATGCTTGACCGGACGCCGTACATCGAGGCGGTGCTGGGCGACGGTACTTCCGTCCCGGGCACAACCGCCGGGGGAGGAGGGCGATGAGCCGCAAACGCATTTCGCTGCGCCAGGAGCTGCCCCTGCTGGTCTGGCTGGTGATCGTCTGGGGCGCCCTGTGGCAGGATTTCAGCCCCGGAAACCTGTTGTTCGGTGCCCTCCTGGCCGTGGGCGTGGCCCGGCTCTTCTACCTTCCGCCGGTGGAGCTCAGCGGCCGCTTCAATATCCTCTACGCCGTGCCCTTCGCGCTGGCCTTCGTGGGCAAGGTGGTGGTGGCCAGCGCCCAGGTGCTGTACCTGGCAACGGCCCGCGGACCCAAGGTGACCAACGCCGTCGTCGCGGTGAAGCTGAGGAGCCACCAGGACCTGATCGTCACCGCCACCGGCCATGTGATCTCCCTGATCCCGGGCTCGCTGGTGGTGGAGGTGGACCGTTCCACGTCCACCCTCTACCTGCACGCCCTCAACATCACCTCAAAACAGGACGTGGAGGGCCTGCGGAACGAAGTCCGTTCCATCGAAGCCGGCCTGATCCGCATCATGGGCAGCCGCGAGGAACTTGAAGAAGTGCGAATGGAGGCCACCGCATGATGAACGTTGTCCTGGCCGTCACGGCCGTCATTTTCTCGCTGGCCGCGGCGGGTGCCATCCTCCGGATCGCCCGCGGCCCGTCGCTGCTGGACCGTGTCCTGGCAGCCGACGTCCTGCTCGCCATCCTGGGCGGGGCGCTGTGCGTGGATATGGCAGTGAACCGGCACTTGAACAACCTGATGCTGGTGGTGGCCATCTCCATCATCGGGTTCATCGGGTCCGTGACGGTGGCCCGGTTCGTGGCGGACCGGAGGGTGAAGCCCAATGAATCCTGACTTTTCCGGGCCGGATGCCTGGATCGACGCTGTCTCGGCCGTGTTCATGGTGGTGGGCGCGCTCATGTCCCTGGGCGCGGCGATTGGCCTGCTGCGCTTCCCGGACCTGCTGAGCCGTATGCATGCCGCCACCAAGCCGCAGGTCCTGGGCCTGTTCCTGCTGCTGGCCGCCATTGGGCTGCAGATGCGGACCTGGTGGGTGTGGCCGGTCCTGGCTGTGGCATGGATCTTCCAGCTGCTCACGGTGCCCGTGTCCGCCCACATGGTGGGCCGGGCCGGATACCGCACCAAGCACCTGCACAGGGAGCTGCTCACGGCCGACGAGCTGGAAGCCGTGGTGCAAAAAGCCGCCGCCGAGACCGCCCTGGAGGACAGTTCCGACGACGGCCGGTAACGCTAAGCGAAGCTTTGGGCAGCTAGACGATGTCTTGCGTCTTGGCGAAGCGAGTGATGGCACGCTGGGTGCCGCGGTTGGCCAGGACCTGGATGATGGCACTGACAGACGCCGAGATCAGCGCGAAGGTCAAAGCAGACCGGAGGCTGGTGGGGACGTCCTCGTTCTTGCCGGTGGGTGCTTTCTGCCCCGTGGTCTTTTCCCAGATGGTGTTGACCAGCTTGGTGCCGGCCAGGCCTGCGCCGAGGCTCACGGCGGTCCCGAGCAGTTTGATGAGAAGGTTCATTGCTGGTACTCCTTGCGGGCGGAAAACGGACTGGTTCCAGCCTAGCCTCACACCCGGGCTGGTCCGGGCAGGGCGTGGCCGGCGGGCGGCTCTGTGGTCAGGCCGGGGGCTGGCCGGCCTTGGGTTCGGTGCGGAACTTGATCATCTTGTGGGTGCCGTCGCAATAGGGCTTGATGGCGGACGCCCCGCACCGGCACAGGGCGACGGTCCTCCGCTCCCTGGGCACGGCGTCGCCGGAAGGGGTAACGATCTCGAAGTCGCCCCTGACAATGAGGGGACCATCGGGGCACACCACGATTGAGCCGGGGGCGGGTTCCTGCTCCACGTCCGGCCGTGTTCCATGCTGTTCGGGGTTCATGCCTGCACCACATTCATCGTTGTTTCCGGTTTCCTCGGCGCCCAGCCGCTGCGGCTTCGCAGAATCGTCGTAGGCCTGCCGCGAGCTTGTCACGCTGCCGCCGGCACGGCCGCCCGGAGCGATGTTTCCCCGGCTTCCCAGGAGGACAGGAGGTGGGCGGAGACGCGGCCGTCGATCGCCATGACGGCGGTGGCGCCGAACAGGACGTCCGCAAGGAGCTTCGGCTCGGCTTCAACCAGGCCGCCGGCGAGGTCCCGCCCGGCAATCTGCTCATGCACGGCGTCGGCCTCCACATGCTCATCGAAGTAGTGGGTGACGTCCGCGGCGAAACCGTGCCGGCGGAATCCGTTGCCGTAGAAACGGTTGGGCTGGGATGAGGTCATTTCGTAGATGGCCAGGTGTCCGGTGATGGCCCCGCGGAGCCGCCGGTTCAGGCCGCACAGCGACATGAGGTTCACGGATGCGAGGGAGACGGCCGGGATGGTGTCGACGTAGGCGCCGTACCTGTCGTCCAGGCCCAGCCCGCGCATGGTCCGGGCAAACAGCGCGCTGTGCATCCGTTCCGGCCTGCCGCCGCCGTATTCGTCCGCCTGGATTTCCACGAGGGCAGCCTTCGCCCGGCCGGTGAGCCGCGGAATGGCCCAGGTGTGTGGATCGGCTTCCTTCAACTGGTACACGGACTTGTGGATCAGGAACTCTTTGAGCTGCTCCAGGCTTGCCTTCCGTGCGACAAAGCGGGAAACGCTGGGACCGGTGTCCATAGAGGCGAGGCCAAAAAGGACGTCGGCAACGGCATCGCTGGTCATGGCAATCCCGGCGGCCAGGTCGGCATCACCGGCGGCCTGGCGTGCGGCGGCACGAAGGGCGGCTTCGAAGGGTTCCTCGATCAGGCGCCGGACCCTGATCAGGGCAGGTTCCCACTCCCAGGCGTCGCTGACCCCGTCCAGGCCCGAATAATGCAGTTCGTAGAGGCAAAAGAGGGACAGCTGGATGTCTTCGCCGGCGATGATGTCACCGGTTCGGGCCACCTGCCCCGCGACCAGCCAATGCAGCCCGTCCAGCTCGGGCGTGGCTGCATCAGGGGCCTTGGACAGGGCCGCAAAGAGGGCGCTGCTGATGGGGCCTCTGGTGTCCGGGATTCTCATGGTGCTCCTTGGTTGCCGCGCCGGTTCCGGGAAGGGACGCCGAAGGTGCTCCCATTCCCTGTGGTGGTCGTACCCCGGGGACAACATAGTAAGCATGATTACTAATGAAAGCTAAGCGGCCTGGTGCCGCCTGGCATGTACGGGTGCTTGTCCCGCTGCGCCTGGTCAGCCAGGGCTGGTTGGCCGGCGCTACTCGTCCAGCGCCGACCCCAGGATGTCGCGCAGTGCCTCAACCACCAGTTCGTGGTCCTGCAGCTGCGGCAGTCCGGACACCGCCACGGAAGCCACCACCCCAACGCCCGTGACGTGGATCGGAAACGCGCCCCCGTGTGCCGCATAGCGGGACTGGTCGAACCAGGCGTTGTCCTCGATCCGGCCGCCGCCCAGCCGGCCACGCAGTCCCACCAGGAGGGAGGGTGCCTCGTACCGGAGGGCAGTGCGCTGCTTGGCCCGGATCCAGTGGCCGTTGTCAGGCGTGGCGCCAGGAAGTGCGACATGGAACAGCACCTGCTCACCCTTGGCGATGTCGATGGCGATGGGCAACGACCGCTCCTTGCCCAGTTCAACGAGGAGCAGGCCAAGGTTCAACGCATCGTCCAGCGAGAAGCCGGGGAACTGGAGCTCCCGGACCTCCGCCTCGATGCGGGCAATCTGCGCCTCCAGTGAGCCCTCCGGCTGGGCGTCGCTGGAATCAGGATCGAACCCGGTCACATCCGGTGGATTGGCGGTCATGGCCCTCAATCTACTCCTGCCAGGTGTAAACTTGACCACGCCCAACTGGGCGAAATTAACAGCGTTACCCAACCACAAAGCAACACTAAAAACGACAGGGGAGCGCCGCCGTCGGGCATCCTGGCACAGGCCGGGCACCGCAGGTGGGCGCTGAGAGTGCGGACAGCCGCAGACCCTCGAACCTGATCCGGTTAGTACCGGCGCAAGGGAGTCGAGTTCTCAAAGTGTCGCGGATGCACGGCCACAGGCCCGCAGCCGGGTCCACTTTCCCCTCCTGTTTCCCAGGAGGATCACATGAGTACTGCAGCAATCAAGAAGACCACCAGTAAGTCCTGGCGCGTCGTGGACATCGTCGTCGCCGCCCTGGTGGCCATCGCGGGCGGTGTCATCTTCTGGGCATGGGACCAGGGGGCCGCCGCACTGTCCGCCCCCATGAACGCCGCCTACCCGCCCCTGACCGGACTGCTCGCCGGCGGCTGGATGATTCCCGGGGTGCTGGGCATGCTCATCATCCGCAAGCCCGGAGCCGCCCTGTTCTGCGAGACCGTAGCCGCCACCGGCGAACTGCTGATGGGTTCCCAGTACGGCGCCTCGGTCCTGTTTTCGGGTTTCATCCAGGGCCTGGGCGCGGAAATCATTTTCGCGATCTTCGTCTACCGCAAGTTCAACCTGCCTGTATCGCTGCTGGCCGGCGCCGCGGCAGGGTTCTTCTGCGGCCTGAATGACTCGTTTGCCCCGTGGGGCTGGAACATTGCCTACTCCGGCGCGGACAAGCTCGCCTACATCGTGCTGACCACCCTTTCCGGGGCCATCCTGGCGGGCGCTTTGTCCTGGCTTGCCACCCGCGGCCTGGCCCGCACCGGCGTGCTGAGCTCCTTCGCGTCCCGTAAGGCTGCCACGGAGCCTGTCTTCTCCTGATGGCACCCTCCCAGGACGCCTCCGGCACGATCCAGCCTGCCGCCATCGCCGCCCGCGGCTGGGGATGGCGGCACGCCGGACGGGCCAAGCCCGCCGTCCACGGCCTTGACCTGGACATCGCCCCCGGGGAGCGGGTGCTCCTGCTGGGGCCCTCCGGCGCCGGAAAGTCCACGCTGCTGCACGCCCTTGCCGGCGTCCTGGGAGACATAAACGACGACGGCGAGGCAGGCGACGCCGACGAGTCCGGTTCGCTGCTGGTTGACGGAGCCCCGCCCCGGGCACGGCGCGGCCGCGCCGGTCTCATGCAGCAGGACCCGGAGACCCAGGTGGTCCTGTCGCGGGTGGGGGACGACGTCGCCTTCGGCGCCGAAAACCTTGCGGTGCCCCGCGACGCCATCTGGCCGCGCGTTCACGAGGCACTTGCCGACGTCGGGCTCGCCCACCTCCCGCTGGACCACCCGACGTCGGCCCTCTCCGGCGGCCAAAAGCAGCGCCTGGCGCTGGCGGGCATCCTGGCGATGCGTCCCGGACTGATCCTGCTGGACGAGCCCACCGCCAACCTGGACCCGGACGGCGTGCTGGAGGTCCGCGACGCCGTGGCCCGCTCCCTGGACAAAACCGGGGCGACGCTGGTGGTGGTGGAGCACCGGGTGTCCGTCTGGAAGGACCTCGTGGACCGGATCGTGGTCCTGCAGCCCGGCTCCGCCGCGGATCCTGCAGTGCTCCTGGACGGGCCGCCGGACCGCGTCCTTACGGAGGCGCGGAGCATGCTGGCCGCAGCGGGCGTCTGGGTGCCCGGGTATGTGCCGGCCACACGCGCCCGCGCCGCCGTCCCGGCTCCCGGTGCAGGCAGCCTCCTGCTGGCCGCGGAGCAGCTGGGCGTCTCCCGCGAACGCCCCCGCCGCAAAGGCTTCCGGAAGATCCCGCCGGTCCCGGTCCAGGAAGGCGTGTCCGCGCAGATCCGTGCCGGGCAGGCCCTTGCCATCACCGGCGCCAACGGTGCCGGCAAGTCCACGTTCGCGCTGACCCTCGCAGGGCTGCTTGAGCCGGTGTCCGGAAAAGTGTCCGCGACGCTGGACCTCAGCCGCGGTGCCGGCATCGACCCGTACAAGTGGAAGGCCGAGCAGCTGATTTCGCGGGTGGGCACGGTGTTCCAGGAGCCGGAGCACCAGTTCGTCACCGGAAAGGTGCTTGACGAGCTGCTCTTCGGCCCCCGGCACCTGGGGCACGGCGAGGACCGGGTTGAGGAACTGCTGGAGCGGCTGCGCCTTACCCAGCTGGTGGACGCCAACCCCTATACGCTCTCCGGCGGTGAGAAGCGGCGCTTGTCCGTGGCCACCGTCCTGGCCGCCAGCCCCCAGGTGCTGATCCTGGACGAGCCCACGTTCGGCCAGGACGCCAATACCTGGGCCGAGCTGGCATCGTTCCTGTCCGAGCTCCTTGATGCCGGCACCGCGGTGGTAGCCGTGACCCATGATGCCGAATTCACGGAGGCGCTGGGCGGGGCGGAACTGCGGATGGCCGTGGCGGAAGCGGTGGCGCCATGAGGCAGCAACTCACCTTGAGCGGCAACCACGCCCTCCTTGCCCGCGCCAACCCTTTGAGCAAGTTCGCGGCCGTCCTGCTCATCACGGCCGTCCTGGCGCTGTCCATCGACTGGGTGTCCGCGTCCGTGGCCCTGGTGTTCGAACTTCTGTTGTTTCCCCTGGCCGGGCTCACCCTGTCCCTGCTGTGGCAGCGCGGCTGGCCGCTGATCCTCGCCGCTGCCGTGGGAGGCTGGAGCACCTCCATCCTGGCGCCGGACAGCGGCAGGATCCTGCTCGACGCCGGCATCTGGACCATGAGCGAGGGTTCCCTCCAGCTCGGCATAGGATTCCTGCTGCGCGGTTTTGCGATCGCCCTCCCGGCGGTGCTCCTGATGAGCTGCACCGATCCCACCGACCTCGCCGACGCGCTCGCGCAGAAGGCACGCCTGCCGCACCGGTTCGTCCTGGGAACCCTGGCTGCGATGCGTTTGGTGGGGCTCATGGCCGAGGAATGGCAGACCATCGGGATGGCGCGGCGTGCCCGCGGCGTAGGTGCGCGGGGCAGCCTGGGGCAGCGGGTGAAGGCGACACTCGGGCAAAGTTTCGGGCTCCTGGTCCAGGCCATCCGCCGTGCATCGAGGCTCGCCGTCACCATGGAGGCGAGGGGTTTCGGCGGCGGCCGGCGGACCTGGGCCCGGGGGTCCACCTTCAGCCCGCTGGACCTCTGGGTGGTGGCAGGCGGCGTCCTGGTGGCCGGACTCGCCCTTTTCGCAGCTGTTACGGCCGGTACCTGGAATATGGTGTGGCTGGGGAGTTAAGCCACCCGCCCGGGGGACAGGCGGGGCTCCCTATCGCACCGAATGGGTACCGCCCTCCTGGAGCCCCCTTCCGCGCCCGTGGGTGGCTGCCACGAAGGCTGGATAGCTCATTTATGATATATTCGCGGTATGACCCAGGAGACCGCTGAACACGTTGCCGCCATGCTGAGGGACGCCCGGAGCGAGAAAGGGTGGACCCAGGGGCAGTTGGCCGCCGAACTTGGCACCAGCCAGAGCGCCGTGGCCCGGATGGAACAGGGCAAGCAGAACCTGAGCCTGAAAATGATCCAGCGGCTGGAAAACATCTTTGACCGCAGCATCGTGAACGTGGCCAAGCCGCAGATGACCCACCTGCGGGTGGAAGGCGGCCGCACCCTGTCCGGAGCCGTCGACGTCAACAGCAGCAAGAACGCCGGCGTCGCCCTGCTGTGCGCCAGCCTGATCAACAGGGGCACCACCGTGCTCCGGCGCCTGGCCCGGATCGAGGAAGTCAACCGCATCGTCGAGGTCCTGACCAGCATCGGCGTCGAGTGCACCTGGCTCAATGACACGGATCTCCGCCTGCGCCGGCCTGCCGTCCTGGACCTGGACGCCATGGACGTGGACGCGGCACGCCGGACCCGCAGCGTCATCATGCTGCTGGGCCCCCTGCTGGATGAGTCCCGTGAGTACCGGCTTCCCTACGCCGGCGGCTGCGACCTGGGCACCCGGACCGTGGAGCCCCACATGCAGGCACTGCGCGAGTTCGACCTGTCAGTGGAGGCCACCGCAGGTTTCTACACCGTGCAGGCGCCGCCCGCCGATACCCGGGACCGCTCCTTCGTCCTCACCGAACGCGGGGACACCGTCACCGAAAATGCGATCATGGCCGCGGCGCACCGCGCCGGAACGACCGTGATCCGCAACGCCAGCCCCAACTACATGGTGCAGGACCTGTGCTTCTACCTGCAGATGCTCGGCGTCACCATTGAAGGCGTGGGCACCACCACGTTGAAGATCACCGGGCAGCCGGAAATCGATGCCGAGATTGAATACTTCCCCTCCGAGGATCCCATCGAGGCCATGAGCCTCATCACGGCCGGCATCGTCACCAACTCCGAGGTCACCGTGCGCCGGGTACCCATCGAATTCATGGAGATCGAACTGGCCACTCTGGGCCAGATGGGGCAGAAGCTGGAGATTTCGGGCGAGTACATGGCCCGCAACGGCCGCACCCGCCTGGTGGACGTGACCACCAAACCCTCCGAGCTGCGTGCCCCGGAGGACAAGATCCACCCCATGCCTTTCCCCGGGCTGAATATCGACAACCTGCCGTTCTTCGCCGTCATTGCTGCGAACGCCCACGGCCAGACCATGATCCACGACTGGGTATACGAGAACCGCGCCATCTACCTGACGGAGCTGAACCGGCTCGGCGCGCAGGTGCAGCTCCTGGACCCGCACCGGATCTACGTCAACGGACCCACCAAGTGGCGCGCCGCCGAGGTGGGCTGCCCGCCCGCGCTCCGGCCTGCCGCCTGCCTCCTGCTGGCCATGCTCGCAGCGCGGGGTGTGTCCGAGCTGCGGAACATCTATGTGATCGAGCGTGGTTACGAGGACCTGGCGGAGCGGCTGAACACCATCGGCGCCAAGGTGGAGTACTTCCAGGACTGACCCATTCACGCTTCGTCATGAACGGCGGGCCACGGTTCCAATGGCCGCCCGCTGCCGCAGAATATTCGTATGCGTACATTTGGCGTAGAGGAAGAACTCCTGATCGTTGATCCGGAGTCAGGGGAGCCGCTTGCCCTGGCCGACGCCCTCCTCGCCAGCCACCGCGTCGCAGCAGACGATCTTCCCGTGGACCTGGATGGCCGCCATGCCGGCAACCAGGCGGATTACGACGACGAGATGGGCCTGAGTGCCGAGCTCAAGCTTGAGCAGATCGAGACGCAGACCCGGCCGTGCCGGGAGTACGGCGGCCTGCTGGAGCAGATCCGGGCAGGCCGGGCGCTGGCCGACCAGGCAGCCCGGAAGCACGGAGCCAGGGTGGCGGCGCTGGCCACCTCACCCGTGGCATCGCCCAGCCACACCACACCCGACCCGCGCTATGCCAGGATGCTGGAGCGCTTCGGCCTCACCGCCCAGGAACAGCTCACCTGCGGTTTCCACGTCCACACCTTCATCGAATCGCCGGAGGAAGGGGTGGCGGTCCTGGACCGCATCCGCGACAAACTGGCTGTCCTCACGGCGCTGAGCGCGAACTCGCCGTTCTGGAACGGCGTCCCCACCGGCTTCGAAAGCTACCGCACCCAGGCCTGGAACCGCTGGCCCACAGCCGGCCCGGCCGGCATCTACGGGACGTACCCTGCCTACCGCCGGGTGGTGACCCGGCTGCTGGACAGCGGCGTCATGCTCGACGAGGGCATGCTCTATTTCGACGCGCGGCTCTCCCGCAACCACCCCACGGTGGAGGTGCGGGTGGCGGACGTATGCCTCCGGGCCGGGGACGCCGCACTCATCGCCGTGCTGGTCCGGGCACTTGTGGAATCCGCCAGCCGGGAGTGGCGGGACGACGTGGACCCTGCGCCCGTTCCCACCGTCCTGCTGCGGATGGCGTCCTGGCAGGCCAGCAGTGCCGGGTTGAGCGGCGAACTGCTGGACTTTGGCAACTTCCGGCCGGCGCCGGCTGCGGATGTGGTGCGTTCCCTGGTGGATTACCTGGCCCCCGTCCTTGACGAACAGGGCGAGCTCGCATTGGCCCGTCAGGGGGTGGAGGACATCATCGCGCGCGGGACAGGGTCCGCTGAACAGCGCCGCGCCCGCGACAAGGCCCTGGCGGGGCAACCGCCGGAGGACATGGGGTTCGGCGCGGTGGTCCGGCAGGCCGTCCACCTGACCATGCGTGATGCGCTGGACCTTGCGGACGTGGCGGCCACGCCCGAGCTGCTGCGTGTCCGGCAGGCCTGACGGGGCAAGAGCCGCCAGGCGCGCAGACTTGTAGAACCTCAGGTGTCTTGTAGAACGGCAGGTGTAGAGACCCGGAGCGAAGCAGGTGCTAGGTAGCGAGGCGCTGTAGAAGGACCTGTTCCAGCGGGCTTCGTTGTGTTGGCAGGATGCCCGGGGGCCAGCGGGTTGGTTCTGAGTCCTGGTATTCGGCGTTGTAGTGCCGTCCCGTTGGTGAGGTCCAGCCGGGTGGTTCATTCGTGTTGGCCGGGTCCGGTGTCCATTGGCTGTGGTGTTTGAGCCGGTGGTGTTTGGGGCAGAGTTGGGCCAGGTTGCTGACGTTGGTGGTGCCGCCGTGTTGCCAGGCTTGTAGGTGGTCGGTTTCGTTGTCGGGGGTGCGGTTGGTGCAGCCCCGGAAGCTGCACTTGGTGTCGCGCATCCTGATCCAACGTTTGATGGCCTCGGTGAGCCGGTAGTTCTTCCTTCCGATTTCCAGGGGTGCGCCGTCGCGGGGGTCGATGAGGACCCGGTAGAACGATTCCGCCCCGTCGGCGACAAGTTTCCGTGCCATGGACGCCGGGATCGGCCCGAAACAATCCAGTACGGCGGGTTCATCGGTCACTCCGAGGAGGGAGAATACGGGCACCATCACCAGGACGTCGGCCCGCGGGGTGGGGACCTGCCCGATCCCGGTGACACCCTGCGTGCCCTGAACGCCGGGGCCGGGACCGTCTTCCTCGGCGTGGGCGGCGGTCTCCCCGGCTGCGGGCTTCATGCCAGCCCCCAGCAGCAGGGAGGCGGCGATGTCGGGGCGGAGCTGGGTGAGGGTGCGCTCTTCGGTGGGACCTTGGAGTCCGCGGGCGGTGGCGGTGGTGCGGTTCCAGATGGCGCAGGCGGTGTCCCCGGGGAGGTAGAGCGAGACCCAGGCCATACCGTCCCGCTCGGGGGTGTATTCCATCCGCCGGTCAGCTACCCCTTTTACATGGCGCTTCTCGATCGATTCCGGATGGTGGCGTTCCCGCCACCCACGGACCTTGGCCCGGAACCTTGACGGGACGAGGTCACCCGGGGCCGCGCCGCGGGCGGGCTGGGGTGCGTCAGGGTCGAAGAAATGCGCCACCAGCTTCAGCGCGCCCTCCGGGGTGAGGCCTCGGTTTCGTCGGCGACAATCCGGGCGTGCTGCCACGACATCGCGCCCGCGGCCAAGGCCTGGAACACCGGCGGCAGGGAACAGATCCGCCGTGACTGGTCCACCAAAGCGCCCGCGGCCGCGGAGCTGATAGTCAGGACACCGGCGATCTCCTCCACCACCGACATGTCAGCGTAAGTGCGGTCATGGATCGAGGCGTCCGGCGGGGTCAGGGCGCGCTGGAACTCCACTGCCTCGGCAGTGTCCTGTGCCTTCACCGCAGCGAGCTGCGCCTCCAGCCGGGCCGCAACCTCAAGCCTTTCCAGCCTGATCCCATACCGACGCTGCAACACATCCATACCGGCACCAGCACCCGCCCCGGCAGCAAGGAAAGAGTCCTCACGGTTCAGCGAATCAAGGGCGGCAACAGAGGCATCGAGTGACGCCAGCACCACCCCGACACCGCTGGTTCCCATACCGACATCATCCAACGAGGCACTGACATCTGTATTTGGCCAGGCGGATCTGGTCCCGCCCCCGCTAGATCTGCTTCAGCGCCTGTTCCAGGTCGCGGAGGAGGTCCTCCGGGTCCTCGAGCCCCACCGAGAGCCGGACCACGCCGTCGCTCAGGCCGATGGCGGCCCGCCCCTCCGGGCCCATGGCCCGGTGGGTGGTGGTGGCGGGGTGAGTGATCAGGGACTTTGCGTCACCGAGGTTGTTGGAGATATCGATGATCCGCAGTCCGTCCAGCAGTGCGAACGCCGCTTCCTTGCCCGTGCGTCCGGCGGAAGGAGCGAGCTCGAAGGTAAGGACCGTGCCACCTGCACTCATCTGCTTTGCCGCCAGCCCGTACTGCGGGTGCGACTTCAGGAGCGGGTACTTGACCCAGCTCACCGCCGGCTGTTCCTCAAGCCATTCTGCGAGCCGGAGTGCGGTGGCCGAGGAGTGGTTGACGCGCAGGCCCATGGTCTCCAGGCCCTTGGTCAGGACCCAGGCGTTGAAAGCGGAAAGCGCGGGGCCGGTGTGGCGCATCAGCTGCTTCACCGGTCCGTCGACGAATTCCTTGGTGCCCAGGATGGCTCCGCCCATCACCCGGCCCTGCCCGTCGATGTGCTTGGTGCCGGAGTAGACGATCACGTCGGCGCCGAGGTCCCCGCAGCGCTGCAGCAGGGGAGTGGCAAAGACGTTGTCCGCCACTACGGTGGCCCCGGCCGCGTGCGCCAGTTCGCTGACGGCGGCGATGTCCACGATCTCCTGCATGGGGTTCGACGGGGACTCGAAGAAGACGGCGGTGGTGGGCTTGGACAGGGCTTCGCGCCACTGGTCCAGGTCCGGGCCGTCCACGAAGACCGTCTCCACACCCCAACGGGGCAGGATCTCGTTCAGGATCACAAAGCACGAACCGAACAGTGACCGGGCGGCCACCACCCGGTCGCCCGCAGCCAGCAGGGCGCCCAGCGCGGTGAACACGGCGGACATGCCCGACGCCGTCGCGAAGCATGCTTCGGTGCCTTCGAGCAGCCTGAGCCGTTCCTGGAAGGTGGCCACGGACGGGTTGCCGTAGCGGGAGTAGACAAAGCGCTCGTCCTCGCCGGTGAAGGCGCGTTCGGCTGCCGCGGCGGATTCGTAGACGAACCCTGAGTTCAGGAAGATGGCCTCGGATGTTTCCTGGAAGTTGGAGCGGTCCAGGCCTCCGCGGACTGCCTGGGTGTCGGGGTTCCAGCCGGGGGCGTCTGGGTTGAAGGTCACTTAGTTCTTTCCGAGGTTGGTGGGGAGGCCGCGGTTCTTCCAGCCATTGACGGTCCGCTCGCCATAGCGGTCGGGCTCGCCTTCGAAGCCCTCCAGCACGCTGTACGCGGTGAAGCCGGCCTGGGTGGCGGCAGTCGCGGCCGCGATGGACCGTTGGCCGGACCGGCACAGGAACAGCAGTTCCGCGTGGGGATCCTCCGGCGCCTGCTCCTGGAGGTCCTTGACGAAGTCCGGGTTGGGGATGCCGCCGGGGAAGGTCCACTGGATGAACAGGGGATCGTTGTCCGTCGCCTTGGTGTCCGGGATGCCGATGTGGGCCCATTCGCCCTCGGTGCGGACATCCACCAGGATGGCGCCCTGCTCCAGCTTGGCCCAGGCTTCCTGCGGCGTCAGGTCTCCCGCGTAGCTCATGCGTGGCCCTCGCCGTCGAACTCGCCCTCAAATTCGGCATCGAGCTGGTCCACGGCGGTGGCCACGGCGGCGTCGGCTGAAGCGATCGCGGCCGGAAGGACGATTGCCTGCGCCACGATGACGGTGGTGCCGTTGAAGGTCGCCGCCGGGCTGCCGTGCAGGACGTAGCCATCGGCGAGTGCAGCGGAGATCCGCTCACAGAATTCACGGTTGTCCGCGCCCGTAATCAGGCGGTAGGACAGTCTTTCGTCAGGGGCGGGTGCGTCGGACACGACGGATCTCCTTCTCTCACGCTTGCAGCTCGAATCGGTCGATATGCCGAGTATTCACCTGAGGCACCCCGCCGCGAAAGGGAGGGTTGCCGACCGGCAAGTCAGGGCTTGGCGCCGGTACTCATTACTCCCCAAAAACGTAACACCTGCCGCGCCCGGCCGCATCGCCGCCGTCGTCATGTTCCGTAATTGAGCCGTCCGCGTCACGGCACGGGTTATGCCCATGGGCCGATAAAGTTCTTACCGGGGGCGCCGCCCCGTATCCAGAGCAATGAGTACCGGGGGGTCCTTGTCAGCATGCGGGCACACGTATCGCACCACCACGCCGCCATCCGGCGAAACCGTCCGCGATCCATCGCAGCCTTTTTCGCCGCGGCGTTCATCGCCCTCCTGGCCCTGGTGGTCCCGGCGGGCCCGGCGCACGCGGCGCCTGCTGCACCGGACAAGGGCAAGCCGTGGCTGGGGGCGGTCCTCGAGTGGGGCGAGGATACGGCCGCGGGCTTCAGCGACAGGCTGGGCGCCGGCCCCGCCGTCTTCGGCCACGACATCACCATTCCGTACCGCGAATCGGAGCGGAATGACATCGACGGCTTCCTGCAGCAGACTGCAGCCAAAGGCGCCCACGCCCTGCTCACGGTGAAGCCGTCGGTGCCCCTGGACCAGCTCGGCCCCGCGGAGGCGGAAGCGTTCGCAGCCCAGGTCCGCGACCTGACATCGGGGTTCAAGGGCCAACTGCTGGTCCGGTTCGCCCCCGATATGAATGCCAGCTGGGTGGCCTGGGGCCAGCAGCCGGCCACGTACCGGCAGGCCTTCCAGGCCGTGGCGGCAGCCTTCAAGAAGGACGACGGCGGCCGGGCCGCCATGGTGTGGGCGCCTTACCTGGGCAAGGACTACCCCTTTGAACGGAACCGGAATGCCCCGCAGCCGGGAAGCGACGGGTTTTCCCTCCTGGATACGAACGGGGACGGGACCTGGAACGGAAGCGACAGCGCCTATGCCCCCTACTACCCGGGCGATGACGCCGTGGACTGGGTGGGCCTGACCGCCTATCACGACGACACTGCCGGCGGGGCCGCCGTCAACACGACGCCGCGTCCGGGCGAACTCCAGGAGATGCTGACGGCCTCCGGCGGCGAAAACTTCTACGGCACCTACGCCGAGGGACGCAAAAAGCCTTTCCTCCTCCAGACTTCGGCCTTCTACAGCCCTGCGTCCGGTGGGGCGCCCGAGGCGGACATCAAGACGGGCTGGTGGGACCAGGTGGTGGCCACTGCCACGTCACCCGCTTTCGCCGGGACGGCCGCCGTGGTGTGGGACGAGCGGACCAGCACGCGGGATACCGGCGTGGCAAGTATAAGCTGGCTGCTCACGGGAAGCCCGGATATTGCCAAGGCCGCCCTGGACAGGCTGAAGGCATCGCCGATGGTCACCGGCCCTGTCACGGATGTGGCGTCCACGGGCACCTACGTGCGGGCCAACACGCTTTCCGGCGCCGCCCCCTGGACCGTTGGTGCCGCCATGGTCATCCTCCTGGTGGCCCTGTGGCAGGTTCCCCGCCGGATCAACACCGCCACGTCCTGGAGCTACCAGGACCCTTCCACCAGGGATTCGCGGGTGGACCTGCTGCGCGGACTGGCCATTGTCTTTGTGGTGGTCAACCACTTGGGCATGGCCTCACTGTTCCAGCTGCTCACCCAGGAGGCGGTGGGCTTCGTGTCAGGCGCGGAGCTGTTCGTCCTGTTCTCCGGCCTGGTGGTGGGCATGGTGTACGGGCCCAAGGCCAAGGAGGACTTCGGCCGGGTGGTGGACCTGACGTCCCGCCGGGCCGGGAAGCTCTACGTGACCGCCCTGGCCGTGCTGATCGGCGTCTTCCTTCTTTCCCTGCTCCCGTTCTTCCACACTGAGGCCCTGACCACGTTCGTGGACCAGGGGACCGGCGGCGCGGGACACAGCGGTGCCGGCCGGACCTACGACCTCTACGCCGGCATGTCGTCGCTGTTCCAGTTCCCCGTGCCGCCGCAGGTGCTGCCGGCCATCGTGCTGCTGCAGTTCGGTCCCTGGCAGTTCAACGTCATGGGACTGTATGTGGTACTCCTGCTGGCCAGCCCGCTGATCCTTGCGGCGCTGAACCGTGGCAAGGCCGTCTGGGTTTTGCTGGCGACGTTCGCCGTGTACGCAGTGGGCGCCGTGACCCGGTTCAGGATCCTGCCATCCCAGTTTGAGGACTCGTTTCCCCTGCTGGTGTGGCAGGTGCTTTTCGTCCTCGGCCTGGTTGTTGGCTACTACCGCCGCAGCATCGTTGCGTGGTTGTCGGCGCACACGTGGGTGGTGGCGGCCTGCACTGCGGCAGCGTTTGCGCTGGCCTTCCTGTCCTGGGGGAATCCGTACCTGGCCAACAACTACGACGTCCGCCTGGCGCTCATGCCGGACGCCTCCTACCGCGCCATGTATGACGCACTCTTCGGCCGGACCTACCTGGCGCCCGGCCGGCTGTTCAACGTCCTGGTCCTGGTGGTAGCCGCCTACGCGTTCCTCAGCGCTTACTGGAAACCGGTGGAGCGTGCCCTGGGCTGGTTCCTGATTCCGCTGGGCCGCGCCACGCTGTATGTCTTCATCATGCATGTGGTGCTGATCGCCGTCGTCACAAACATCCCGGCGCTCCAGCAGCAGAGCATCTTCCTCAACACCGCGGCCTACGCCGTGGTCCTGGGCCTGTTGTGGGTGATGGTCCGCACCAGGTTCCTTTTCCGGATCATTCCCACCTAGGGATTCCCGCCTGGGGGACGGCCCCTTTGCCTGGTTCCAGGGTGCATCAGGGCATGAAAATGCTGCGGCACAAAAGTGCCACAGCATGTCATCGTGCGCCGCTGGTTACCCTGCGGCCCGTTGGCAGCCCGGGGGGCCTTAAACAAGCCGCGGGTAGCTGCTGAGGATGTAGTCCGCAGCGGCCGGCCCCTTCATGCGCAGTCCGTTGCGGCGAACCGAGACTTTGTGTTTCATGGCAGCCCAGAAACTGGACTCGGTGCCGGTGGGCTGCTCGTTGACGAAGCACCAGCTGGTGTACAGCCCGTAGAGGCGGTCGCGGTCCAGGCTGGCTTCCGAGGCATTGTCTGCGTAGGTGGCTTCGTGGAGGAAAAGATCAAACTGCGAATTGGCCATGAGGCGTCCCTTCGCTCGGTGCGTGGTGCCGCCGGTAGGCTCCAGCGGCGAACCTCGATGCCCTGCACAAGGTGGCAAAGGATTGTGTAGCCGCTTTCCTTGAGAGGTCCCGAAAAGCTCAAGAGTTCATCTTGTCTACGATGTAGACTTTACCTGTAGACCAGATATGAGGCAACCGTCCCAGTTACTTCGGGACGAGGGCCGCCAGTGAGGACCTTTGTGATGACTTCCGCCAACACTTCCCAGCCCGGGCAGGCCAAAACGAGGCTGAGCAGGGACATTGTGCTGGCCAAGGCCCTGGAGTTGGTGGACGCCGAAAGCCTGGAGGCCCTGACCATGCGCCGGCTGGGGCAGGAACTCGGCCGGGATCCGATGAGCCTCTACCGCTACGCCGAGAACCGCGCCGCACTGCTGGACGGGGTTACCGAGCTGGTACTCAACCAGCTAAGCATCCATCCATCGGACCCGGACTGGAAAGCCCAGCTGCGGAAGATCGCCCACAGCTTGCGGGCGCTCGCCCTGCAGCATCCCAATGTGGTTCCCCTGTTGGTCACGCGGCCCCTTTCCACGCCCCTGGGCCTTCGCCCCCTGGGCACGCTGCGGCCGCTGGAACAGATCCTGTCCCTGCTGGGCTCGGCAGGATTCGCGCCGGCCGATGCCCTCCACGTCTACCGCGCCTACTACGGCTTCCTCTACGGGCACATCCTGAACGAGCTGCAGGAGTACGTGGTGGATCCGGAAGAGAACGAGGTGCTGTTGCGCCTGGGGCTCCACCGTTTGCCGGCGAAGGAATTCCCCAAGCTGCGTGCCCTTGCTCCCGCCCTGGCAGAGTACGACGGCGAGGCGGAGCTTGACCAGGGACTTGGCATCCTGCTGTCCGGGCTGGAGGCACAGCTGTCACGTCAGGCGGCAGGCCCCGCCGCCTGACCCCGGGGCCCGCTGACGGCGGATTGCCCGGGCAGCGCTATTCGAAGGACGCGCGGCGCCGGTCCTGCAGGCGGGTGTTCCAGATGTCCGGCCGGTTCACGCGGAACCGGCGCCCCGTCAGTGCTTTGGCGTTCAGCCGCACGTAGTGGGCCTTTTCGCCCGGCTGCCACGGTTCCAGGCCGAGTGCGTCCACCGCATCCTTCACGCCCTGGTCCTCGATGATTTCCGTTTCGCCGCGAACCACTACGCTCCAGGCCTGTTCCGATGCGGGGTCGTAGCCGTCTATTTCCAGTGCTGCCGGCCGTTCCATCCTGGCGCCCCAAAGCTTTGACCCGGGTGCGGTGCGGAAGACGATGCTGCGCAGGTGGACGGCGTAGTTCACGGGGAAGATCTCGGGATGCTCGTCCACCACGATGGCCAGCCTGCCCACCGCGTCATTGTCGAGGAGTTCCCAGCAGTCGTCGAAGGACAGGTTTTCAATCGGCAGGTTTCGCGAGTCCATGGTCCACACCTTACGGGTGATGCGGGAGTGGGAAAAGGGATTGCGCCGCTTGTTGCGGCCTAGTGGATGCCGGCGATAAGTTCGCTCAACTCGGCGGTCAGTTCCTTCTGGACGGACGGGGTGCCGATTTCCTTGCCGTCGATCCGGTTTACGGGCGCCAGCAGGCGGACGCTGGAGATCAGCCAGACCGCATCCGCGTCCATGAGGTCCCGGGGCTCCAGGGGACCGTAGCCCAGTTCCCACCCCGCCGCCTTGGCGGCCGCGAAGAGGGCGCCCTGGGAGGTGCCGGCCAGGATGCCGCTGTCCAGCTGGGGCGTAATGAGGCGCTTCACTGTTGTGCCGTCGTCGGACTTCTCCACATGCGCAAGCAGCACCGTGGACGTGGGGCCTTCCAGCACGCGGCCATCGGAGGACAGGAAGATGACGTCGTCGGCGCCCTGTTTGTGGGCATGGCGCAGCGCTGCCATGTTGACGGCGTAGGAAAGGGTTTTGGCGCCGAGGAGCAGCCAGGGCGCCCGTTCGGCCACATCACTGTCGTAGCCCCGGTCAAGGAGGATGACGTCGATGCCCGTTTCGCGCTGCCTGCGGCCGGCAGCCCCGGCCGGCGACGCCTGCACCCAGGCCGTGGGCGCCTCGCCTTCGACGCCGCGGGTGACCACCAGTTTGACCACCAGTTCATCGGCGGCGGGGTCTGCCGGCGGGTTCTCGGACCGGTGCCGGGCCACCACAGCCGCAATAACGCGCCGCCATGCCTCCTGGTCCGGGATGGCCAGGTCCAGTGCCGCGGCGGAGCCCCCAAGCCGGTCCAGGTGCGCCTGCATCTTCCGCACCGTTCCACCCACGGCCAGCATGGTTTCGAAGACGCCGTCGCCGCGGGTGACCCCCAAATCCGTGACCAGCAGCTGGGGTTTGGTGGCATCGGCCACCCTGCCGTCGGGGAAAGCAGGATCGAGGAAGGCAAGAACCACGGGGGCTGGAGAGGTCATGGCACCAGCTTAGTGCTGTACCGCGGATAAGCTGGGCAGAGTGCACCGGCCGGAAGCCGTCCTCCGGGGCCCAATCTCCCCGGGGGTTTTAGACGTGTTGTGGCCTTTTTCGCTTGCCGGCACCGCGCCCACATGGGTGGTGGTGCTCCTGGGCTTCGCCGACCTGGCCATCAGGATCCTGGCGCTGGGCATCATTCCCGGCAACCGGCGCCCTACCACCGCCATGGCCTGGCTGCTGGGTATCTTCTTCATTCCGTTCGTGGGCATCGTCCTGTTCCTGCTGTTCGGCAATTTCCGCTTGTCCAGCCGCCGGCGGGCACAGCAGCAGCTGGTCAACGAACGCGTGCAGGCGGGCATCACCGCACTTTCGGATGCGGAAAGCGACTACCCCGGCCCGGAGTGGGTGAAGTCCGCTGCTGAGCTCAACCGCACCCTGGGCTCGCTGCCCATGGTGGACGGAAACTCCGTGGACCTGATCCCCGGCTATCCGGATTCCATCCTGGAAATGACCAAGGCTGTGCGGAAGGCGAAAAAGTTCGTCAACGCCGAGTTCTACATCATGAGTTCGGACCACGTCACCAACGACCTGCTCACCGCCATGGAGGAAGCCGCCGAACGGGGCGTGGAGGTGCGGCTCCTGTTCGACCACATCGGAACGCTGCGCATCAAGGGGTACCGGAAGCTGCTCAACCGCCTCCGCGCGGGCAAGATCCAGTGGAAGCGGATGCTGCCCCTCCTGCCCATCCACGGACAGTGGCGCCGCCCTGACCTGCGGAACCACCGCAAGATCATGGTGATCGACGGCGAGATCGCCTTCACGGGTTCGCAGAACCTGATCGAGCCCTCCTACAACAACCCGCGGCACCGCAAGGCCGGCCGTGAATGGGTGGAACTGATGGCGTGCCTGCGCGGCCCCATCGTGACCACCCTGAACGTCGTCTTCGCCACCGACTGGCTGAGCGAGACTGACGAGTCGCTGGAACACCAGCTGCAGCTCCCGGCGAACCCGGAACCCGGCACCGTCACGGCCCAGGTGGTTCCCAGCGGTCCGGGGTTCATTACGGAGAACAACCTCCGGCTCTTCAACACCCTCATCTATTCGGCCCAGCACCGGATCTCCATCTGCAGCCCCTACTTCGTGCCGGACGACTCGCTGCTCTACGCCATCACCACCGCGGCCCAGCGCGGCGTGGATGTTGAACTGTTCGTCTCGGAGAAGGGGGACCAGTTCCTGGTCCACCACGCCCAGCGGTCCTATTACGAGGCACTCCTCGAAGCCGGGGTACGGATCTACCTCTATAAAGCCCCGTTCGTGCTGCATGCCAAGCACTTCACCATCGATGACGAGGTAGCGGTCCTGGGGTCCAGCAACATGGACATGCGGTCCTTCTCGCTGAACCTGGAGGTGTCAGTGATGCTGCTGGGTGAGGACATCGTGAACAAGATGCGGGCGGTGGAGGACACCTACCGGGACATCTCCCACGAGCTCAAGCTCGCGGACTGGCTCAACCGGCCGCTCGCCGCCCGGTACGTGGACAACGTGGCCCGGCTGACGGCCACTGTCCAGTAAGACGACACTGTCCAGTAAGACCCTTTCCACTAAGACCTGTCCAGTAAGTTGTCAGTCGGCACTGACCCGCTGCCCGTCGTCGTGCCCGGCGTGCTCGGGCCAGCCGCCGTTGCGGTAGGCGGGGGTTCCCAGGGCAAGCACCAGCACCGCCACGGTGCAGCTGCCGATCATGACGCTGGCCATCGACAGGGAATTCCCGCCCAGGAGCCCAACCAGGGGGCTCACCAGTCCGGCGACACCGGACTGCAGGGCCCCGATGACAGCCGCCGCCGTTCCCGCCATGTGGCCGTAGTTGTGCAGCGCGAGCACGGAGGCGTTCGCCGGGATCATGCCCTGGGCTGACAGGACCAGCCACAGGCCGGCCACCAGGCCGGCCGCGCCGCCGGCACCCGTGGCCACCACACCGAGCAGCACCAGGGCCAGGCTCAACTGGACCAGGAGGGCGGTGCGCAGGATGCGGACGGGCGGGAACTTCCGGACCAGGGCGGCGTTGAGCTGGGCCGAGAGGACAAGTGCGGCGCCGTTGAGGGCGAACACGAGGGCGAACTGCTGGGCGGTGAGGCCGTATTCGTTCTGGAAGACGAAGGGCGAACCCACCACGTAGCTCATGATCAGGGCCAGCCCCAGTCCGGGGATAACGGCCAGCGCCATGAAGTGCCTGTCCCGCAGCAGCACCCAGTAGGCGCCGGCCACGTGCCGGGGGTGGCCCGGGCTGCGGCTGTCCCCGGGCAGCGTTTCCGGCATGAACTTCCAGACAATTGCCACCAGGACCAGCCCGATGAGTGCCAGTGCGTAGAAGACGGCGCGCCAGTTCCAGAACCCGGCGATGGCCTGGCCCACGGTGGGGGCCAGGAGCGGAGCCACGCCGATGACCAGCATCAGCCGGGACAGCAGCTGGGCGGCGTCGGAGCCGACGAAGCGGTCGCGGATCACGGCGAGTGCCACCACGGCAGCGGCGGCGTTGAAGAAGCCCTGCAGCACGCGCAGCCCTGTCAGCGTTTCGATGTTGGGCGTCAGGGAACACAGCAGCGAGATGGCTACGTGCAGCGAGATGCCGATGAGCAGCGGAAGCCGCCGGCCGAACCGGTCCGAGAACGGGCCGATCACCAGCTGCCCGATTCCGCCGCCCACCAGGGTTCCGGACAACGTCAGCTGGACAGCGGTCTGGGTGGTGTGGAGGTCGGCCTCGACGGCGGGCAGTGAGGGCAGGTACATGTCCGTGGTGAGGGCGGGGAGCGCGGCCAGGGCGCCAAGCATGAGAACGTACTTGACGCTGCGCGGTGCCTTGCTGGTCTGGGGAGGGGACGGTTCCGTCACGCGGCATACCTAACTTGTGTGGAAGCACCCAGGGACGGGTCCGCCGCCTGGCTTGGGCGGTTCAGCTAGGTCAGGGGCGTACCCCCGGGGGCGTCTTCCTAAACGGGCGTCCGCGGAGTGGATGCCCCGGGGAGCCGATGGCGTCAGTCGCCGGGGAAGGCGGCGCCGAGGGTGGAGAGGACCCCGTAGGCCTTGGTGCGTATTTCGTCGTATTCGTCGTCCGGGACGGAGTCCGAGGTGATGGCACCGCCGACGCCGAGCGAGAGTTCAGCCGTCCCGTCGCCGGCCGTGCTGATGACCAGTGTCCTGATGGCGACGGCGAGGTCGGCCGCCGCGTTGAGTGAGAAGTAGCCGATGGCCCCCGAGTACAGTCCGCGCGGACCTGCCTCCAGGTGGTCCAGGATGGCCATGGTGCTGATCTTGGGGGCGCCGGTCATGGAGCCGGCCGGGAAGCACGCAGCGACTGCCTCGGCCCGCGGTGCGCCCGGGAGGAGGCGGGCGTCAATGGTGCTGACCATCTGGTGGACCGTGGCATAGCTCTCGATCGCGCAGAGCCGGCTGACCGTCACGGAACCGGGCTCCGCGAAATGGCTGAGGTCGTTGCGCAGCAGGTCCACGATCATGATGTTCTCGGCCCTGTCCTTCAGGGATGTGGCCAGGTCCACGCGCAGCCGGCTGTCCTCCTGCGGGTCGGCAGCCCGGCGCCGGGTGCCCTTGATCGGTTCGGCGCGCATGCCGCCGTCGGACGCGATCCTTAGGAACCGCTCGGGCGAGGTGCTGGCCACGGCAAGGTTTCCCAGCCGAAGGTAGCTGGCGAAGGGGGCCGGGTTCCTCCGGCGCAGCGCGAGGTAGGTGGTCCACGCATCCAGCGACGCTGCCTGCACCCTGGCTTCGAGCGTGGTGGTCAGGCAAACCTCATACGTGTTTCCCTGGGCGATCTGGTGCTGGGCGGCGGTGATCTTCTCCCGGTACCGCGCACCTGTGTCCCGGCTGCGGAAGGCCGGCGCTGTGGAAAGCGCGACGCCGGTGCTGCCGCCGGCTTGCGCTGCCGGGCCATCCGACGGCGGCCGTGCGCCGCCGCCGGCGGCTTCCACTGCTGCCCTGGCCTGCGCCAGCCACTCGCCGGCGTCGGGGGCGTCCAGTGCCAGAAGCCAGGCGGCGCCTTCGGCATGGTCCAGGACCACGGCCCGGCCGGCGAAGATCAGGGCAGCGTCCGGGGTGGGCGCGGACAGGTCGCTGCCGCCCGTTTCGCGCTTCAGCTCGTAGCCCAGGCAGCCGAGCCAGCCCAGGGTGAAATCGCAGGGATAGCCGTCCGGGGTGCGTACGGCCCGGCGCCCCCAGACGGTGTCCAGCCAGCGGAAGAAGGGGCCGGGGACCCTGGCAGTGGAGGAGCCCGTGCTGATCAGGCTCACCCCCGAACGGTGCGTCACGAACTGTCCGAAGGTGCCGGCGTCGTCCGCCATGATGCTGAACCTGCTGCGCTCCGCAGCAGTCCGGGCCGCCGGGTCTTCGCTGTCTTCTCCGGTGCTGCCCGGGACGGCGTCAGCGTTGGAGGAATCAAGCCAGACGGCATTGGCCGACCGTCCGTACAGCGACTGGAACAGTGCCGGTGCGTCCGGGAGGGCATCCAGGCGCTCGGCATGGAGCCGAAGTCCGCGTCGTGCGGACAGTTCCGGGGCCAGGACAGGCGCCAGGGCCGGCAGGCAGGGGAGGAGCTTCAGGAGGTCCGCCGGGGCTGATCCGTCAGCGAGGTTCTGGACGCGAAGATCTGCGTGGGCGGGGACGTCGTCGCGGCCCAGCCACTCTTCTTCCTGTGCGGCCCACTGGTCCCAGTACGGCTCATAGGTTTCGCCGTCGCGGCCCAGAGCCCGCGTCCGGCGGACGTCGTCCGGAGACTCGGCCCAGATGACGGCGCCAAGCATGGGCCGGGCTGCCTCGGCGGCGGCCCCCACTCCCTCCACGATGACGATCTCCGCGGGCAGCGTGACCCGGGACTCGCCGTCGTAATGGTTCTCCCAGTCCCAGCTGGTCCAGGTGGCCGCCTCGCCGCGGCTCAGCGGCGCGAGGACCGTGCTGACATAGCGCTCCACGCCTGCCGCCAGCCCATCCCACCCCGGGTAGATGTCCTCAAGGTGGAACAGGGACACCTTGTGGTGGGCGCGGAGCCGGGCCGCGAGTTCGACGGCGAGGGTTGTCTTTCCTGCGCCGGAGCGCCCGTCGACGGCGATGATGACGGGGGCTGGGATCATGGACTAGAGCGTACCGTTTTCCGTTGGCCGCTTTCATCCATGTATGACACCGTGCCGTGAGGCATGGCGGCCGCTGCTGAGGTGGCCGCCCAGGAACCCGCTTACCAGCAGCAGGACGGCCCCCGCCCGCGCCAGCCGCACGCCCAGCCGGTGGTTTCCGCGGGACCGGGCCCGCCAGGAGGCGAGGTACACCAGGGTGGCTGCGGCGTTGGCGGCGGCGTGCACAATCCCCACGCGCTTCAGCCCGCGGTCCTTGCCGGACCAGGTTGCCCAGCCGGACAGGGCGGTGGGAACGGCGGTGATGACGCCGAGGGCCACCAGCCGCTGGGCGGAGCGGCGGGAAGCCTGGTCGTCAAAGAAGTCCAGGAACACCGCCGACCACCAGGCGCCAAAGGGTGCGTCGGTAAGGATGGTGTGCAGCGGAATGCCCGTGGTGTCGCCGCGGACCAGGCTGCGGACGTTGGGCTGCGCTATGAGGCGGGACGCCAGCGGTTCTGCGGCGTTGACGGCAGCGTCCAGGGGTTTCGCCTCCTCAAGGGTGCCAAGGAGACGGGTGTACCTGCCGGTGCTGGGTGCGGCGTGCATGCAGCACAAAATACTCCAGCTGCTGCCGGATTGCACCATGTTTTCCTGCGCCGTTATTGCGCCCGGACACTGCTAGTGCGGCTGAAGCTGCGTGTTCTGCAGGACCGCTGCCTTGATGTGCTGGACCAGGCCCGGCAGCGCCGTGTGGATCTGGTGCCAGACGGCGTCGAAATCCGCATGGCCGCCGTACCAGGGGTCCTCGATGCCCTGCTCCAGCCGGTCCCGCCCGGCCATGGCGGGATCGAAGCTGCGGAGCATCCGGATCTTGTCCAGGGACTCCTGGTCCGGGGCGGCTTCGCTGAGCCACGCGTAGTGGTCAATGTCCAGGGCCAGGATCAGGTCGCGCTCGCGGAACCACTCCGGCTCCCACTCCCGGGCCACGTGGTGTTCCGATGCCAGTTGCGTGACTGCGAGGCGGCGAGCGGCACGGGGATCGATGGGCCGGCCGGCCTCGTACCCGGTGGTGCCTGCGGAATCCACTTCCACCAGCCCGTCCAGGCCCTCGCGTTCGAGCGCTGCCTGGAGCATGAGCTCGGCCATCGGGGACCGGCAGATGTTGCCCGTGCAGACGGTGATGACGCGGTATGCGCTCGACGTTGAGGTCATGGAACTAAGCATGCGCGCTTCCCATCACCTTTGGCTAGCCGCCTGTTCACAAAGTTTTACGGGCTTGTAAAGAAGCATTACTGGGCGTGAAAAGGGTACCTGCACCTGTGGCGGAAAGCCCCGTCATGAACCAGCCCGTCAGTGGATCAGGGCCAGCAGGATGCCCACCCCAACGAACAGGGCGCCGAACACCCTGCTGAGGACCAGTTGGCCCCGTTCCGTGCTGGTGAAGCGCTGGAATGACCTGGCGGCGGCGGCAAAGAAGAACCACATCACCAAAATATCGATGACCACAATGGTGGCCGTCAGCACGGCGTACTGGGTGAACAAGGGCTGTTCCGGGCGGATGAACTGGGGGGTGAAGGCCAGGAAGAACACGATGGCCTTCGGGTTCAGCAGGTTGACCCAGAAGCCGCGCCTGAAGATGGACCAGGCGGGTTCGTTCCGGAGGGTGGCGGCCTGCTCCTGGGCCACCGATGGCTTGCTGAGGAACTGGCGGATGCCCAGGTACACCAGGTAGGCCGCGCCCGCGTAGCGGATGACGTTGAAGGCAACGGGCGAGCTGGCCACCAGCACGCCAACGCCGAGGGCGACAATCAGGACGTGCACCACCAGCGCCGCCTGCTGGCCCAGGATTCCCCACATTGACCGGCGGAACCCTGCGTTCAGCGAGTTGCTCATGGTGTTGATGGCCCCGGCGCCCGGGGTGAAGCTGATCAGGGCGCCGGCGCCCGCGAGGGCCAGCCACAGGGAAAATTGCACTACACAATCTTACGGGGCCAAAAGCCGGTCTTTCCGTCAGCCGCCGGGGACAGCGGGCCAGGGCCGGGCGGACACCGCAACCTAGGCCCGCGCGATGACCTCACCGTTCGGGATCAGGAACCAGCCGTCGTCCGTGGAGCCCCAGCGGTGCCAGCCCGCCGCGATCCGGGCGAGGTCGGCCGCCTTGGCGAATCCGTACTCCAGTGCCTGCTCGGCGAAGGCGGAATGCAGCACCCGCTCACCCCAGACACGTGCCTGCCAGCGGCGCTGCTGCGCCGTGGCGTAAAGCCAGTTGCTGCTGGTGGGGGCGACGTCGGTGAATCCCGCAGACTGGGCCCAGCTGACCAGCCGCCGCCCGGCGTCGGGCTCTGCTCCGTTGCGCCGGGCAATCCGCTGGTAAAGGTCCATCCACTCGTCCAGCTCCGGGATCTCCGGGTACCAGCTCATGCCGTGGAAGTCTGCGTCCCGGACGGCCACGATGCCGCCGGGCTTGGCGACGCGGCGCATCTCGCGCAGAGCCTCGACGGGGTCGGTCAGGTGCTGGAGCACCTGGTGGGCGTGGACGATGTCAAACGTTTCATCGGCGAAGTCCAGGTCGTAGATGTTGCCTGCCACAAATTCGATGTTGGGCACTTTCCGCTCGACGGCGAGTGCTTGGGCCTGTGCCACGATGTCCGGCGAGCGGTCCAAGCCGGTGACCTTGCCGGGGTTGACCAGGGCTGCGAAGTCGCAGGTGATGGTGCCCGGCCCGCACCCGACGTCGAGCAGGGTGGATCCCGGTGTGAGGTAGGGGAGGACGAACGCGGCCGAATTTTCGGCAGTCCTGGCGGCGTGGGCGCGGACTACGGACTCGTGGTGGCCATGCGTGTAGACGTCGTCTTCAGGCTGCTGGTCGCTCATAACCAAACGCTACCCCTTGGGAACGGGAGCTACCCGGATTCTGTCCTTGCCGCCACGGTGGCGTCGATCATCGCCGTCATGAAGCGGGTGACGGTATCCAGTTCCTCCTCCGTGAACCCGGCCATGGCACTGCCCATGTGCTGCGCCAGCGGGGCGAAGATGGCGCCGCCCTCCTGGAAGGCCTTGGGGGTCATCTTCAGCTGGACCTGCCGCCGGTCAGTGCTTTGCCGCTCCCTGACCACGTGCCCGGAGTTGTCCAGCCTGTCGATCAGTGCCGTGGTGGCGGGGGAGCTAAGGTTCAGTTCTTTCCGCAGCAGCCCGGGCGTCACCACGTTGCCCCTGGCGGTGTGGCGCATGATCACGGCGAGTGCGTTCATGTCCGTGCGGTGCATGTCCTTGCGGTCCCCGGCGGCATCCACGTACCGGTTCGCCTCGATGGTGAACTCCTGCAGGATCCGGAGCAGCGGATGGCCGAACTGCGGTCCCGCCTGCTCGAAGGGGGATGGCTGGGGAGTGTTCGTCTCTGCCATCTCCACCTCCCTTGTCTTTGTTCACGGCCCATTTCCTGCGCCGGCGTCCTGACGGATATTACTCCAGCGCCGGGCATCGCCGGCTGTCGCAGCTGTCGGGCAGGGGGCCGACCCCGAAAAAGCTTGACTGGCACTTATCTCTGTTATGGAGATAATCTATGCTGGAACAAATACTACTCCCCACGCTCACCATGGAAGGCATCATGAAACGCTCAAAAGTTGGCAGGGAACGCGTTCCGTTCTGGCTGCGCTGGCTGGTCCCCGTTGTCCTGGTGCTGACATGGCTGGGGCTGGCCGGGGTAGGCGGTCCCACCTTCGGCCGCCTGGAAGAAGTCTCCTCCAATGACCAGGCATCCTTCCTCCCTGCCAGCGCCGAGGCCACGGAGGCGCAGGACTGGCAAGCGAAGTTCCGCGACTCCGATGAGGTTCCCGGCATCGTCGTCATCGAGCAGGACCAGGCCTTCACGCCGCAGCAGCTGGGCGGACTGGCCACCCTGAAGTCCGGCCTGGAGAGCCTCAAGCTGGGCAGCACCGTGATTGGCCCGATTCCGTCCAAGGACGCCAAGGCCGTCCAGTTCGTGGTCCCCATCGGATCCTCAGCGGAACTCAAGGACGCCGTCAAGGAACTGAGGTCCACGGTGGAAGAGGCGGCGCCGGACGGTGCCCGGACCTTCGTGACCGGCCCGGCCGGCCTCGCGGCAGACCTCACCGCAGCGTTCGGCGGCATTGACGGCATCCTCCTGCTCGTGGCTTTGTCCGCCGTCTTCGTGATCCTCCTGGTCGTCTACCGGTCCCTGCTGCTGCCGATCATGGTGCTGCTGACCTCCGTGTTTGCGCTCTGCGCGGCCATCCTGCTGGTGTTCGGCATGGCCAAGGCCGGCTGGATCCAGCTCAACGGGCAGAGCCAGGGCATCCTCTCCATCCTGGTGATCGGTGCCGCCACCGACTACGCCCTGCTCTTCGTGGCCCGCTTCCGCGAGGCCCTTACCCACACCACCAACCGCACGGCTGCCGTCCTGACCGCCTGGAAGGCGTCCTTTGAGCCCATCCTGGCGTCCGGCGCCACCGTGATCATCGCGCTCCTGTGCCTGCTCTTCTCCGACCTGAACTCCAACAAGGCCCTGGGCCCGGTGGCCGCCGCAGGCATCCTCTGCGCCCTGTTCGCCGCGCTGACCCTGCT
The DNA here is from genome assembly GCF_019977395.1 of Arthrobacter sp. NicSoilC5. NCBI lineage: Bacteria > Bacillati > Actinomycetota > Actinomycetes > Micrococcales > Micrococcaceae > Arthrobacter > Arthrobacter sp. NicSoilC5. The sequence goes on along the minus strand of NZ_AP024660.1, from coordinate 2,594,070 downwards.
GCCCGCCCTCATGGCACTGCTCGGCCGCGCCGCGTTCTGGCCTTTCCGCCCCAAGCTCCTCCCCGCGGACCAGCGCGAACCCGAACTGGTCACCGGCCTGGAGGGCCAGAAGGGCCTGTGGCGGGCCACCGGCTCGCTCGTCTCGCGGCGGCCAAGGACCGTCTGGGTCGCCTCGGTCCTCCTGCTCCTCGTGGCCGCGGGCGGCCTGTTCCAGCTGAAAGCCAACGGCGTGCCGCAGACGGACGTCATCCTCACCGCATCCAACGCCGTGGACGGCCAGGATGCGCTGGCCCGCCACTTCGACGCCGGCAGCGGCAGCCCCGCCGTCGTGGTTGCCGACCAGGGCAAAGCCGCGGAGGTGCTGGACAAGGTGAAAGCCGACGACGGCGTGGGCGAGGCGTACCTGCTGGGCCGCGGCAGCGTGCCCGTCACCGGAGCCCCGGGCGCTCCCACCGCACCGGACGTCCGGGACGGAAAGGTGCTCATCAACGCCACGCTGAAGAACGCCGCGGACTCGCTGGAGGCGGAGGAGACCATCAAGGCCCTGCGCACCGGGGTGAAGGCCGTTGATCCCGGCGCCCTGGTGGGCGGCGTGACTGCCACCGCCCTGGACACCAACACCACCGCCCAGCGCGACCTGCTGGTCATCATCCCCGTGGTCCTGGTGGTGATCCTCTTCATCCTGATGCTGCTGCTGCGCTCCATCGTGGCCCCGGTCCTGCTGGTGCTCTCCGTGGTGCTCTCCTACGCGGCCGCACTGGGAGTCTCGGCCTTCGTGTTCAACAACCTCTTTGGTTTCCCGGGAGCCGACGCCACCGTTCCGCTGTTCGGCTTCGTCTTCCTGGTGGCCCTGGGCGTGGACTACAACATCTTCCTGATGAGCCGGGTCCGCGAGGAATCGCTTAAGCACGGCACCCGGCCCGGCATCCTGCGTGGCCTGGTGGTGACCGGCGGCGTCATTACCTCGGCCGGCGTGGTGCTGGCCGCGACCTTCGCCGCCCTCGGCGTCATCCCCATCATGTTCCTGGTGCAGCTGGCCTTCATCGTGGCATTCGGCGTCCTGCTCGATACCGTGCTGGTGCGCTCGCTGCTGGTGCCGGCCCTGGCCTACGACATCGGGCCGAAGATCTGGTGGCCCAGCAAGCTGGGACGGACGGATGGCCGGGATGCCGTGCAGCCGCGGGAGCCCGGCGTCGAGCCCCGGGAAGAGGTTCCCGCCCGTTAGCCCCTGCGTTCCGCCGGACTACCGCTGCTGCCGCCACCATTCCACGGTGGCGGCAGCAGCCGTTTCCAGCGGCGTGTGGCTGACTCCAAGCGCTGCCTCGGAAGCTGCGGAGTCCATGACGAAGGGCCGCTCAAACTGGTACAGCATCTCCGCCAGCTCGCGGGCGCCGGCTGAAACCAGTGCCGCCGTCCGGATGGTCCAGCCGGGAAGGACGCGCACCTTCGGGGTGGGCCGTCCCGCCGCCGTAGCGAAGGCCGCTGCAAGTTCCTTCTGCGTGCGCGCCGGCCCCGTCGGGGCATGCCACACGGCATTCCAGGCGGACGGCTGGTCCGCGGCCGCGATCATGGCGCCGGCCAGGTCGGGTACGTAGGTGAACGAGTGCGGCTGGCGGGCGCTTCCCATCACGCTGACGTTCTTTCCCGCAAGGACCGGGGCCAGCATGCGCTCGCCGGCGTGCGCCATCCGGACGCGCGGCCCAAAGAAGTCGCCGGCCACCACGCTTACCGTGGGCGTGGCCGAGGCCTCGCGCGCCTGCAGCAGGTCCGTCCGCACACCGCGCTTGCCTCCGGTGGCCCGGCGCGGGCCCGCCTCGGTGATCACGCGGTCCGGCTCGCTGTAGGAATAGAGGCTTTCAGGGAAGACGACGACGGCGCCCACCTCCTGCGCGGCGCTGAGGACTGCCTGTTCGGCGGCAGGCAGCTCTGCCCGCCACGCGGCCGCGGTGTATGCCGAGCCGTGGATGCAGTGGAAGACGGCTTTGGCGCCGGCAAAGGCAGTGCGCAGAACCGCCGGGTCCTTCGCGTCCCCGCTGATGCGCTCGATGAGCGGGTGGTCCGGTCCGCTGCCCGACCGGGTCAGGATGCGCACCTGCCGTCCCCGGTCCGCCAGTTGTTCCGCTACCGTCCACCCCACCGGTCCCGCCCCGGTCACCACATATATGTCAGGCACTTTGTCTCACTTTCAGTAGTTGAGAGCAGTGCTCTCGAAACAAGGATGCGCGTACAGGGTGGCAAAGTCAAGAGCAGTGCTCTCTTTAGCTTCCCACGCTCTCGTTTATGGCATGCTGGGGTCATGGATGACGCCCGCGGAACAGCCGCCGACCAGCCCCGGCCCCTGACGCCCCGGCAGCGCGCACGGTCGCAGACGGCGGCGGACATTGTCCGGCTGGGCCGGCAGCACCTGGCCACCGACGGTGCGGCCGCCCTCTCCCTGAGGGCCGTGGCGAGGGATCTGGGAGTGGTGTCCTCCGCCGTCTACCGCTACGTGGAGAGCCGGGACGAGCTGCTCACCTTGCTGCTTATCGATGCCTTCGGTGAACTGGGGGACGAAGTGGACGCGGCCGTTGCGGCGGCCCCGGAGGGTGACCATCTTGGCCGGTTCCTGGCCCTGGGCGGAGCCGTCAGGACGTGGGCCCTGCGCGAGCCTGCCAGCTATGCGCTCCTGTTCGGCAGTCCGGTTCCCGGCTACAACGCCCCGGCCGAACGCACCACGGGTCCCGGCACGCGCGTCATCATCAGCCTCATCGGCATCCTGGACGCCGCCTCCCGGGCGGGGCAATTGGCGGTTGTGGGACCATCCCCGCAGCTTCCGCCCACGCTGGCCGCCGACCTGGAGGCCATCCGCCGGGAATTCGGGCTGGCTATCCCGGACGAGCTGGTGGCGCGGGGCGTTTTGGTGTGGAGCTCCCTTTTCGGTGCCGTCAGCTTCGAAGTGTTCAACCAGTACGGGCCGGACACCTTCCGGGCGCCGCATGAACTCTTCGACCATCACCTCGCCGTCCTGGCGGGGACCGCGGGCCTGCCGGCGCAGTCCTCCTGACGGGGCGGTTCAAGGCCTGTTGGTGCGCCCGCCCCGTCGATAGACTGCCAGTGCGCCCGGACGGACGCGGAGCCTCAAAGGAGAGATGCACCATGACTGAGAATCCTGAAGTTGCAGCCGAGGAGCCCCGCAAGGGCAGCAGCGCACCCGGCCTGGAGGGGGAAGGCGGCCAGTACGTCGACGGGGATTACGGCGACGCCGGCACCATCAACGAACCCGACCGGGACGTTTCGGATGGCGAATACGAGGAAGGCGACTACGGCGACGCCGGCACCACCGGAGGCGCCCGGACGGAGCGTGCCGTCCGCGAGGGCCTCACCGACGGCCAGGTCCAGGCGACCGATGAGGAGCGCGGACCGCTCCATGGGCGCCCCGACTCCGGCCGGTAGGCACCCGCGGGGGTCCCCTTACGCGACGGCGTCCGCCGCCACCAGGCTGTCCTCCCTGGCGGGTTGGGCGTCCTTGCTGCGGGTGCGGCTGATGGCTGCCACCGCAGCCAGGACCGTCACCAGGCCGCCATAGGCGTAGGTGGTGACCGGGAGGGACAGGATGGGGGCCAGCAGGCCTGCCAGTACCGCCGGAACGCCGAAGGCTGTGTAGGCCACGACGAAGAGCGAGGCAAAAGTCCCGGCGCGTTCGTGATCCTCCACCAGGGGGCTGATGGACCGGATGACGCCCATGAAGGCAGTGCCGAAACCGGCGCCTGCCACCACCACAGCGGCCAGGAACAGGCCAAACGAATCCAGGCCGAGGGCCAGCAGCGACAGTGCGGTCCCCACGGCCAGCGCCGTGGTGCCGAAAATGGTGATGGTGCGGGCTCCAAAGCGGTGCAGGAAGGCCGCCGACGCGGCTCCTGTCCCCGCCAGGATGGTGATTACCATGCCCTGCCACAGATGCTCCCGGATGCCGAAGGTGGCGTGCACGATCGCGGCGCCAAGGGAGAGGTACAGTCCGCCCGTGGCCCAGCCTGCAAAAACGGCCGGTGCGCCGCTGAGGAATGCGCGGCGTGCGGCCGGCGGCAGGGTCAGGTGCGGCTTGAGTGAAGCTGCCGCCCCTGCCGTGCGGGGTGAGGTTTCCGGGCAGGCCCACACCAGTGCGGCGAACGCCACGTACAGGACCGAGAGCGAGACGAACACCAGCATGCGGGGCTCCGCCAGGAGGTCCAGCAGCAGGCCCGATGCCAGCGCGCCCAGGGCCAGGCCGCCCAGGGGTGCCACCGTGTTCCAGGCGGCGCTGGAGCCCGGGTCATCCTCCGGTTCCAGATCGGCGATGGCCGCGGAGAGCGTGGTGAGGAGGATGCCGCTGGCCACCCCCTGAAGGACGCGGGCCGCCAGCAGCATCGCCAGCGAATCGGCTGCCAGGAAGGTCACGACGCTGCCGGCCAGCAGGAGGAATGCCACGCTGATGACCGGCCGGCGGCCGAGGTGGTCGGAGATGGAACCGAAGACCAGCAGGGCCGCCAGGAGGGCCACGGCGTAGACGGCGAAGATCCCGGTGGTGGCCACCGGCAGCAGGTGCAGCTGCTCCTGCAGGGTGGGGTAGAACGGGGACGGCGCGCTGGCTCCGGCCATCATCGCTGCCGTGGCAGCCGCGATGAGGACGAAACCCAGCCGCCGGTGCGACTCTCTGGGCCGGACTGCGGGTGGGTACGTCACAACATGCCGCCTTCTGCATTGGGGGTGTGGTTGGTTCGAAAATAATCGAAACCTCAGACTACTGGCATGTCCGCGATGGTTCAACTAAAGTCGAACCGTGGCTACACCGGCGAACCTCACCCATCCCGAACGCGCGGACCTCCACTTGCCCAGTGTGCTCTTCGCCCTGAGCGATCCCGACCGGCTGGAAATCGCGCGCCAGCTCCGTGCCGGCCCCCTCGATATGGCCGAATGCACCCTCGGCAATCCGGAGATGCCCAAGTCCACCAAGTCCCACCTGATGAAGGTGCTCCGCGAGGCAGGCATCATCCGGAACGAGGCCAACGGGCGCGGCCGCAGGCTGACCCTGCGCGCCGAGGACCTTGATGCCCGGTTCCCCGGATTGCTCGCCGCAGTCCTGGATGCGCCCGGCGCGGACTGACGCCTCCGCACCGCCGGTGCGTGCCGCCGTCGTGCGCTGTTGTACGCCCTGAGCAAAGTTGAGCGTAGTTCGCTCAACTTGTGTTGACATCCTTTGGTGGCTGAGTAAAGTTGAGTGCAGAACGCTCAATCATTGGGCGCCAACCAGTTTCCAAGGAAAGAAGGAAGCAACACATGTCACGTGCAGTAGGTATCGACCTCGGAACCACCAACTCCGTCGTCTCCGTTCTCGAAGGTGGCGAGCCCACCGTTATTGCCAACGCCGAGGGTGGCCGCACCACGCCGTCGGTCGTTGCATTCTCCAAGTCCGGCGAAGTCCTGGTTGGCGAGATCGCCAAGCGCCAGGCCGTCAACAACATCGAGCGCACCATCGCTTCGGTCAAGCGCCACATGGGCACCGACTGGAAGGTGGACATCGACGGCAAGAAGTACACCCCGCAGGAAATCTCCGCCCGTATCCTCATGAAGCTGAAGAACGACGCCGAGTCCTACCTGGGTGAAAAGGTCACCGACGCCGTCATCACCGTCCCGGCCTACTTCAACGACGCCGAGCGCCAGGCCACCAAGGAAGCCGGCGAGATCGCAGGCCTGAACGTCCTGCGCATCGTCAACGAGCCCACCGCCGCAGCACTGGCCTACGGCCTGGACAAGGGCAAGGAAGACGAACTCATCCTGGTGTTCGACCTCGGTGGCGGTACCTTCGACGTCTCCCTGCTGGAAGTCGGCAAGGACGAAGACAACTTCTCCACCATCCAGGTCCGCGCCACCGCCGGTGACAACCGCCTGGGCGGCGACGACTGGGACCAGCGCGTCGTTGACTACCTGCTGAACCAGCTCAAGGTCAAGGGTATCGACCTGTCCAAGGACAAGATCGCCCTGCAGCGCCTCCGTGAAGCAGCCGAGCAGGCCAAGAAGGAACTCTCCTCCTCGTCCAGCACCAACGTCTCCCTCCAGTACCTGTCCGTCACCCCCGACGGCCCGGTCCACCTGGACGAGCAGCTCACCCGCGCCAAGTTCCAGGACCTCACCAAGGACCTGCTGGAGCGCACCAAGAAGCCGTTCCACGACGTCATCAAGGAAGCCGGCATCAAGCTTTCCGACATCAACCACATCGTGCTGGTGGGCGGTTCAACCCGTATGCCCGCCGTGTCCGAGCTGGTGAAGGAACTGGCCGGCGGCAAGGAGCCCAACAAGGGCGTCAACCCGGACGAGGTCGTGGCAGTCGGCGCAGCCCTGCAGGCCGGTGTGCTGAAGGGTGAGCGCAAGGACGTCCTCCTGATCGACGTCACCCCGCTGTCCCTCGGCATCGAGACCAAGGGTGGCGTGATGACGCACCTGATCGAGCGCAACACCGCCATCCCCACCAAGCGGTCCGAGACCTTCACCACGGCCGACGACAACCAGCCGTCCGTGGCCATCCAGGTCTTCCAGGGCGAGCGCGAGTTCACCCGGGACAACAAACCGCTGGGCACGTTCGAGCTGACCGGCATCGCGCCGGCGCCGCGCGGCGTTCCCCAGGTTGAGGTCACGTTCGACATCGACGCCAACGGCATCGTCCACGTCTCCGCGAAGGACAAGGGCACCGGCAAGGAACAGTCCATGACCATCACCGGCGGCTCCAGCCTCTCCAAGGAAGACATCGACCGCATGGTCCGTGACGCCGAGGAGCACGCAGCCGAGGACAAGGCCCGCCGCGAGGCGACCGACACCCGCAACACCGCCGAGCAGCTGGCCTACTCCGTGGACAAGCTGATCGCCGACAACGCGGACAAGCTGCCCGAAGAGGTCAAGACCGAGGTCCAGGCCGACGTCGACAGCCTCAAGAAGGCCCTCGAAGGCACCGACGATGCCGCCGTGAAGACCGCGTTCGAGAAGCTGCAGGCTTCCCAGACCAAGCTGGGCGAGGCCATCTACTCCCAGGCCGGTTCCCCGGACGGCGCAGCCGCTCCCGGTGCTGAGGGTGCCGCCGGAGCTTCGGCAGGTTCCTCGGACGAGGACATCGTCGACGCCGAGATCATCGACGAAGACGAAGCGAAGAAGTAACCCATGCCGCACCACGGTAACGAGGAAGAGCACAACGCATCCGCCGGCCAGCACAACGCGCACGGCAACGGCCAGGAGCCGGTCATCCGGGACCACCGCAAGGTTGACCCGGTGACCGGGCAGGCCCGGCACCCCGAGGGCGGCCAGTCCGCCCCCGGGGCCGGGGCCCAGGCCGGAGCAGCGGATTCCGACGGCGACGCGCTGGCCCAGGCCGAGGAGATTCTCAACGGCGTGGACGTGCCGGCCGAGGAATCCGTGGCCCAGGGGGCTCCGGCAGGGTCCACCGGCAACGCCGAGGCAGCCGAACTGCGCAACGACCTGCTCCGCCTCCAGGCTGAGTACGTCAACTACCGCAAGCGGGTTGAACGCGACCGCGCCGTGGCAGGGGAAATGGCCGTCATCGGCGTCCTGAACTCCCTGCTCCCGGTCCTGGACGACGTCGACGCCGCCCGGCAGCACGGTGACCTCACCGATGGTCCCTTCGCCGCGATCGCCAACAAACTGGAGAACGCGCTGAAGACCTACGGCCTGGTCCGCATCAACGAGACCGGCGTGGAGTTCGATCCCACGATCCACGAGGCCCTGATCCAGCAGCCCGGCGAGGACATCGAGGTTGACACCGTCAGCCAGGTCCTCCGCTCAGGTTACAAATCAGGAGAACGCGTCCTCCGCGCAGCCCAGGTCATCGTCGCTGTCCCTGCGTAGCATTACCCCGGTGGTTGAGCTTGTTGGAACCCAGGTTTCGACAAGCTCAACCACCGCCCCTAACTTTTTGAAAGGAAACGCCATTGGCTAGCCAGGATTGGGTGGACAAGGACTTTTACAAGATCCTTGGTGTTGCCAAGGACGCTTCCGAAGCCGATATCAAGAAGGCCTACCGGAAGCTTGCGCGGCAGCACCACCCTGATACGAATGCGGGGAACGCTGCTTCCGAGAAGAAGTTCAAGGACATCTCCGAGGCTTATTCGGTGCTCTCGGATCCCGACGAACGCCAGCAGTACGACGCTATCCGGGCCATGGGCAGCGGTGCCCGCTTTGCTCCGGGCGGTGCCGCGGGCGGCAACGGCGGGTTCGAGGACATGTTCGGCGGCCTGTTCACCGGCAACACCGGACGCCATGCGGGCGGATTCAACCCCGCAGGCGGCGGGATCCCGCCCGAGTTCGCTGACCTCTTCGGCGGCTTCGGCGGCGCACCCGGCTTCCAGCGCACCCCGCAAAAGGGTGCCGACCGTACGGCCTCCACCAGCATTTCCTTCGCCGGGTCCATCCGCGGCACCACCATTGGCCTGCGCGAGCCCAGCGGGGAGGTCATCGACGTCCGTGTCCCGGCAGGCATCAAGGACGGGCAGAAGGTCCGTGTCCGCGGCAAGGGCCAGCCCGGTGCGGCCGGCAACGGCGATCTGGTGGTGTCCGTTTCCGTCCAGCCCCACGCCTTTTACACGCGCGACGGCGACAACCTCCGCATCCACGTACCCGTCACCTTCCCGGAGGCTGCTTTGGGAGCGGACATCGAAGTTCCCACCATCGACGGCGAGAAGGTCAAGGTGCGCGTTCCGGCGGGCACGCCGTCGGGCCGTACCCTGCGGGTCAAGGGCAAAGGCGTGAAGACGTCCAAGGCCACGGGCGACCTCCTGGTGACCATCGACGTCGCGGTTCCCAAGAATCTCAACAAGGATGCCGAAGCTGCGGTCAAGGCGTTCGCCGAGGCCACGTCGTCGGCGGATGTCCGTGAGGGCCTGGCAGCCAAGGCCCGGCTCTAGGAGCGGAGGTGAGCCGTGGACATCAGTGCTGACCAGCCGATCTTCGTGATCTCCGTGGCTGCCGAGCTGGCGGACATGCACCCGCAGACCCTGCGGCAGTACGACAGGCTCGGGATCGTCAAGCCCAGCCGTGCCCCGGGCAAGTCCCGGCGCTACTCGCAGCGGGACGTGAACATGCTGCGCGAAGTGCAGCGGCTGTCCCACGAAGGTGTGTCGCTGGAGGGGATCAAGCGCATCCTGGAACTCGAAAACCAGGTGGCCGCGCTGCAAAGCCGGATCTCGGAACTCACCGAGGAACTGGGCCGCCGTCCGCGGGCGGTGGATTCACGGATCTTCGCCGCCGGCGCCGCCGGTGACGTGGTGAGCCTGGCGCGGGGGCAGCGGCCCCGGCCGAGGTCCCAGGCCATGGTGGTCTGGCGGCCGCGGGCCATCGGGCAGTAGAAGCCGGCCAGCAGGGCCCGGCAGGTACCGCCTTCCGGCGTTCCGCGAAATTAGAGTACCCACTACTCGTGACGGAAAAGCCCCCTGAAACTTGAATGGAACCATCGCCGGATCAGCGGCGATGGTTCCGCAAGTTCTGGGGGTTTTCCGTGTTTGAAGTTCTCAGCAAAGCTCTTAACAGCAAGGCCCGGCCGTGAGCCCCGGAATGGAAGCCGTGGCTGCCTTCAGCGGCTCCATGCCGGGCCAGGTCCTGCTGGCCATCGGCCAAACCATCGTGGTGGTCTGCGTCTGCTTCGACATGGTCCGCGAGTTGTCCGTCCCGAGGTCGCACCGGCGCTTCGTGGCCAGCACCGTCTTCCGGACCTTGGCCATTCCCTCGGTCATGGCCAACGCCCTGACCGTCTTCATCGCCCTGGTGAGGTCGTCCTGGGTCGATGTGGTGATGGGCATGTTCGTGCTGGTGGCCATCGTCTTCCGCTTCCACCACAACAAGGACGAGGACAACTGGTGGAAGGGCAAGGGCAAGAAGCTCGCCCGCTGGGCCCGCCGGCAGTTCGCCGGCCGGACGTCCACCGCACCGGCCATGGGCTAGCAACACCGGCAAACAGTACAGCGGGGTCCTGCATGCGGGTTGCATGCGGGACCCCGCCGTTGAAGTCCCGATCAGCCGTTGATGACCTGGGGGACGCCGAGCGCTTTGAGGCCTTCGACGCCGAACTCCACGCCGTAGCCGGACTGCTTGGCTCCGCCGAACGGGATGCGGGGGTCAACGGCGCCGTGCCGGTTGATCCATACTGTGCCAGCCTCCAGGCGTGCCGCGACTTCGCGGGCGGCCTTCAGGTCCGGGGACCAGACGGAGGCGCCGAGTCCGACGTCGAGTCCGTTTGCCTTTTCCACTGCTTCGTCGATGGTGTTGTAGCGGATGATCGGCAGGGCCGGGCCGAACTGTTCCTCTGCCACCAGCGGGTTGTCGTTGTCGATGTCCGCCACGAGGGTGGTGGGGTAAAAGTAGCCGGGCTGGTCAGTGTCCGGGTTACCGCCGAGCAGGACGCGTGCGCCCGAAGCCTTCGCTGCCTCCACGAGGTTCGCCACGACGTCGTACTGGGCCTTGTTCTGCAGCGGGCCCAGCACGTTGTTCTCGTCCAGGCCGTTGCCCATCGGCATGGCCTTGGCCACCGCTACAAGTTCTTCGCACACGGCGTCGTAGATGCTGTCGTGGACGTAGAGGCGCTTGAGTGCTGCGCAGGTCTGGCCGGTGTTCAGGAACGCACCCCAGAACACGTCTTGGGCGATGGCCTTGGGGTCGGCGTCGGGCAGGACGATGCCGGCGTCGTTGCCGCCCAGTTCCAGGGTGAGACGTTTGACGGTGTCAGCGGAGGACTTGATGATGGCGCGGCCGCCGGCGGTGGAGCCGGTGAACATGATCTTGCCGATTGCCGGGTGGTCGGTGAGGCGCGCGCCCACTTCGCGGCCGCAGGAAACCACCGAGAGGATGCCGTCAGGGAGTTCCTCGTTGAGGACCTTGACCAGGGCCAGGACGCAGAGCGGGGTGTTGCCGGAAGGCTTGACCACCACGGCGTTGCCCATCCGCAGGGCGGGGGCGAGCTGCCAGACGGCGATCATCATGGGCCAGTTCCAGGGGCCGATCGCGCCGACGACGCCGATGGGCCGGTAATGCAGCTCGGCGCGGGTCTCGCCGTCGTCCACGATGGTTTCCGGTTCCAGCGGCAGTCCGGCGGTGGCGCGGAGCCACGCGACGCAGGCGCCGACTTCGAAACGGGCGTTGGGGCCGTTGAGGGGTTTGCCCTGCTCGCGGGAGAGCAGTTGGGCGAGTTCCTCGGCGGAGCGTTCGACGGCGTCGGCTGCCTTCAGGAGCGCGGCGGACCGTGCGTCGTGGCCCAGGGCAGCCCAGGCGGGCTGGGCGGCGACGGCGGCGGACACGGCGCCTTCAAGGTAGTCGAGATCGTGGATGGGGGCTTCGCCCACCGCTTCACCGGTGGCAGGGTCAAAGATGGTCCGGCCGGTGCCGGCGGCGGGGGCAATGGACGCGAGAAGCGCATCATAGGTTTCCAAGGGATACTCCACTTCGAGTAGGCAAGGACGCCAGCCGGTCGGCGTAGCGGGTTACTCCCAGTGTGGGCTGGACCCTGCTCCAGGCTCTTGTCTTTGTGCGCAGGACTGTTGTGCTGGAGCGAACGCCGGCGGGTGTGTGTCACGCTGGCCCACTTTTGAACGGTTAATGACTGCGGGACCCCGGGTTTCCGGGGTCCCGCAGTGATAACTGGGCCAGTTTGGGCGGTCTTATTGGGCCGCGTAGGGGTCGGCGATGCCGATGTATTGGGTAGTGGTGTATTCAGCGATGCCTTCGGAGCCGCCTTCGCGGCCGAGGCCTGATTGTTTGACGCCGCCGAAGGGTGCTGCGGCGTTGGAGATGACGCCGGCGTTGAACCCGACCATGCCGAACTCGATCTGTTCGGCGACGCGGAGGAGCCGGTTGAAGTCCTTGCTGTAGAGGTAGGAAGCCAGGCCGTACTCGGTGTTGTTGGCCAGTTCGATGGCTTCTTGCTCGGTTTTAAAGGTGGTGATGGGGGCGACGGGGCCGAAGATTTCCTGGCCCAGGATCGCGGCGTTGTTGGGGACGTTGGCCAGGACGGTGGGCTGGTAGAAGTAGCCGGGCCTGTCCACGGGGGCGCCGCCGGTGACGGCTACGGCCCCGGCCTGGACGGCGTCGGTGACGAGGGTGTGGACGTCGTCGCGGGCGCCGGCGTCGATCAGCGGACCGACTTTACTGTCCGGGTCGGTGCCGCGGCCGGTGGCGAGGGCGGCCATGGCGGCGGCGAACTTGGCGGTGAATTCCTGCGCCACGGTTTCGTGGACGAGGAAGCGGTTGGCAGCGGTGCAGGCCTCGCCCATGTTCCGCATCTTCGCCGCCATCGCCCCGTCGACGGCGGCGTCGAGGTCGGCGTCCTCGAACACGATGAACGGGGCGTTCCCGCCGAGCTCCATCGAGGTCCGGAGCACGTTCTGGGCGGCGTCGGCCATGAGGCGTTTGCCGACCGGGGTGGAGCCGGTGAAGGAGACCTTCCGCAGCCGCGGGTCGGTCAACAGCGGCCCGGAGATCCCGGACGCAGAGGAGGACGAAACCACATTTAGCACTCCGGCGGGGAGGCCGGCGTCGAGCATGGTCTGGGCGAAGTACTGCGCCGTGAGCGGGGTGAGTTTGGCGGGTTTGAGGACCATGGTGCAGCCGGCGGCGACGGCGGGGGCGACCTTGCGGGTGGCCATCGCGAGCGGGAAGTTCCAGGGGGTGATGAGCAGGCAGGGTCCGACGGGTTTGTGTTGGACCAGGATTTTGTTCTTGCCTTCGGGGGTGGTGAGGTAGCGGCCGTAGTCGCGGACGGTTTCCTCGGCGAACCAGCGCAGGAACTCCGCCCCGTAGGCCACTTCGCCGCGGGCCTCGGCCAGGGGTTTGCCCATCTCCAGGGTCATCAGCAGGGCGAAGTCCTCGGCGCGTTCGGTGACGAGGTCGAAGGCGCGGCGCAGGATCTCCGACCGCACCCGCGGCGCAGTCCGTGCCCACGACGCCTGGGCCGCGTCGGCCGCGTCCAAAGCCGCGACTGCATCGGCGCTGGTGGCGGAGGCGAGGGTGGCGAGCACCTCCCCGGTGGCCGGATCGTGCACGTCGAACGTGCCGCCGTCGGACGCCTCCACCCAATCACCATCGATCAAAAGACCAGTGGGCACGGAAGCCAGCAGGGCCGTTTCGCGCTCCGGCGTGAGGGCAGGGGGCAGCTCGGAAGTAACTGTCATGGGAAGTCCTTAGGAAGGGAAGGTCAGTAGCTGGCGGGGGTGCCGCCGCCAGCGGGTTTGATGTACTTTGCGGCGAGGGCTTCGGAGCCGCGGGCCAGGATGGCGACGTCGGCGCCCACCAGGATGAAGCCGGCGCCGTTCGCGAGGTAATGCTTGGCGGTGTCCGGGTTGAAGGCGTTCACCCCGGCGGGCTTTCCGGCCGCCCTCGCGGCGGACAGGCAGTGGTCGACGGCGGCACGCACTTCAGGGTGTTCCTGCTGTCCCAGCAGGCCCATGGAGGCGGCGAGGTCAGACGGGCCAATGAACACCGCGTCGACGCCGTCGACCTTGAGGATGTCCTCCACCGCCGCCACGGCGGCGGTGGATTCGACCTGGACGGTGACGCTGATGGTGTCGTTGGCCCGGGCCAGGTAGTCCGGGACCCGGTTCCAGCGGGCGGCGCGGGCCAGGGCTGAGCCCACCCCGCGGACACCCTGCGGCGGGTAGCGGGTGGCCGCCACCGCGGCTTCCGCCTCTGCCACCGAGTTGACCATGGGGACCAGCAGGTTCTGCACACCCAGGTCCAGGTATTGCTTGATCACCACGGTGTCGTTGACCGGGGGCCGGACCAGGGTGTGGACCGGGTAGCCGTGGACGGCCTGGAGCTGGGCCAGGATGGATTCGAGCCCGTTGGGGCTGTGCTCGGCGTCCACCAGGAGCCAGTCCAGGCCCGATCCCGCGCACAGTTCGGCGACCAGCGGGCTGCCGGAGCAGACCCACATCCCGGCGAGAGGGCGGTCCGCTTGGGCCAAGGCGGACCGGAAGGTGTCCTCTATTCGAAACGGCATGTCACGCTCCCCAGGGGACCGTAGTCGGCGTGGACGGTATCGCCCTTGTAGACCCACATGGGCCGGGTAAAGGACCCGGCCAGGATGATGTCGCCGGCCTTCAGGGCGTCGCCGTGGGCGGCGATCTTGTTGGCCAGCCAGTGGACCCCGTTGGCAGGGTGGTCCAGGACCCCGGCCGCCACGCCGGTCTCCTCCACAGTCTGGTTCTTGTACAGGATGGCGGAGACCCAACGGAGGTCCACGGCGTCCGGCTTGACCGGGTTGCCGCCGATCACCATGGCGCCCATCGCGGCGTTGTCGGAGATGGTGTCCACGATGGTCCGGCCCTCCATCTCGATCCTGGAGTCCAGGATTTCGAGGGCCGGAACCACGTAGTCGGTGGCCTTCAGGACATCGAAGATGGTGACGCCGGGGCCCTTCAGCCCGTCCTTCAGGACGAACGCCAGCTCCACTTCCACCCGCGGGTGCGTGTACTTGTCCCACTCCACGGAACAGCCGGTGTCCAGCACCATGTCGTCGAAGATGGCGCCGTAGTCCGGTTCGGTAATGCCGGTAGCGGCCTGCATGGCCTTGGACGTGAGGCCGATCTTGCGCCCCACCAGGGTCCGGCCGGCGTCCTCGTTGCGGCGGCGCCACAGCTGCTGCACGGCGTAGGAGTCCTCCACCGTCATTTCCGGGTAGCGGCCCGTCAGGCGGGGAACAGGGGTGCGGGTCCGGCCGGCTTCCACCAGCTCGTCCGCGATAGCCTCAATCGTCTTCGGCTCCAGCATGGTTAGACCTGCACTCCCAGCTTGAAGCCCTCAGCGGCTTCACCTTCGGGCTTGCGGGTGTAGGAGAAGCCGTCGGCGCCCACGGTCACGGCCATCTCGGACTTCTCCTCGCGGACGATGACCGGCTGCGGGTTGCCGTCCAGGTCCAGGACCAGGGAGGCTTCGGTGTACCAGGACGGGACCACGGGGTTGCCCCACCAGTCGCGGCGCTGGTTGTCGTGGACGTCCCAGGTGATGGTGGGGTTGTCCGGGTCGCCGGTGTAGTAGTCCTGGGTGTAGATCTCGATGCGGTGTCCGTCCGGGTCCAGGATGTAGAGATAGAACGCGTTGGACACGCCGTGCCGGCCGGGGCCGCGTTCGATCCGGTCGCTGATGCGCAGGGCGCCCATCTTGTCGCAGATCTGGATGATGTTGTGCTTCTCGTGCGTGGCGAACGCGACGTGGTGCATGCGCGGGCCGTTCCCGCCGGTGAGGGCGGTGTCGTGCACGGTCTGCTTGCGGTGCATCCACGCGGCGTAGGTGACGCCGTCGGAATCCTTGATGTCCTCGGAGACGCGGAAGCCCAGGTCCTCCAGGTACTTGCGGCCCTTGGGGACGTCCGGGGTGACCTGGTTGAAGTGGTCAAGGCGGACCAGTTCGCCGGCGGAGTAGAGGTCGTAGCGCTGGGTGAGGCGTTCCACGTGCTCTACGTCGTAGAAGAACTCGTAGGGGAAGCCCAGCGGGTCCTCCACGCGGACGGAGTCGCCGATGCCCTTGGTGAAGCCGTCCTTGCGGCGCTCCACCCGGCAGCCGAGTTCCTTGTAGTAGGCCTCTGCGGCGTCCACCTCGGCGGGGGACTTCACCCGGTAGGCGAAGGCGGCGACGGCGGCGACCGGACCCTTGCGCAGCACCAGATTGTGGTGGATGAACTCCTCGAGGGAGCGCAGGTAGATGTTGTTATCGTCCTCTTCGGTGACGTGCAGACCCAGGACGTCAACGTAGAACTCGCGGGACTTGGCGAGGTCCGTGACCACGATTTCCATGTAGGCGCAGCGGACGATGTCCGGTGCCGGGACGGTGGGGGTGGGGACGAAGTTGGTCATTGGAGTCTCTCTTCTTTGAAAGGGGGCGTGGAAAGTACGACGGCGGCCGGCTGGCTTAGGCGCCGAATTTGGGGGTGTGGACGGTGCCGAGCGTGATGTGCACGGCCTGCTGGTCGGTGTAGAAGTCGATGGAGCGGTAGCCGCCCTCGTGGCCCAGGCCCGAGGCCTTGACGCCGCCGAACGGGGTGCGCAGGTCGCGGACGTTGTGGCTGTTCAGCCACACCATGCCGGCCTCGACGTTCTGCGAGAAGTTGTGGGCCCGGGTGAGGTTCTGGGTCCAGATGTAGGCGGCCAGGCCGTACTTGGTGTTGTTCGCCAGGGCGAGGGCCTCGTCGTCGTTCTCGAACGGGGTGATGGCCACGACCGGTCCGAAGATCTCCTCCTGGAAGATCCGGGCGTCGGGGGCGACGTCGGCAAACACCGTGGGTGCGATGTAGTTGCCTTCGGGCAGGTGGCCGGGGCGGCCGCCGCCGGCCAGGAGCCGGCCTTCGGACTTGCCGATCTCCACGTAGGAGGCCACCTTCTCGTAGTGCTCGGGGTGGACCAGGGCGCCCACCTGGGTCTTGGGGTCGTGGGGATCGCCGACCACGATGTTCTTGGCCCGGGCGGCGTACTTTTCGCAGAATTCGTCGTAGATGGCGCGCTCCACCAGGATGCGGGAGCCGGCGGTGCAGCGCTCGCCGTTGAGGGAGAAGACGCCGAACAGGGCGGAATCGATGGCGGCGTCCAGGTCCGCGTCGGCAAATACGACGCAGGGGGACTTGCCGCCGAGTTCCATGGAGAGGCCCTTGAGGTTGGCGGCGGCGTTGCGGAAGATCGTCTGGCCGGTGGTGGTCTCGCCGGTGAAGGAGATCAGCGGGACGTCCGGGTGCTTGACCAGGGCGTCGCCGGCTTCCTCGCCCAGGCCGTTGACCAGGTTGAAGACGCCATCGGGCAGGCCGGCGTCCTTGAAGATGGTGGCCCACAGGGAAGCGGAGAGCGGGGTGAACTCGGCCGGCTTGAGGACCACGGTGTTGCCGGTGGCCAGGGCCGGGGCCAGCTTCCAGGACTCGAGCATGAAGGGGGTGTTCCACGGGGTAATGAGGCCCGCGACGCCGATTGGCTTGCGGTTCACGTAGTTGATCTGCGAGCCCGGGACCTTCATGGCGTCATCAAACTGGGCCACGATCAGGTCAGCGAAGAAGCGGAAGTTCTCGGCGGCGCGGAGGGCCTGGCCCTTGGCCTGGGTGATCGGCAGTCCGGTATCGAACGTTTCCAGTTCGGCGAGGCGGGCTTCCTGGGCCTCGACGGCGTCGGCGATCCTGTTCAGGATGCGGGCGCGCTCGCGGGGCTTCATCTTCGGCCAGGGGCCGTTCACGAACGCGTCGCGGGCGGCGGCGACGGCGAGATCGATGTCTTCCTTTTGGCCGGCCGCGGCGGTGGCGTAGTTCCTGTTGGACACCGGGTCCAGGACGTCGAAGGTCTTGCCGCCCACGGAATCGACGAACTGGCCGTTGATGTAGTGCTGGATGTGGGTGGGCAGGTCCTCAGGGACGTAGTGCTTGGCGGTTTCTACTGAGGTCGTCATCGTTGAAGTCCTTACTGGTGCTTTGCTTGGGCGAGATATGCGTCAAGGGTTGCCGAGCGGTGGAGCCGGGCGGCTTTTTCGATCTGCTCTGCGTCGGCTCCGGTTTCGATGAGCTTCAGCAGGTTTTCGTGTTCATCCACGGAATCGCGGGCGCGGCCCGGGACGAAGCGGAACGTGGAGGAGCGGATGGCTGCGAGCCGGTTCCAGCCGCGGTGCACCAGGTCCAGGATGTGCGGGTTGGGGCAGTGCTCGAACAGGACGCTGTGGAAGTCCTGGTTGAGCTGTGTGAACCGGACGGGGTCGAAGTGGTCCAGGCATTCGCGCATCTCTTCGTTCACGGCGCGGGCCCTGGCCACGGCTGCGGGATCGATCAGCGGGGCGGACAGCGCGGTGGCGGCGCCTTCCACGATGCTGAGGGTCTGCATGGTGTAGAGGTATTCGGTGGGGTCGATGCCGGCCACGGTGGCGCCCACGTTGCGTTCGAACGTCACCAGGCCTTCGGCTTCCAGCCGGCGGATGGCTTCGCGGACGGGGACCACGCTGAACCCCAGGTCCTTGGCGATGGCGCCCAGGACCAGCCGGTAGCCGGGGGTATAGGTGCCTTCGACAATCCGGGCCTTGACGGCCTGGTAGGCCTGCTCGGACTTGCTGCCGGCAACCATGGTGGCCTCAGTCATTGTGGTTTCCTGCTTCCCACTCCTGGTACCGGGCCTGCCATTCAGCGTTCATGGGGTAGAGGCCGTCCACGCTGTTGCCCTGCTTGACCATCTCGAAGATGAAAGTCTCTTCCTTCTCCTGCTGGATGCAGTCCGCCACCAGTTCTTCGGCGATGGCCGGCGGGATCACCAGGATGCCGTCGGAATCGGCCACGATGATGTCGCCGGGCTGTACGGTGGCGCCGCCGCAGGCGATGGTGATGTCCGTGTCCCACGGGATGTGGCGGCGCCCCAGCACAGCCGGATGTGGGTTGGCGAAGTAGGTGGGCATCTCCAGGTCCGCCACGGCGGAGTAGTCGCGGACGCCACCGTCGGTGATGATGGCAGCGGCGCCGCGGACCTGGGCGCGGAGGGCCAGGATGTCGCCCACGGTGCCGGTTCCCTTTTCGCCGCGGGCTTCCATGACCAGGATTTCGCCTTCGTTCACGGAGTCGATGGCCTTCTTTTGGGCGTTGAAGCCGCCGCCGTGGGTCTTGAACAGGTCCTCGCGGTTGGGGACGTAGCGCAGGGTGCGGGCCAGTCCCACCACGCGGCGGTCCGGGCGGGTGGCCTGCAGTCCGTCGATGCTGACGTTGTTAAGGCCGCGCTTGCGCATCTGGGAGGACAGGGTGGCGGTGGCGACGGACTCCAGCTTGGCTTTCAGCTCCGGAGTGAGGGCAGGCGCGACGGCGGCAAGCCCCGCGGCTTCACGGGAACCGTAGGCTTCCTCCCGCTGCAGGTCATCGACCTCGGGCCGGGCACCAAAGTCCGCGAACGCCGTCGTGCCTTCCTCAACGGTGGTGACCAGCCGGCCGGTGGACAGGCGGCCGTCCACCGTCTCCACTTCCACTTCCAGCACGTCGCCCGGCTTCGCGACCGAGGCGCCGGCCGGCGTGCCGGTGAGGATGATGTCACCTTCCTCGAGCGTGAGGAGCTGGGAGAGGTCCGCGACGAGCCGGGCGAACGGGAAGAGCAGGTCCCCGGTGGTGTCGTCCTGGACCAGGACCCCGTTGTGCCAGGTGCGGATCCGCAGTTTGGCGGGGTCGACGGCGTCTGCCGGGATCAGTGCCGGTCCCACGGGGGTGAACCCGTCGCCGCCCTTGGACCGGAGGTTGGAGCCCTTGTCCGCGTAGCGGAGGTCGTACACGCCGAGGTCGTTGCTGGCGGTAACGGCCGCGACGTGGTTCCAGGCGTCCTCGATGGAAACACGGCGGGCGGCCTTGCCGATCACCAGGGCGATCTCGCCCTCGTAGCCGAGCAGTTCGCAGCCGGCGGGCCGCTCAACGGGGCTTCCGCCCAGGGCCAGCGAGCTGGAAGGCTTGAGGAAGTAGGACGGCTGGGCCGGGGTGCGGCCGCGCTGGGTGGCCCGGCTGGGGTAGTTGATGTGCACTGCGATCACCTTGCGTGCTGCCGCCAGGGTGTCGCCGTTGACCTGCTCCAAAGCCTTCTCCTCATTAGGTACGAAATCGTATACGATCACTATCACCCATCCGGCGCGGGTCGTCAACCCCTGAATTTCCGGGCTTTTGACGAGTTGCCCGACGGTACTTGTAGCCCGGATCACATGGGGCGTACAGTGGAAGCCAGATTTATAGTTTCGATTATCGAATCATCTGTTCTGATATAGAACACATTCAATCCCGATAGTCATCACAACGAAGTGAGGAAAGCCCGTGCAGTTCCACCACCACGGATACGTATCCGGTGACCCGCGAATCCAGCCGGCGGCCGGCGTCGGCCTTAACCGCCCCGAGGAACTTCCTGACGAAGTGGACGTCCTCATCGTGGGCGCCGGACCTGCCGGCATGCTCGCCGCGGCCCAGCTGTCCATGTTCCCCAACGTGACCACCCGGATCATCGAACGCCGCCCCGGCAGGCTCGCTATCGGGCAGGCCGACGGCATCCAGGCGCGCAGCGTGGAGACGTTCCAGGCCTTCGGTTTCGCGGAGCGGATCATCGCCGAGGCGTACCGCATCACCGAAATGGCGTTCTGGAAGCCGGATCCCGCCAACCATGCGAACATCATCCGGACTGCCCGGGCCGTGGATGACGAGATGGGCATCAGCGAGTTCCCCCACCTGATCGTCAACCAGGCCCGCGTGCTGGACTACTTCGCGGAATTTGCCGCGAACTCGCCCACCCGCCTTAAGCCTGATTACGGCTACGACTTCGAGGGCCTGACGGTGGCCGGCGAGGGCGACTACCCCGTCACCGTGACCCTCCGCCACACCGCCGGACCCAACGAAGGCCAGGAGCGGATTGTCCGCGCCAAGTATGTGGTGGGCGCGGATGGTGCGCGCAGCAAGGTGCGCCAGGCCATCGGCTGCACCCTTGCCGGCGACCAGGCCAACCACGCCTGGGGCGTCATGGACACGCTGGCCGTCACCGACTTCCCGGACATCCGGACCAAGTGCGCCATCCAGGGTGCCGAGGGCAGCATCCTGCTGATCCCGCGCGAGGGCGGCCACCTGTTCCGCATGTACGTAGACCTGGGCGAAGTGGATCCGAACAGCCAGCACTCGGTCCGCAACACCACCATCGAGGAGATCATCGCCAAGGCCAACGCGATCCTGCACCCCTACACGCTGGACGTCCGGAACGTCGCGTGGCACAGCGTCTACGAGGTGGGCCACCGGCTCACGGACAGGTTCGACGACGTCCTGCCGGCCGAGCGCGGCACCCGCACCCCGCGGGTGTTCATCACCGGGGACGCCTGCCACACCCACAGCGCCAAGGCCGGCCAGGGGATGAACGTGTCCATGCAGGACGGCTTCAACATCGCCTGGAAGCTGGGGCACGTCCTGGAGGGCCGCAGCCCGGAGAGCCTGCTGAGCACCTACTCCGAGGAACGCCAAGTGGTGGCGAAGAACCTCATCGACTTCGACAAGGAATGGTCCACCATGATGGCCAAGAAGCCGGAGGAGTTCGAACACCCTTCCGACCTTGAGGACTTCTACGTGCAGACCGCCGAATTCCCTGCCGGCTTCATGACGCAGTACACGCCGTCCCTGATCGTTGGGAGCACCGACCACCAGGACCTGGCCACTGGATTCCCCGTCGGCAAGCGCTTCAAGTCCGCACCCGTGGTCCGGGTGGGGGACACCAACCCCCTCCATCTGGGCCACCACGCCACCGCCGACGGCCGCTGGCGGATCTACGTCTTCGCGGACCCAGCCCTGCCGGGCACCAACTCGGCAACGGACATGCTCGCCGAGTGGTTCGCGAACTCGCCGGAGTCCCCGCTGGCTGCCACCCCTGCCAGCGCCGACCCGGACGCGTGGTTCGACCTGAAGGTCATCTACCAGCAGCCGCACACCGCCGTCGACATCAATGCCGTGCCCGCCGTCTTCAAGCCGCTGGTAGGCCCGTTCAAGCTGACCGACTACGAGAAGGTGTACGCCACGGATCCCAAGGCGGACATTTTCGACCTCCGCGGCCTGGACCGCAGCGGCGTTGTGGTGGTGGTCCGCCCGGACCAGTACGTGGCCAATGTCCTGCCGCTGACGGCAACCGCGGAGCTGGGCGCGTTCTTCACGCCGCTGCTGAAGGCCGCCCCCGCGGCACCGCGTCAGGCGGTTGCGGCTGCGGCCCGGTAGTCGGCCGCGGCGTACACGCCGAGGATCCGCACCTCGGTGGTGAAGAAGTCCAGTTCCTCGAGGGCCAGCTTCAGCGGCAGGTCCTCGGGGTGGCCTTCGACGTCAGCCATGAACATGGTGGCCGCGAACTCGTTGCCCACCATGTAGCTTTCCAGCCGGGTCATGTTCACGCCGTTGGTGGCGAAGCCGCCCAGTGCCTTGTACAGGGCGGACGGGACGTTGCGCACGCGGAACACAAAGCTGGTGACTGCCGGTCCGGGAAGTTCGTCCCGGGCCGGCAGTGCCTTTTCGCGGGCCAGGACCACGAAGCGGGTGGTGTTGGAGGGGTCGTCCTCCACCCGGGAGGCCAGGACCTTCAGGCCGTAGATGTCGGCGGCCAGCGGGGGAGCGAGGGAGAGCTTGCGGGGATCGTTCCATTCCGCCACCTCCCTGGCCGAACCGGCAGTGTCGCCGGCGATGACGGGCTTGAGGCCGTGCTCGCGGATCAGCTTCCGGCACTGGCCCAGTGCGTGGATGTGGCTGTGGACCTCCGTGGCGCCTTGAATGGTGCTGCCCGGGATGCCCAGCAGGTCGAAATGGATGGGCAGGAAGTACTCGCCCACGATCTGCAGGTTGGACTGCGGCAGCAGGATGTGGATGTCCGCCACCCGGCCGGCGATCGAGTTCTCGATGGGGATCATGGCCAGCTCCGCCTCGCCGCTGGTCACCAGCTCAAAGGCATCCTCAAAACTGGCGCACGGCACGCTTTCCATGTCCGGGAACATCTGCTGACACGCGATATTGGAGTTGGCGCCGGGCTCACCCTGGTACGCAATCTTGGAGGCCATGATCCGTATGGTTTCACGCGGCGCCCCCGCCCGCCCAACTGAGTAGCGCCAAGTGTCGCTTTGGGGCGCGAAAACGACACTTCGCGCTACCCAGTTGGGGCTAGAGGGGCGTGACGCGCAGCCAGAGGTATTGCCGGGGAAGGAGCGTGACGCCGTCGTCCAGTTGCATGGCTGCTTCGGAGAGAAGGTCGACGGCGGCAGGGGAGAAGCCGCCGAACGTTTCAGCCGGGAGGGTCTGGGCGGAGTCGCTGAAGTTGGCCAGGGCCAGGACGGTGGGACCGTCCTCCGTCGCGCCCGGCCGCTGGTAGCCGAGCACTGCGCGGTTGTTGGTGCCGAAATCGATCAGCGTGGTCCCCGCCAGTCCGGGGGTGCTGGTCCGGACCTCGATCATCCGCTTCAGCCCGGCGTATACGGCTCCTTCCGGCGTGGCCGGGTCCAGGCGGCGGGCGTACTGCTCCGCGGGGAAATGCGGGCGGTGCACCCAGCGGCTGTCCTCCTCGTGGCCGGGCTCGGACGCGTACCCATAGTCGTTGACCTGCCCCACCTCGTCGCCCAGGTACAGCAGCGGGACGCCGCCGGTGCTGAAGGGCACCGAATGGGCCAGGAGGATCCGTTCCACCGCCTCAGCCGGGTCCACCTCCATGCCGCACAGGGACGCCGTCGTGCCTGAAATCCGGCAGTCGCCGGTCTTGGGGTTGTCCTGGAACGGGACGCCGCGGGCAAAGCTGCCCGGGAAGCGGTTGACGTAGAAGGAGTTCAGGAAGCGGCGGTGGTCGAAGCCGTTGATGCCCAGTTCGGCAGCGTCCTCGTCGGCGAAGGTCCAGCCGATATCGTCATGGCTGCGGACGTAGTTTACCCATGCCGTGCCCTGCGGGATGTTGTGCCGCCGGTGCAGTGCCTGGGCCAGGAGCGAGACATCCCTGGTGGCCAGCGATTCCCAGATTAGGGCCATCTGCAGCGGGTTGTAGGAAAGCTGGCATTCCTTGCGGTCGATGTAGAGCGCTACCTCGTCCGGGTGCACGATGGCCTCGGATTTGAACAGCAGCGCCGGAGCCGCCAGCCGGCACACCGCGTTGAACGCGCGGAGCAGCGTGTGCGCCTGCGGCAGGTTCTCGCAGGGGGTGCCCAGCTGCTTCCAGATGAACGCCACCGCGTCCATCCGCAGGATGTCCACGCCTTGGTTGGCAAGGAACAGCATCTCGGCCGCCATGGCCCGGAAGACGTCGGGATTGGAGTAGTTCAGGTCCCATTGGTAGGTGTGGAACGTGGCCCAGACCCACCGGCCGTCCGCCATCTGGATGAAGGACCCGGGGTGGTTCTCGGGAAAGATCTCCCGCACGTCCGCCTCGAAGGCGTCCGGGAGCGTCCGGTCCGGGAAGATCCAGTAGTAGCCGCTGTATTCCGGGTCCCCGGCGGCTGCCTTCCGGGCCCAGTCGTGCTCGTCCGAGGTGTGGTTGAAGATGAAGTCCACCACCAGGTTGATGCCGTTGTCCCTCAGTTCCGCTGCCAGGGAGCGCAGCTGCTCCATGGTGCCCAGCTTTGGGTTGACCTCACGGTAGCTTGAGACCGCATACCCGCCATCCGAATGTGGTTCCGGCGCCAGGAACAACGGCATGAGGTGCAGGTAGGTGAGGCCCAGTTCCTTGAAGTACGGAATGCGGGCGCGGACCCCTTCGAGGCTTTCGGCGTAGCGGTCCACGTAGCAGACGCCGCCCAGCATCCGGTTGGACTGGAACCAGTCCGGGTCCGCTTCCCGTTCGGCGTCCAGGGTTTTCAGTTCCTGCGCGCGTTCCTGCCAGGAGGCTGCGCTCTGCACCACCAGCGCGGAGAGCTGCTCCAGCCAGTCCGTCCGCTCACCGTACAGGGAATGGAAGAGGCTGCGGAGGGTGGGAAAGTGCCGGGCCATCCTCCGGTCGAAGTCCGGGTCCGCTGCGAGGCCGAGGCCACGTTCCCGTGCCAACGCGGACAGCACATACTGGCGCGCTTCTTCGTCCTCGTTAACGGTTCCCTGCATGCCACTGCCCCTTCCGGCCGACGCCGGGACGTCCGGCGGCATTTGTACTGAAGTATTCCACGTCACACTTCAGGTATTTTGGATGATCTCTTTGCCGGCAGCTGTTGCCTGCAGGGCAGCGCCCACCACGCCCGCCGAGTTTTCCAGCCTTGCCGGGATGACCGGGGTGCGCAGTGACAGGCGGGGCAGGTATTCGTGGCTGCACGCCGAGATTCCCCCGCCGATGATGATGAGGTCCGGCGAGAACAGGAACTCAACATGGGCCAGGTACCGCTGCAGCCGGCCGGCGTACTCCACCCAGTCGAGGCCTTCGTTTTCGCGGACGACGGCGGAGGCCCGGGATTCTGCCTTGAAGCCGCCGATTTCCAGGTGGCCCAATTCGAAGTTTGGCACCAGCCTGCCGTCCACGATGAGTGCCGATCCGATGCCTGTTCCCAGGGTCAGGACCAGGACGACGCCCTGGGTGGCTGCGCCGGCACCGTAGCGGGCTTCCGCTTCCCCGGCGGCATCGGCGTCATTCACGACCCCTACAGGCCGGCCCAGGTGGGATTCCAGGTAGGACTGGACATCAAGCCCGACCCAGCTGCTGTCCACGTTGGCCGCGGACCTGGCAACCCCTCGATGGACTATCGAGGGGACAGCCACCCCGACTGCCCGGGTACCAGTCCCCGGGCTTTCCGGCTCAAGATCCGCGATGAGCCGGGCAACGGTGTCCACGACGTCATGCACCCTGCCGCCGGGCGGCGTCGGGAGCCGGCGGACGCCGCTGCCCAGCATCCCGTTGGCCACGTTGACCACGGCACCCTTGATCCAGGTCCCGCCGACGTCGATTCCGATGCGAAAGTCCGCGGTTGTGCTGGATTCCGCGGCTTCGCCGGGCGCCGGGTGTGAGGTCGCCGTGATGGGCACGATGCATTCCTTCAGGTTGTTCAGTGGGTGTCATGCCGGGTGGCAGGTGGCGCGAGGCGCCTTACTTAACGGCACCCTGGGTGAGGCCGGACATGACCCACCGCTGGGTAAAGAGGTAGACGATGATGGCCGGCGCCATTGCCATCAGGTAGGAAGCGAAGGCCACGTTGTAGCTGTTGCTGAACTGCGTCTGGAAGATCTTTTGCAGCACGGGGATGGTCTGCAGTTCGGGGTCGGAAATGATGAGTGAGGGCATCATGAAGTCATTCCAGGACGCGATGAAGGCGAAGATCCCCACGGTTGCGCTCATTGGTCCGAGCAGCGGGAAGATGAGCCGCCAAAATACCTGCCACGTCCCGGCGCCGTCCATTCGCATGCTTTCCTCCAGTTCCAGGGGGATGGAGCGCAGGAACGCGGTGAACAGCATCGTGTTGAAGGCCAGGGCAAAAACGATGTGCAGGATCGCAACGCCGAGTGGATTGTCCAGCCCCACCATGCCCGTCAGTTGGATTTGCGGCAGTGCCACGACGGGGAACGGGATGAACATGGCTGCGAGCAGGTAAAAGAATGACCAGCGGAAGATCCGGCGGTCCCAGTTGCGGACTATGGCATAGGCGGCCAGCGCTGATACGACGATCTCTCCAACGACTGCCGTGGCGGATACGAAAACGGATATCGCGAAGCCCCGGGGAAAGTTCGTCAGCGTCCATGCCTGGCTGAAGCCTTCGAGGCTCAGGGGCGCCGGCAGTGAGAAGGCGTTGCCGTTGACGGCCTGCCCGGTGGTTTTGAAAGCCATGCTGACCGTTACGTACAGCGGGACGAGCACACCGAGCGTGCACACGATGAGGATGACGGTGGCGGTCCAGTTGGTGCGTTCGTGGCCGCTGCGGATCCGTCCCTTCCCGGCGCTTGCTGGTCCTGCGTTGATTGTTCCGGCGTTGGCTGGTCCTGCATTGGCCGGTCCTGCGGGGGTAGTGCGGGTCGCGTTGGTCATGCGATCCCTCCTTTGCCACGTGTGAAGCGAAGCTGTATGAGTGCGATGGTGATGCTGATGAGGAAGAAGATCACCGCGTTGGCCATCTGGTAGGCGTAGTCGCCGCCTTCAAAGCCCCGGAAGATGGCCATGGCAACGCTGCGGGTGGACACCCCGGGGCCGCCGTCGGTGAGGCCCACGATGATGTCGTAGGCGTTGAGGTAGTTCTTGAAACCGAGCACTGTGTTGATCACCGCGTACCCGGCAACCAGCGGCAACGTGATGTGCCGCAGGTTGTGCCAGGGGGTCGCGCCGTCGATGGAACTGGCTTCATAGACCTCCGGCGGGACCGTGAGGAGCCCCGCGATGTAGATCAGCATGGCGCTCGGAATCGACTGCCAGGCAGTGACGAAAACGATCCCCAGCCAGGCAAGGTCCGGGTTGGCGAGGATGCTCGTGGCCAGCGGCTCAATTCCCAGGTTCCTGCCCGCCAGTGGAAGCGAATTGGAGAAGAGGTACTGGAAGACAAAGGCGATGACGATGCCGGAGATCACCATGGGGATCACGAACACCGTGCGCAGCGCCGTCCGGAAACGGACCCGGGACGTCAGTCCCAGGGCCAGGAGGAACGCCAGGATGTTGACGACGATGACGGTCAGGAGCGAAAAGGCGAGGGTGAATCCGTAGGCACCCAGGACTCCTTCATCGCGGAAAACCGCGATGAAATTCCGAATGCCGATGAACTCGAAGTCCCCGAAGCCGACCGAATTGGTGAAGCTGTAGACGAAGCCGAGCACGGCGGGGAGCGTGACAGCGAGCGTGAAGATTGCGAGCGAGGGGAAGAGAAAGAAGTAATAAAGCGGGTCAACCCGGCTCTTCCGGGCACTTTTCACCTTCGGCGCCGCCGCGGGAGCCGCAGCCGCCCTGGTGGAAGTTCTGGTCATTGATGACATGGGGGGAATCCTCGTTTCATGCGTCGGGGCGGAAGTGCGGCTAGGCCCGGAAAGCCAGGCGCGCCCAGTCGGCGTCCATCCGGCGCAGGGTGGCTTCGGGATCGGCGCCACCAATGATCGACTGGAGGTAGTTGGCCGCGGGAATCGTGTTCGGGATGAATTGCGATGCGCCCATGTAGAAGCGGCCTTCGTCGTAGTACTTCTGCATTTCGACGATGCGCGGATCGGTGACAGGGGGAGCGTCCTTGGCCGTGCCGAATCCCAGGAACTTGGCGTTGTAGGGGTTCTGGATTTCCGGCTGCAGAAGGTATTGGAGGAAGGCGCGCGCGCCTTCTTTTCCGTTCGCGACCTCGGGGACCCATAGTGAGAGGTCGATGTTCACCCGGACTTTGAGGTCGGCGGGGTCGGCGGTCATTGGCAGGGGAAAGGTGCCAAGGTCCAGGCCGGTGGCCGCCTTTTCGATTTCTCCGAAGGCCCACGGGCCCTGGAAGTACATTGCCGCCTGGCCCTGCGCCATGGCGGTGTTGCCGTCACCGTAGCCCCGGCTTGCCGCATCGGGATTGACGTACTTGGTCAGCTGGACCATTCGCTGCACCGGCTCCAGCAAGGTCTTTTGGAATGACACCTCGGAGTCCGGCCCCACATCCTCGCCGATCCCGTGCATCTTGGCGTAGAAACCGCGCACGTCCACCATGCCGCCCACCGTGTAATCGAAGAGGCCCTGCGCCACGGTCCACGGATCCCGGAAAGTGCCGTAGATGGGAGTGATCCCGGCTGACTTCAGCCGTTCGCACACGTCGATCAACTCGTCCCAGGTTGTGGGAACGGCCAGGCCGTGCTCCTGGAAGATCCGGCGGTTGTAGATGACGGACGCGGCCATGACCGAGTAGGGGATCACGCTGGTGCGGCCGGGGTAGCTGGGGTACCAGTTGGTAAGGTCCAGCACGTCATTCCGGATGGATGCGGCCTCGGGGAGATCGGAAAGATCGGAGAGCGCACCGCGCTCCATGAACCGCGCCATCTCCAGGTTGTAGTTCAGGCAGCCAAGATCCGGGGGACTGCTGCGGACAAAGCTGGCGGACAGATTGGTGGCCATGTCATGCAGCACCCGGAACTGGTCCTGCGATCCGGTGAACTTCGCAGCCAGGTCACGGAAGTACGGAACGGCTTCGGGCTTGGACTGGTGGAATGTGATGGTGGGCCGCGTTCCCGCCGGGGCGCAGCCGGCCAGGCCAAAGGCAGCCAGCGCACCTCCCGCAGCGGCAAGGAAAGTACGTCGGGAAACGTGCGTCCCTGCGGACGTCAAAGGTGGCAACATCGGCTCCTGGGGGCGGTCGAGACAGTTTATTTGGATCTTATATTTAAGTCCTATACGAGGATGGGGGACGCAGGGGATATCGTCAAGGGGTGGACGGAACTACGGCGAGCTCGACCCAACTGTTACGGCAGATCAACTCGGTAGCACTGCTGCGCTTTGCCCTTCAGGAGCAGGTGTTCACGGCGGGTGAAGCAATGGCGGCCACCGGCCTGACCCGGGCCACGGTGCTCGGCGTATGCGACGGGCTTGTCCACGCGGGCTGGCTGGAAGAAGTGGGCGACGAAAGCGATGCCGGCCGCTCGAACAAGGGCCGGCCGGCCCGCCGGTACCGGCTGCGGGAAGCTGCCGGCGTAGTGGTGGGGCTGGACGCCGGCGAGAGCCGCCTGACAACCCTCGTTGCTGACCTGCGTGGCCGTGAGCTCGGCAAGCGGTGCCAGCGCATTGATTCACACATGCTGGGACGGGCCGGACGCCTTGCCGCTGCGGCCGAATTGATTGGCCGGACGCTGGAGGACGCAGGGTGCGATGCCGGAGACGTCATGCTGACGGTCGTCGGGGTTCCCGCGCCGGTTGACGCCGCCGGCATGTCTCCCGGGGGCGGCGAGTTCTGGCAGTTGATGAATTCCGGATTCACCGCTGGGCTTCCCGGTGAGGTGATGGTGGAGAATGACGCCAACCTCGCTGCCCTTGCGGAACAGGCACACGAGCCGTCAGCCAATGTGGCCACCTTGCTGTCGGGGGAGCGCTTTGGAGCCGGCCTCATCGTCGATGGACGCCTTCTGCGGGGGCGGCAGGGCGGTGCCGGCGAGATGCGGTTCCTGGACGTCTTCGACAATAAGCTCGTGTCCGACGAGGGAGGCTCCGACGGGCTCGGAGCGCTGGCCCGGACGTGGGCGCGTGCGGGAGTGCATGCCTACGGCGGCGCTACCTCTCTGCGGCAGATAACCGAGGGGGACATCAGTGCGGAGGATGTGTTCCGGGCGGCCCGTGAGGGGGATCCTTTTGCGCGGGACATCATCGGGCGGCTGGGTGAACGGCTGGCCCGCATCACGGTGGCGCTCGCCAGCCTTCTTGATATTGAGCGGGTCGTCATTGCCGGCGGCATCTCCGGTGCCATCGAGCCCGTCCTGGAACGCGCGCGCGGCTTGCTGCCCACAGACTCCGGACTGCCGCTCCCGCGCATCGTTGCGAGTACCCTCGGGGCCGAAGCAGTAGTCCAGGGTGCCGTCGAATCTGCGCTCATCAGGATCAAAAGCGAACCGGCGGGATTTCTGCCGCGTGCCGCCCGTGCTGGAGCCTCGGCGTCGCCGACCCCGGCTTAGGCTTTACCCACACCCACGAACGCCGGAAAGACAGGAAAAACATGACCCGCACCTACACCATCGATTCGATTCCCGGTGATGGCATCGGCGTGGACGTCACCGAGGTAGCCATGGGGTGCGTGGATGCTGTGGCCGGGCTGCATGGCTTCACCGTCAACTGGCGTGTCCGTGACTGGAACAGCGACCTCTACGTCAAAACCGGCCGGATGATGCCCATTGACGGCATTGAGCAGCTCGGCAGCGGCGACGGGATCTATCTGGGAGCGGTGGGCACCCCCGACGTCCCCGACGACGTGACGTTGTGGGGACTGCTGATTCCCATCCGCCGGGAGTTTGACCAGTACGTCAACCTTCGCCCCATGAAGCTGCTGCCCGGGGTCAAGGGAGCGATGCCGGGCCTCGAGGACCTGGACATCGTGGTGGTCCGGGAAAACGTTGAAGGCGAGTACTCGCAGATCGGCGGCCGCTTCGGTGCGGGGACGGACGCTGAATTCGCCGTCCAGGAGAGCGTCTTCACCAAAGCCGGCATCAGCAGGGTGGCCCGCTACGCGGCAGAGGCCGCAACGAAACGCGGCGGCATCCTGGTCTCGGCCACCAAATCCAACGGCATCATCCACACCATGCCGTTCTGGGACGAAGTGGTGGCACGGACGGTGGAACAGTTCCCCGGCGTCACGGTGGACAAGGTGCTCATCGATGCGCTCGCGGCCCGGCTGGTCATGAAGCCCACCAGCGTCCGCACCATCGTCGCATCCAACCTGTTCGGGGATATCCTGTCCGACCTGGTGGCCGGAGTGGCCGGTTCCATCGGCATCGCCCCGAGTGCCAACCTGAACCCCGAGCGCCGGCACCCGTCGATGTTCGAGCCAGTCCACGGTTCCGCCCCGGACATCGCCGGCAAGGGCATCGCCAACCCCGTCGGCGCCTTCTGGGCTGCCGCCATGATGCTGGACCATCTGGGCGAGGCGGCGGCCGCGCAGTCCCTTACCGGCGCTTTCGAGTCGGCGCTGGCAGACGGCATCGCCACACCGGACCTGGGAGGCTCGGCCACCACGCTGGAATTCGCGCAGGAGGTACGGGCCCGGCTGGGCTAGCCGCGGTTGGACGCGACGGCTAGCTGTACTAACCCGGTTGGTTGGTGACACGGCTGGCGGGTGAGGCGCCTTTGAGTGCAGTGTGTGGCCTGCGCTGATTGTAGTACTCGATGAAGTCGGGGTAGCAGGATTGCCGTTCGGCTTCTGAGCTGTAGGCCTTGGCGTAGGCCCATTCCTCTTGCAGGATGCGGTTGAAGCGTTCGACCTTGCCGTTGGTTTGGGGCCGGTACGGCCGGGTGCGTTTGTGCCTGATCCCGGCTTCGCCCAGGACTGCTGCGAAGGCTCGGGAGCGGTAGCAAGCGCCGTTGTCCGTGAGCACCCTCTGGATTTTGACGCCCTGGGCGGCAAACGCGGCGATGGCGTTGCGCATGAACGCCGACGCGGTCTCTTTGGTTTCGTCCGGCAGGATCTCGGAGTACACGAACCGGGAATGGTCATCCACGGCGTGGTGCAGGAAGGTGTAGCCGCGAACCTGGCCGCGGTCCTTGGGCCGGCCTTCCGCGACGTTCCGGGCCCTGGAGTTCGCTTCGCCCTGCACCCGCCCGTGGATGCGGTGTCCGCCGCCGTTGGGGATGCGTCCGAGCTTTTTGATGTCTACGTGGATCATTTCCCCTGGCCAGGCATATTCGTACCGGTGGGCGCGGTCCCGGCCACGGACCCTGATCCCTGTTGCCGGGTCGGTGAACCGCAGCGGCGGACAAAGGTAGCGGCTCAGGATGCGGTGCACCGTGGAGACGTTCAGACGCAGGTGGTAGGCGATCCGTGCCGGACCCCAGCGCCGGTTCACCCGCAGCCCCAGCACGCGCCGCTCGGTGCGCACCCGGGTCCTGTGCGGGCAGGTCAGGGGCCGGCTCCTGCGGTCCTCCAGCCCTGCCTCGCCCAGTTCCAGGTAGCGGCGGGACCAGCGCGCGGCCGTCGGGACGGAGACGTTGAACCGCTCAGCAGCCCGGCGTAACGGCCACCCATCCACCACAATGCACCGGGCCAGCTGCAGACGACCCGAATGAGCCAAAAACGCGTTACGGTGGGACACGAGGACCTCCTGGTTTGTGTTCGCTCTCGACAAGCACCACACAACACCCGGAGGTCCTCTTATTGCGTCAAATCCGTCCCCGAGTCACCAACCTGCCGGGACAGTACAGCTAGAGCACGTTCCGGATGGCCTGCTCGAAACTGGTGACGTGCTCCAGGGCGAGCTTGCCCGCCCGGTCCGCGTCGCCGTCGGCCACTGCCTCCAGCAGCTCAACGTGTTCGGCAATGTGGGACGCGACGGACGGTACTTTTTCCAGCACCATGCACCAGATGCGCGTGGCCAGGTTGTCGTACCGGATCAGGACGTCCTCGAGGTGCGCGTTCGCGGCGGCCCGGTAGATCAGCCGGTGGACCTTGATGTCGTACCGCATGAGGTCGTAGGGATCGTCGTCGTCGCCCATGGTGGAGATCGCGGCCGCGGTTTCCCGGATTTCCGCCCGCAGCGCCGGCGTTGCCAGCTTCGCGGCCCGGCGTGCGGCCAAGGGTTCCAAGGATTCGCGCAGCTCCGAAACGTCAGCGAGTTCGGTGATGTCGACGATGGTGGCGAACGTTCCGCGGCGGGGATAGGACACCACGAGGTGGTCACTTTCCAGCCGCTTGAGGGCTTCCCGGACCGGCGTCCGGCCGATCCCGAGTTCGGCGGCCAGCTTGCCGTCGTTGATCGCCTCGCCCGGCCGGATGTCCAGCATGATGAGCCGGTCGCGGAGGTGCCGGTAGGCCAGTTCGGAGAGTGAGAGGTCCCCGTCGCCGGCCAGGTGGTTCTCTAATGTGACGCTCATTTCGAGCCTTCCCAGGAGTGCTATTGACGTCCAAGTGATCTGGAACATACTATTACGACAGTTCTAATATATCAGTTACAGATCAGTTATAGGTCAGTAACTCCGAAGGGCTCAGAAGGAGAACAATGCAGGACGTACTGAACGCCTCGCTCGCCACGGTCGACGCCGACGTCGCCGCCGCTGTGGCACAGGAACTGCACCGCCAGCAGTCCACCCTGGAAATGATTGCGTCGGAGAATTTCGCTCCGTCCTCCGTCATGGAGGCCCAGGGCTCGGTGCTCACCAACAAGTACGCCGAGGGATACCCGGGCAAGCGCTACTACGGTGGCTGCGAGCACGTGGACGTCATCGAGCAGCTGGCCATCGACCGCGTGAAGGCACTCTTCGGCGCCGAGTTCGCCAACGTGCAGCCGCACTCCGGTGCCCAGGCCAACGCCGCCGCCATGTTCGCCCTGCTGAACCCGGGCGACACCATCCTGGGGCTCTCCCTGGCGCACGGCGGACACCTCACGCACGGCATGAAGATCAACTTCTCCGGCAAGCTCTACAACGTGGTTCCCTACCACGTCCGCGAGGAAGACCTCCGGATCGATATGGCCGAGGTGGAAGCCCTGGCCCTGGAGCACAAGCCCAAGCTGATCGTGGCCGGCTGGTCCGCCTACTCCCGCCAGCTGGACTTCGCCGAATTCCGCCGCATCGCCGACCTCGTGGGCGCCTACCTCATGGTGGACATGGCGCACTTCGCCGGACTCGTCGCCGCCGGCCTGCACCCCAACCCCGTCCCGTACGCGGACGTGGTCACCACCACCACGCACAAGACCCTGGGCGGTCCGCGAGGCGGCGTCATCCTGGCCAAGGAGGAATACGCCAAGAAGATCAACAGCGCTGTGTTCCCGGGCCAGCAGGGTGGTCCGCTGGAGCACGTTGTGGCAGCCAAGGCCGTGGCGTTCAAGCTCGCTGCCGCCCCCGAATTCAAGGAGCGCCAGGAGCGGGTGCTGCAGGGCGCCAAGCTGCTGGCCGAGCGACTCCTCCAGGACGACGTCGCAGCCGCGGGCATTTCCGTGGTCAACGGCGGCACCGACGTCCACCTGGTCCTGGTGGACCTCCGCAACTCCGAACTGGACGGCCAGCAGGGTGAGGACGCACTCCACCAGATCGGTATCACGGTCAACCGCAACGCCGTCCCCTTCGACCCCCGCCCGCCGATGGTCTCCTCCGGCCTCCGGATCGGCACCCCCGCCCTGGCCGCCCGCGGCTTCGGCGCCGCCGAGTTCACCGAGGTTGCGGACATCATCGCAACGGCCCTGATTGCCTCCGCCGGCACGGGCACCCTCCCCGGGGACACCGCCGTCGAACTCCGGGAACGCGTGACGGCCCTGGCCGGCAAGTTCCCCCTCTACCCGCACCTCTCCGCCGACGCCAACCTGGCCGGCATCGAGGCAGACCTGATTGGAGCCGCCCAGTGAGCACCCAGCACCTTCCGGAGCACCCGGACTTCCTCTGGCGGAACCCGGAACCCAAGTCCTCCTACGACGCCGTGATCGTCGGCGGCGGCGGGCACGGCCTGGCCACCGCATACTTCCTGGCCAAGAACCACGGGATGACTAACATTGCAGTCCTGGAAAAGGGCTGGCTCGCCGGTGGCAACATGGCCCGCAACACCACCATCATCCGCTCCAACTACCTCTGGGACGAGAGCGCGGCCATCTATGAGCAGGCCCTCAAACTCTGGGAAATCCTGCCCGAGGAACTCGAGTACGACTTCCTGTTCAGCCAGCGCGGAGTGATGAACCTGGCCCACACCCTGGGCGATGTGCGCGAAAGCATGCGCCGCGTCGGTGCCAACAAGCTCAACGGCGTGGACGCCGAATGGCTGGACCCGCAGCAGGTCAAGGAACTCTGCCCCATCCTTAACATCCGCGACAACATCCGCTATCCCGTCATGGGCGCCACCTACCAGCCCCGCGCCGGCATCGCCAAGCACGACCACGTGGCCTGGGCCTTCGCCCGCAAGTGCGACGAAATGGGCGTTGACATCATCCAGAACTGCGAGGTGACCGGCTTCCTGAAGGACGGCGACCGCGTGGTGGGCGTCAAGACCAACCGCGGCACCA
The DNA here is from genome assembly GCF_019977395.1 of Arthrobacter sp. NicSoilC5. Lineage (NCBI taxonomy): Bacteria > Bacillati > Actinomycetota > Actinomycetes > Micrococcales > Micrococcaceae > Arthrobacter > Arthrobacter sp. NicSoilC5. The sequence goes on along the minus strand of NZ_AP024660.1, from coordinate 2,559,026 downwards.
TCAACACGGAGAAGGTGGGCCTCTGCGCCGCAGGCCACAGCTCCGTCCTGGCCGAAATGGCCGGCTTCCAGCTTCCCATCCAGTCCCACCCCCTGCAGGCCCTGGTCTCCGAACTGCACGAGCCTGTCCACCCCACGGTGGTCATGTCCAACCACGTGCACGTCTACGTCTCCCAGGCGCACAAGGGTGAACTGGTCATGGGCGCCGGCGTGGACTCCTACAACGGCTACGGCCAGCGCGGCTCCTTCCACGTGATCGAGCAGCAGATGGCGGCCGCCGTCGAACTCTTCCCCATCTTCGCCAGGGCCCACGTGCTCCGGACCTGGGGCGGCATCGTGGACACCACCCTGGACGCCTCGCCGATCGTGGGCACCACTCCCGTGGAGAACATGTTCGTGAACTGCGGCTGGGGAACCGGCGGATTCAAGGGCACTCCCGCCGCCGGCATGACCTTCGCGCACACCATCGCCACCGGCGCCCCGCACAAGCTGAATGCGCCGTTCTCGCTGGAACGCTTCGAAACCGGCGCCCTCATCGACGAACACGGCGCCGCCGCCGTGGCCCACTAGCCGCCGCCACCAGAAAAGGACTAACGCACATGCTGCTGATCCCATGCCCCAACTGCGGCCCGCGGGACGAAACCGAATTCCACTACGGGGGACAGGCCCACGTCCCGTACCCCGAGAACCCCAACGAGCTCAGCGACACGGAGTGGTCCCGCTACCTCTTCTACCGGGAGAACCCCAAAGGCATCTTCGCCGAGCGCTGGGTCCACAGCACCGGCTGCCGCCAGTGGTTCAACATGCTCCGCGACACCGTGAGCTACGACATCAAGGCCATCTACCCGATGGGGGCGAAGCGGCCCGACCGCTCCCCGGACGGCGCGCCCGAAACCGGGACCGCCAGCACCGGCCCTGACAGCACCACCACGGGAAGTGCCGCACCCAGCACCTCCACCACGAGCATCCTCAGCACCACCGCCCCGGAAGGAGCGACCAAGTGACTTCCCAGAACGCCCGCCTGGCTACCGGCGGCCGCATCGACCGCACCATCTCCTGGCGCTTCACCGTGGACGGCGAGGAGTTCACCGGCCACCCCGGTGACACCCTGGCCTCCGCGCTGCTGGCCAACGGCCGCATCGCCGCCGGCAACTCCCTCTACGAGGACCGCCCCCGCGGCATCATGTCCGCCGGGGTGGAGGAGGCCAACGCCCTGGTCCGCGTGGAAGCCCGCTTCCCCGGCCACGTGGCCGAATCCATGCTCCCCGCCACCACCGTTTCCCTGGTGGACGGACTCCAGGCCACCCTGCTCAACGGCCTGGGCAAGCTGGACCCGGAGGACGACCGCGCCGAATACGACAAGAAGTACGTCCACACCGACGTCCTGGTCATCGGTGGCGGCCCCGCCGGGCTCGCCGCAGCCCGCGAGGCTGTCCGCACCGGCGCCAGGGTCATGCTCCTCGATGACCAGCCCGAACTCGGCGGCTCGCTGCTCTCCGGTTCCACCGCTCCCGGCCTTGCCGAGACCATCGAAGGAAAGCCCGCCCTGGAATGGGTGGCCGACGTTGAAGCCGAGCTGGTATCCGGCGCCGAGTCCACGGTCCTGAACCGCACCACCGCGTTCGGCGCCTACGACGCCAACTACGTCATCGCCGTCCAGAACCGAACCGACCACCTCACCAGCCCCGCAGCCGCAGGCGTGTCCCGCCAGCGGATTTGGCACATCCGTGCCAGCCAGGTGGTCGTCGCCCCGGGCGCCCACGAACGCCCCCTGGTGTTCGAGAACAACGACCGCCCCGGCATCATGCTCGCCTCCGCCGTGCGCAGCTACCTGAACCGCTACGGCGTGGCCGCCGGCAAGCGCGTGGTCATCAGCACCACCAACGACAGCGCCTACGCCGTCGCCGCCGACCTCGCGGCCGCGGGCGTCAAGGTCGCCGCCGTGGTGGACGCCCGTCCGGCACTGACCGCAGCGGCAACTGCCGCCGTCGAATCCGGGATCCGGGTGCTGATCGGCAGCGCGGTGGCCAACACCTCCGCCGGCGCCGACGGCCGCCTGGACGGCGTGACCGTCCGCAGCATCAACGACGACGGCGAGCTCACCTCCGGCGTCGAGCAGATCGCAGCAGACCTGCTGGCTGTGTCCGGCGGCTGGAGCCCGCTGGTCCACCTGCACTCCCAGCGCCAGGGCAAGCTGCGCTGGGACGAGGAGCTGGCAGCCTTCGTGCCCAGCACCGAGGTCCCCGCCCAGCAGACCATTGGCGCCGGCCGCGGCTCCTTCGCCACCGAAGACTGCGTTGCGGAGGGCATCTCCGCCGGCGCGAAGGCGGCCATCGCCACAGGCTTCGAATCCGCCGTCGAACCCTCCGTGTTCGGCGACCCGAAGGCCTCCGCCCCCACCCGCCAGCTGTGGCTGGTGCCGGGCGAGAACGGCACCCCGGATGACTGGCACCACCACTTCGTGGACTTCCAGCGCGACCAGTCCGTGGCGGACGTCCTCCGCTCCACCGGTGCCGGCATGCGCTCGGTGGAACACATCAAGCGGTACACCTCCATCAGCACGGCCAACGACCAGGGCAAGACCTCCGGCGTCAACGCCATCGGCGTCATCGCCGCGGCCCTGCGCACCGCCGGCGAAGCCTCCCGCGGCATCGGAGACATCGGCACCACCACCTACCGCGCCCCCTTCACCCCGGTGGCTTTCGCGGCACTGGCCGGACGCCAGCGCGGGGAACTGTTCGACCCCGCCCGCGTTACGTCCATCCACCCCTGGCACGTGGCCAAGGGCGCGCTGTTCGAGGACGTTGGACAGTGGAAGCGGCCCTGGTACTACCCGCAGGCCGGGGAGGACATGGACGCTGCCGTGCTGCGCGAATGCGCCGCCGTCCGCGAATCCGTTGGCTTCATGGACGCCACCACCCTGGGCAAGATCGAAATCCGCGGCAAGGACGCGGGGGAGTTCCTGAACCGGATGTACACCAACGCGTTCAAGAAGCTCGCCCCGGGCTCGGCGCGCTACGGCGTCATGTGCACCCCGGACGGCATGATCTTCGACGACGGCGTGACCCTCCGCGTGGACGACGACACCTACTTCATGACCACCACCACCGGCGGTGCCGCCAAGGTACTGGACTGGCTGGAGGAATGGCTGCAGACCGAGTGGCCGGAACTGGACGTGCAGTGCACCTCCGTCACCGAACAGTGGAGCACGATCGCCGTCGTCGGACCCAAGTCCCGTGAGGTCATCGCCAAGGTGGCGCCCGAACTGGCTGCCAACGGCGGCCTGGACGCTGAAGCCTTCCCGTTCATGACCTTCCGCGAAACCACCCTCGCCTCCGGCGTACGCGCCCGGATCTGCCGGATCTCGTTCTCCGGTGAACTCGCCTACGAGATCAATGTCCCGGCCTGGTACGGGCTGAACACCTGGGAATCCGTGGCCGCCGCCGGTGCCGAATTCAACATCACCCCCTACGGCACCGAAACCATGCACGTGCTGCGCGCCGAAAAGGGCTACCCGATCGTCGGGCAGGACACGGACGGCACCGTCACCCCGCAGGACGCGGGCATGGAGTGGATCGTTTCCAAGGCCAAGGACTTCATCGGCAAGCGCTCCTACACCCGGTCGGACGCGCAGCGTGAGGACCGCAAGCACCTGGTCAGCGTCCTCCCCGTGGACGGCACGCTGCGCCTGCCCGAAGGCACCCAGCTGGTGGAGAAGGGACGCTCCACCAACCCCGCCTACGGCCCCGTGCCGATGGAAGGGTTCGTCACCTCCAGCTACCACAGCGCAGCGCTGGGCCGGTCGTTCGGCCTGGCCCTGATCAAGAACGGACGCAACCGCATCGGCGAAACGCTGGTGGCAGCCGCCGGCGACCAGCTGGTGGACGTGGTCGTCGCAGAAACAGTGCTTTTTGACTCTGAAGGGACCCGTAAAGATGGCTGAAACAGCAGCATCCCCGACCTCCGCAAAGACCAACGCCGAGAAGAACCTCGCCGCCCGCGTCAGCCCGGCGCGCCAGCTGGCGGAAGACTTCACGGCCGGCTCACTGGCCGGCACCGTTGAAATCTCCGAGGTGCCCTTCCTGACCATGGTGGGCCTCCGGGCCCTCGCAGGATCCGCCGCGGCGGAGCGCCTGGCCGGTGTCACCGGCGGCCTCCCCACCGGCTCCGGTGCCGTGGCCGGAAACGGCGACGTGTCCGTCCTGTGGCTCGGCCCCGCCGAGTTCCTGGTGGTTGCACCCACCGAGGCGCACGAATCCCTGGGCGGGGACCTCATCCCCGCGCTCCGGGACGCGCTGGGCGGGGACGCGGGCCAGGTGGTGGACCTGTCCGCCAACCGGACCACGTTCGAACTGACGGGCCCCCGGGCCCGCGCCGTCCTGGAAAAGGGCTGCTCGCTGGACCTGCACCCGCGGGCCTTCAAGGCCGGCACCGCCTTCTCCACGGAAATCGCGAACATCCCCGCCATCCTGTGGAAGACCGGTGACGAGTCCTTCCGGATCTTCCCCCGCGCTTCCTTCGCCGAGTTCCTGGGCCGGTGGCTGCTGGACGCCATGCGGGAGTACGCCTCGCCAGAGGTCCCCTGATGGCGCTCAGCGTCCTTGACCTCTTTTCCGTCGGCATCGGGCCCTCGTCGTCACACACGGTGGGCCCGATGCGGGCGGCCAAGCTGTTCGCGGACGGACTGAAGGGCGACGGCCAGCTGGCCGCCACCGCCCGGGTCCAGACCGAACTGTTCGGCTCCCTCGGCGCCACCGGCCGCGGCCACGGCTCGGACAAGGCCGTGGTCCTGGGGCTGAAGGGCCTGGACCCGGAAACCGTGGACACCACCACCGCCGACGACCAGGTGGCAGCCGCCGCGCTGGACGCCGAACTGCACATCGCCGGGGCGCACCGGGTGGACTTCAACTGGGAAGAGGACGTGGTGCTCCACCGGCGCAAGTCCCTTCCCGCGCACCCCAACGGCATGACCTTCCGGGCCCTGGACCACACGGGTGCCGTCCTGAGCGAGCGGAGCTTCTACTCGATCGGCGGCGGCTTTGTGGTGGACGGCGACGCCGAAGGCGGGGACAAGGTGGTGCCGGATGACACCGTGCTGCCCTACCCGTTCTCCACGGCGGATGAACTCCTGCAGATCTGCAGCCGCGAAGGCATGTCCATCTCCGACGTCATGCTGGCCAACGAACTCACCTGGCGCAGCGAAGCGGAACTCCGCGAGCAGCTGCTGGGGCTGTGGGCCGTCATGCGCGAATGCGTGGAGAACGGCTGCAACGCCGAAGGCATCCTGCCCGGCGGCCTGAACGTCACCCGGCGGGCGCCTGCCCTGTTCCGGACCCTGACGGCCTCGGCCGCCACCGCCGAAGCTGCGGCAGCGTCGCCGTCGCCCGTCCAGGCACCGGCGGACCCGCTGCTCGCGATGGAATGGGTGAACCTCTTCGCGCTGGCCGTGAATGAGGAGAACGCCGCCGGCGGGCGGATCGTCACTGCCCCCACCAACGGAGCCGCGGGCATCGTGCCGGCCGTCCTGCACTACTACGTGAAGTTTGTTCCGGGAGCCGACGACGACGGTGTGGTCCGCTTCCTGCTGGCGGCGGCCGCCGTCGGAATCCTGTTCAAAACCAACGCCTCCATCTCCGGCGCCGAAGTGGGCTGCCAGGGCGAGGTGGGCTCCGCCTGCTCGATGGCTGCGGCCGGGCTCTGCGAAGTGCTCGGCGGAACGCCGGCGCAGGTGGAAAACGCCGCCGAGGTAGGGATCGAGCACAACCTGGGCCTGACCTGCGATCCCGTGGGCGGGCTGGTGCAGATCCCCTGCATTGAGCGGAATGCGATCGCCAGCTTGAAGGCGATCAACGCGGCCCGGCTGGCCCTGCACGGGGACGGCAGCCACAAGGTCTCGCTGGACAAGGCGATCAAGACCATGCGTGACACCGGAGCCGACATGAAAACCAAGTACAAGGAAACCTCCCGAGGAGGCCTCGCCGTGAATGTGATCGAGTGCTGAGCCATGACTGTTACTGAAACCCATATCCCCGCGTCGAAAGCGCCCACCACCGTGGAACACGTCCTGACCCTGGACTGCCCCGAGGGGCCCGGCATTGTGCACGCCGTCTCCGGGTTCCTGCTGGAGCACGGCTGCGACATCATCGACAACAAGCAGTTCGGTGAGCGCTCCGAAGGCCACTTCTTCATGCGCGTGCACTTCGTCTCCGAAGGTGACGATTCCACGCTGGAGGAGATGCGGACCTCCTTCGCCCCGGTGGCCGAAAAATTCGGCATGCGCTGGCAGCTGGAACGCCACGGGTCCAAGCGCAAGGTGCTGATCATGGTGTCCAAGTTCGGGCACTGCCTCAACGACCTGCTGTTCCGGGCCCGCATCGGAGAACTGCCGGTGGAAATCGTTGCGGTGGTATCCAACCACCGGGACCACGAGGCACTGGTGCAGTGGCACGGCATCCCGTTCCACCACATCCCGGTCACTGCCGACACCAAACCCGCAGCGGAAGCCGCGCTGATGGCACTCGTGGACGGGCTCGACGTCGAACTGGTGGTGCTGGCCCGCTACATGCAGGTGCTCAGCGACGACCTGACCCGCAAGCTGGACGGCCGGGCCATCAACATCCACCACTCGTTCCTGCCCAGCTTCAAGGGTGCCAAGCCGTACCACCAGGCCTACGCCCGCGGCGTCAAGACCGTGGGCGCCACGGCCCACTACGTCAACGCAGAACTGGACGAGGGACCCATCATCTCCCAGCAGGTGGTGGACGTGGACCACACGTACGGGCCCGAGGACCTGGTGGCCGCCGGCCGCGACACTGAATGCAAGGCCCTCTCCAACGCGGTGAAGTGGCACTGCGAAGGACGGGTCATCCTGCAGGGCAACCGCACTGTGGTGCTCCGCTAGCGGTTCTCAACTAAACACTGTCAGCGCGGCTGGCTGCCCCTAGGTGTACTCAGTCAGTAGGTTGGTTGCACCTGCTGATGGGTGGTTTGCCTCCGAGGCTGCCGTGGGGGGCGGTGGTTGTTGTAGAAGTTTAGCCAGGGCTGCAGGGCGTCGACGCGGGCTTGGTTGGATGTGAAGGGTTGGCGGTAGGCCCAGCCTTCTTGGAGGGTGCGGTTGAAGCGTTCTGCTTTGCCGTTTTGCCAGGGGTGGCGGGGTTTGATCAGGATGTGTTTGGCGCCCAGGGCAGCGAGTGCGTCCTGGAAGTCGCGGGAGAGCCGGTAGGCGAAGGCGTTGTCTGTCATGACCCGTTTCACCGGTGCTCCGTTGGCGGCCATGGCGGCTGCGGCCCTGGTGAGGAATTCGGCGCAGGTCGGGCCTTTCTCGTCGGGCAGGACCTCGGCATAGGCGAAGCGGGAATGATCATCGACGGCCACGTGGACGTAGTCAAAACCGACTTTCTGAGGTGATTTGCGGTGGTTGGCGCGGTTTTGCGCCGGGTCGGTCCGCCAACCGCCGCCGTCCGGGATCCGGCCTAGTTTCTTGACGTCGATGTGGATCATGTCGCCTGGGGCGTCGCGTTCGTAGCGGCGGTCGGTGGCCCGGGACGCGCGGATTCGTGCCCCGGTCACTGGGTCCAGGTCCCACAACCTGGGCATGCCCGCGCGGACCAGAATCCGGGAGACCGTCCGGGCGCTCGTGCCGCAGCGCACGGCCAGGTCCGCTGGTCCCTCGCGATGCTCGACGCGCTGGGTGAGAACATCCGCTACGACTTCCGCGGAGGTGGCGTGCGGGCATGACCTCGGACGGGAGCTGCGGTCTTCCAAACCAGCCCAGCCATCCGCGCGGTACCTGCTGATCCAGCGGTGCGCACAGGTCCTTGAGATGCCCATCTCTTTGGCTACATGGGCCACTGGCTGGCCGGCAAGGACGCGCTCGATAATGATCCGCCTACCGTTCGGAGTCAGGCGGGCGTTACGGTGGGACATGAAGACCTCTTAGTCGTTGGCTGTGTGTGGTAACCACCAACCTAAGAGGTCTTCACCTATTCACGATGTAACCAACGTCCTGACTCAGTACACCTAGGGCGGCCGGCCGCGCTTTTTTGCTTGCCTGATCCTTGCGCCATTCGCGGGCCAGGCACTAGGCGCTGCCCTGCTCGGCGAGGCGGGCCTTGATCCGCTCGCTGGCATCGCGGAGGGATGCGTCGTTGACGGCTGCGGCAGCCGCCGGGTCCCCGTTCCGTGCAGCGGCCACCAGGTCCTGCTGGTACCGCCACAGGGAACCGTCGTCACCGGCGTCCAGGGAGCCCTGTGCGCCGACGATCTTGTAGGCGCGGCACTGCTGCCACAGGGCCCTGATCGTTTGCAGCAGCACCGGGTTGCCGCCCGCCTGGTAAAGGATGGCCAGCATCTCCTCGTCATGGTCAAGGAGGGCGATGACCTGCCGCTCGTCGATGGCTTTGCGCATCAGCTCGTACTCGGACTGCATTCTCCCGCAGTCCTCCGGGGTGATCCTCTCGCTGCCCAGCCGCGCAGCTTCGGTCTCCAGAAGCCGGCGCACGTCATAGACGTGGATCAATTCCTCGAGGCTGAGGCTCTTGACCACGGCACCCTTGTGCGGCTCACGCTCCGCCAGGCCGGTTTCCTCCAGGCGGCGGATGGCCTCGCGGACCGGCATGACGCTTGTCCCCACCTGCTCGGCGAGGTCGCGCACCTTAAGTCGGGATCCGGCGGGCAGCTCACCGCTGAGGATCGCAGCATGGATCATCGCGTAGACCTGGTCGGTCAGCAGGGTGGGCTCGGCGCGCTTGGATATGACCACCTGTCCAATATACGGCCGGGAGAACCGCGCCTCGTGGCGGCGCCATGGCGTGAGGGCACAAAGAAACTTTGAAATATGTCTTGTGTGATCTGTGATCACATCTTATGGTGGTTTATGTCACATCGACCAAGCGCATCCCTTGCAGCCTCCACTGCGGAGGGGCTGCAAGCCTCCGGATAACCGGCCAGCTGCCAACGGCGGCGGCACCCGCACCGGCCCCAACACATCTCCTCCTGGCCCACCTGCTGAAGTGGCCGCTTCCGAAAGGAAAACCCATGTCCCACGTAGTTGATGACGCACCACTGTCCGGCTTCCATAAAAGGCTGGCCCTGTTCTCTTCGGGCGGCCCGTTCCTTGACGGGTACATCCTGAGCATCATCGGTGTTGCAATGGTCCAGATCACTCCGCAGTTCAACCTGAGCGCGTCGGAACAGGGCATGGTGGGCGCGGCCGCCCTGGGTGGCATCTTCTTCGGCGCTTTCCTGGGCGGCTGGCTCACTGACAAGTTCGGCCGCCACCTGCTCTTCACCGTCGACCTGATCGCCCTTGTGGTCTGCTCGGTCCTCCAGGCCTTCGTCAATGACGCCTTTTGGCTGATCGTCCTGCGCCTCCTGATCGGCTTCGCCGTCGGCGCCGACTACCCCATCGCCACCTCCCTGCTGGCCGAGTTCACCCCCAGCCGCTGGCGCGGCCCGCTCCTGGGCGCCTTCGTCACCATGTGGTTCGTCGGTGCGGCCGTCGCCTACATCGTGGGACAGTTCCTGCTGACCTTCGACGGCGGCTGGCGCTGGATGCTTGCCAGCGCCGCCCTTCCCGGGCTGCTGATCGTCCTGATGCGCATCGGTACCCCCGAGTCCCCCCGCTGGCTGGTCAAGATGGGCCGGCATGACGAGGCGAACGAAGTCCTCGCCAAGGTCTACGGCCCGCACGTCACCCTCGCGGACCTGCCGGAGGAGAGCGGCACGCATGTCAGCGTCGGGCAGCTGATCCGCTCCGGCTACGGCAAGCGGATGGCATTCATTACCATCTTCTGGACCTGTTCCATCGTCCCGCTGTTTGCCGTCTACGCGTTCGGGCCGGCCATCCTCGAAGCCCTGAACCTCGGCGGCGAGCTGGCCAACATCGGCTCCGCAGCCATCACCGTCATGTTCCTCGTTGGCTGCCTCATCGCCGTGGCGCTGGTCAACAGGATGGGACGGCGGCCACTGATCATCCACAGTTTTCTCTGGGGCGGCCTTGCCCTCCTGGCCCTGGGAATCTTCCCCACCGCTGACAGCTGGATCATCCTGGCCCTGTTCGCCGCCTACGCAGTCCTCATCGGCGGCACCCAAATCATGCAGTGGGTGTACCCGAACGAACTCTTTCCCACCGAAGTCCGCGGGTCCGCTGTGGGCCTGGCCTCCTCGCTCAGCCGCATCGGTGCAGCTGTAGGCACCTACCTCGTCCCGCTGGCCCTGGCCACCCTGGGCATCGGCACCACCATGATCATCGCCGGCGTCATCACCCTCCTGGGCCTCGCCGTTTCGCTCGCCTGGGCACCGGAAACCCGGGGCAAGACGCTCGGTGAGGCGGCGATGCTCGACGGCGGCCAGGCCAGTGCGGCGTCAACGTTCAGGAAGCCGGCCATCAGCTAAGCAGCAAAACAACTTCCCGGAAGCAGCCGCTGGCGGCTCCCGGCGACCAACCACACCCAACAACAGCAAGGAATGGCAATCATGAAAGACGCAGTAATCGTTGGCGGCGGCCTGGCCGGACTCTCGGCGGCCTGGCGGCTCCGGCACTGGGACACAGTGGTCCTGGAATCCGGGGACCGCGTGGGCGGCCGCATCCGCTCCGAACGCCGGGGTGACTACTGGCTGAACTGGGGCGGCCACGTTTTTGCCGGCGCCGGATCCTCCACCGACGCGCTGCTGAACGAAGTCGGCGTGATGGCGGTCCAGATCCCCGGGTCCCTGCAGGGCCTGTCCATGAACGGCAAGTTCATCAAAAAGGGGCACATCGCCACCTACCCGTTCCGCATCCCGATGTCCCTCACCTCCCGTGTGGACACCATGCGGGCCGGCCTGAAGGTCGTCAGTGGAGTGGCCAAGTACACCGGAGTGGTGCGAAAGCGGGCAGGGGAGTCCGGTGCCATGCGGCAGCAGCGCATCTACGATTTCGAGAACAACACCTCTTTCCAGGACTTCATCGGCAATCTCTCTGAAGATGCGGCAGCCCTGTTCAAGACCACCGTCACCCGTTCTGCCGGCGACATGGACCAGATCTCCGCCGGTGCCGGCATCGGCTACTTCAGCCTGGTCCTGGGCTTTGGCCAAGGGCTGAGCCGGGGCATCGTTGGCGGCCCGTCCACGCTGACGGAATCCATTGCGGCGGCCATGGGGGACCGCATCGAGCTCGGCGCCGTGGTCCACGAAGTAGTCCACAAAAAGGAATCCGTCGTGGTCCGGTACCGCCAGGACGGCGTCGACCGCGAAGTTGAGGCACGCACCGTTGTCCTCGCCACCACCGCCGATGTCTCGCACAAGGTCGGCGTGGACCTCCCGGATGACCTGCGCGGTGCACTCAGCCAGATCAAGTACGGCCCCCACGTCAGCACAGCGTTCCTGACCAACGAAACCACGGCCCGGCCCTGGGACGACATCTACGCCATCGCGGCACCGAAGCGCTCCTTCGCGATCGCCCTGAACCAGGCGAGCATCGTCCGCGGCACCGAATCCGTCCGCAAGCCCGGCGGCAGCTTCATGACATTCTCCCCGGCCAGCCTGGGCAAGGCGCTGCTGGAGAAGAGCGAAGAGGACGTCATTAAGACCCACTTGACCGACCTTGACCAGGTCCTGGGCCACGGCTTCGCCGACAGCGTCGTCGAGGCCAAGGTGGACCGCTGGAAGAATGCGTCCCCCTACTGCTTCCCCGGCCGCGCCAAAATCCAGTCCACGCTGATGCGCGGAGCCGACCGCGTCTTCCTGGCCGGCGACTACCTCGGAACCCTCTACACCGAAAGCTCCATCACCACCGGCTTCTCCGCAGCCCAGGAAGCCGCCAGCGTCCTTGCCACCCACCGCCAGGCACCGCCCCAGGCCGGCCTGTCCATCGTCGCCTGACCATCCACCGTTTCATCAGTCCACTGATCACACGCACGTAAGTAAGGAAACACTCCATGTCCAACAACCTCCGCGGTGTCCTCACCGCGCTCTCCACCCCCTTCAAGCAGGACGAAACCCTCGACGTCGAGACCTTGAAGCTGATCGTCGACCGCTCCATCGACGGCGGCGTGGACGGCGTCGTCGCCGCCGGCTCCACCGGCGAAGTAGGCGCCCTGTCCTCGGAAGAGCGCCTGCTGCTTATCGAGACCGTCATCAACCAGGCCAACGGCCGCGTGCCGGTAATCGCCAACACCGGTGCCACCTCCACTGCCGAGGCCATCCGCCTGTCCCGGGCCGCCGAGAAGCTGGGTGCCGACGTGCTCATGCTGGTCACCCCGTACTACGAGCCGCTGACCCTGGAGGAAACGGTCACCTACATCAAGGACGTGGCCCGGTCCGTCACCATTCCGGTGATGCTCTACAACATCCCGGCTGTCACCGGCGTGAACCTGGATCCGGCCACCGTCCGGGCACTGGCCGAGGAGGTGGACAACATCCGCTACATCAAGGACTCCAGCGCCAACTGGGAACAGGCACTTCAGCTGATCCACCACCACTCGGACGTCATCGGCACCTTCATCGGCTGGGACGTCTACCTCTACAGCGCCCTCGTCGAAGGCGCAGCGGGTGTCATGGCAGGCACGGCCAACGTGGTCCCGGCTGAAATCGTCGATGTCAGCCGCCGCATCGCCGAAGGCGACCTGCAGGGCGCACTGGAGCAGTGGAAGAAGGTCTACCCCGTGATTGACGCGCTCCTCTCGGTGCCGTTCATCCCCGCCATCAAGGCAGGCCTGACCCTGCAGGGCGTTCCCGCCGGATCCCCGCGCCGTCCCACGGCAGACCTCGGTGCCGGGGACCTGGGACGCGTGAAGAACGCCCTGTCCGCCCTGTACCAGACTGTCGGATAAGCCATGGGTACCGATTTCGGAGCCTTCCTGTCCGCCGTTTCCGACGCCATCTGGGCGCCCATGGCCTACGTGGTCCTGGGCCTCGGCGTCGCCTACTCCATCGCCACCAAAGGCATCCAGTTCCGCCGCATCCCGGACATGCTCCGCCAGTTGCGGGACAATGAAGGCGGGGAGGGCGGCCTGTCCTCCTTCCAGGCCCTGGTCCTGGCACTGGCCAGCCGCGTCGGCGTCGGAAGCATCGCGGGCGTTGCCACGGCCGTCGGCGCCGGTGGCCCCGGTGCCCTCGTCTGGATGGCCATCACCGGCCTGGTGGGCTGCACCGTCGGCTACGCCGAAGCAGCCCTGTCCCAAACCTTCAAACGCCAGGTCCAGGACGAGGACCGCCGCAGTGCCAACGAGGACATCGGCGGCATGCCGTACTACATCAAGTACGGCCTGAAGCTGCCCAAAGTGGGCGCACTCGTGGCAGTGCTGGGCGTCATCGGTTACGGCTTTGTCTTCCCGGGCCTGCAGGTCAACACCATTGCCGCAAGCGCCAAGCTGGCGTTCGGCCTGGACAGCTGGATTCCCGCCGTGCTGGTCACCGTCCTGATCGCCCTGGTCATCTTCGGCGGCACCACCCGCCTGGTGAAGGTGACCCAGGCCCTGGTGCCGGTCCTGGCCATCGGCTACCTGGTCCTTGCGCTGGCAGTGATCGGCATCAACATTGGCAGTGTCCCTGCCGCCGTTGCCCTGATCTTCCAGTCCGCCCTCGGTGTCCACCCCATCATGGGCGGCATCGCCGGAGCCGCAATTGCCTGGGGCGTGCGCCGGGCTGTCTTCGCCTCATCCAACGGCCTCGGTGAGGCCACCTTCGCCGCAGCTGCGGCCCGCACCTCCCATCCGGGCAAGCAGGGCCTGGTGCAAACGTTCAGCATCTACATCGACGTGCTGCTGATCTGCATGGCCACCGGCCTGATGATGGTGGTTTCCGGCAAGTACAACGTCGCGGACGGTTCCGGCGGTTTCCTGGTCAACAACATCCCGGGCGTTCCCGTTGGTGCCAACTGGGTGCAGGAAGCCATCGACACGCTGCTTCCGGGCTGGGGAGCGGGATTCGTTTCCGTTGCCGTACTCCTCTTCGGCTTTACCTGCCTGCTGGCCTACTTCTACGTGGCCAACTCCAACCTCCTCTACCTGCTGGACGGCAGGCCAGGGCATCTGTGGAAGAACGTCCTGAAGATCGGCACCATGGCCATCGTCTTCGTCGGCTCCATCGTGAACGCCCAGGTGGTCTGGGCGGCCGGCGACATCGGCCTGGGCCTGATCGCCTGGGTCAACCTCATCTGCCTGGCCTTCCTCTTCCCGCTGGTCCGCAAGATCTACAAGGACTACGAACGCCAACGGAAGCTGGGCCTGGACCCCACCTTCAATCCCAAGGCACTGGGCATCGACGGTGCCGACTTCTGGGAGCAGCCGGTTCCCGTCGAGCACCACCACCATCAACTCCACCACGCCAGCCAGTCCACCGAGAGGACCCCGGACAAGCCATGACCACCACTGACACTGCACTGTTCACCGTCCGCAGGGCGGCCAACCCGCCCGCGCCGTCCCTTCCCCCGTTTGGCCAGTTCATCGGCGGCGCGTTTGTTCCGTCCACGTCGGAGGCAACGGCCGACGTCGTGAACCCGGCGACCGGGGCGGTCCTCACCCGGGTGCCCGCCGGATCCGTCGAGGACGTCGACGCCGCCGTCGCCGCAGCTGTAGCGGCCAAGGCAGCGTGGGCAGCGAAGACGCCGAAGGACCGTGCCGGAGTCCTCCTCCGGATCGCGGACATCATCGAAGCCAACCGGGACCTGTTCGAAACCCTGGAATCCGCCAACACCGGCAAGCCCGCCGCGGTGGCGGAGGACGACATCACCAGCGCCATCGACACCTTCCGGTTCTCCGCCGGGGCCGCCCGCGCCTTCAGCACCATCGGTGCTGACGATTACGCGGAGAACCACACCTCGGTGATCCACCGCGAACCGGTGGGCGTGGTGGGCGTCATCACCCCCTGGAACTACCCACTGCTCATGGCTGCCTGGAAGATCGCCCCGGTCCTGGGCGCCGGTAACACCCTGGTCCTCAAGCCGTCCGAGCAGACCCCGCTGACCACGCTCAAGCTGGCCGAACTCATCGCCGGTGAGGTTCCCGCCGGCGTCGTGAACATCGTGACCGGCCCCGGACGCGTGGTGGGCAACCGGCTCTCCGAACACCCCGACGTTGACCTGGTGGCCATCACCGGAAGCGTGGGCAGCGGCCAGAAAGTGGCCACCGGTGCGGCCGCGTCGGTCAAGAGGGTGCACCTGGAGCTTGGCGGCAAGGCGCCCGTCGTGGTGTTTGACGACGCCGACCTGGAGGCCGCTGCCAAGGGGGTCCGCAGTGCCGGGTTCTGGAACGGCGGCCAGGAGTGCGGCGCGGCATGCCGGGTCCTGGTGCACGAATCGGTGGCGGAGAAATTCACCGGCCTGCTGGTGCAGGAGGTTAGCGAAATCTCCGTCGGCACCCCGGGCGCGGGGACCGACGTCGAGATCGGCTCCATGATCTCCGGAGCGCACTACGAGCGTGTCCTCGCCGCGCTGGACGACGTCCGCAAGGACGGCCTGACCATCGCGGTGGGCGGCAACGCCATCGAGGGGCCGGGCTTCTTCATCGAACCGACCGTGGTCACGGACGTTCCGCCCGGCGCCGCGATCGCCAGCACGGAAATCTTTGGGCCGGTGGTGTCCGTGGAGACCTTCAGCACGGATGAGGAAGCCGTTGCCCGGGCCAACGAAACCATTTACGGACTGGCGGCCTCTGTCTGGACAAGGGACTCTGCCCGCTCGCTGACCGTTCCCCGGAAGCTGGATTTCGGCACGGTCTGGGTGAACTCGCACCTGGTCATCGCCACCGAAATGCCGTGGGGCGGATTCAAGGGCTCCGGTTACGGCCGCGACCTGTCCAGCTACGCCCTGGAGGACTTCTCCCGCACCAAGCACGTGATGTACAACCGCGGCTGACGCGCTTCATTTTCAGGGACTTCTGCCGTGGCGCTGTTCGCGTCACGGCAGAAGTGCGTTAAGCAGCAATGCTCCAGCGGCAGCTTTAACTGCCCGCGATGCCACCCCTCCGCAGGAGAACCGCCTGGTGCACCTCCTCCAGGGCGGCAGCGATCTCCTCCCGCCCCACGCCCGCCAGGTACTGCAGCACCAGTCCATCCAGCGCGGCGAACAGCGAGCGGGCCACCACGCGGACGTCACCCTGGAAGCCGAATGCCTCAAGCCCCTCCGACAGCGCACCAACATAGCTTTCATACAGCGCGGCCACCGGTCCCGCCAGCTCCGGGCGGCGCCGGGCCTCGAGGATCATCTCGTACTGGAACACCTGCAGCCCCGGATCTTCAAGCAGCAGCTCCAGCAGCGCCTCCGTGAAAGTCCCGCCGTTTTCGGCTGCTTCCCGCAGCCGTGACGCGCCGATGGACTGCTCCGAGGACCACAGGAGCGCTGCCTCGATCAGGGCGTCCCGGGTCCCGAAATGGTGGGCGACCAGGCTGTTGTTGACGCCCGCCGCCTCGGCCACCGCACGGTACGTGAGTCCGCGCAGGCCCTTCTGCGCCACCACATCCACCGCCGCCCGAAGCAGGGCTTCGCGGCCCTTGCCATATTTGGGCGTGGCGGTGCGGGCGGCGGAAGCGGTCATAGCCCGATTCTAGCCATCCGCCGCCAGGCAAAAAGCAGCCCTTGACTTAAAACTAAGCAATTGCTTAGATTGCTTCCACGCGGTGATGCCCGTCACAGGACCGCCGCCATTTCACACATCCCGCGGCGTGACCGTTCCCCTGCCGCGCCTTCCCCTCTGGAGTACCCATGACCACCACCCCGTCCTTCACCGCGTCCGCTTCCCTTGACCCCGGCAGGAATGAGCCCTTCGAACTCGGCAAAGTACAGTGGGTGCGCCGCTTCGGCGAGGGTGACAGGCCCGCGCTGGCCTGCGGCTACTGGCACGTCAATCCCACAGAAGCCCCCGAACCCTTCAATCTCGTAATGGAAGCCGATGAGACCATCCACATCATCGAAGGTCACCTCCGGATCGAGGTGGAGGGCGGCGTCAGCTATGACCTCACCGCCGGCGGCGCCGCCTCCTTCAATAAGGGCGCCCGTACCAGGTGGGCTGTGCTGGCCCCCACCGTCGAATTCTTCGTCTACTCCTAGGGGCCCGGGGATGGCACAGCACAACAGCGCCATGGAGCAGGACCTGGACGTCGTCATCGTGGGTGCCGGGTTTGCCGGCCTCACCGCGGCCCGCGAACTCACCCGTCGTGGACTGGCAGTCCGCCTCGTTGAAGCGCGGGACCGCATCGGCGGCCGGACCTGGCTGGACCACCGGCTGGGCCGCGACGTGGAGATCGGCGGCACGTGGGTCCACTGGACCCAGCCGTACATTTGGGCGGAGTTGAAGCGGTACGGCATCGGAACCGTCGCCAGCCCGGAGCCCCAGCGGGCTTTCTGGTGGGCCGACGGCGGCCGCCGTGAAGGCGACCCCGGAGCCTTGCTTGACGTGATCGGCCGGCACAACGGCGAATTCACCAAGGAGTCCCGGACCTACTTCCCCGAACCGTTCCGGCCGTTGGCGACGGATGCCTTCAAGGGCATCGACCACATCTCGGTGCAGGACCGGATCCGGGAACAGTTTCCCGCCGGCGACGCCCGGGACATCCTCGAATCCTTCTGGACCTTGAACTTCAACGGCCCCCTGGAGGACGCGGCACTGACCCAGGCGCTGCGCTGGGTGGCCCTGACCAACGGTGACTGGGCCGTCAACTTCGAAGCCTGCGCCACGTACAAGATCCAGGGCGGAACCGCCGCGCTCGCCGAGGCCATCCTTGAGGACTCCCGTGCCGCCGTCGACTTTGGTTTCGCCGTGGAAGGCATGACGGACGACGGCGGGAGCGTCACCCTGCGGAGCGCGGACGGCCGGGCCATCAGCGCCAGGGCCGCCATTGTCACGGTCCCCCTTCCCGTCCTGGGAACCATCGACTTCCAGCCGCCGCTGCCGCCGGCCAAGATGGAAGCCGCGAAGCGCGGACAGGTGTCCAAGGGCGTCAAGGTGTGGATCCGGCTGCGGGGTGAGCACGCGCCGTTCGTGGCGTTGGGCAACGCGGACTGGCCGTTGAACTTCTTCCAGGTGGAGTACACGCTCGACGGCGACACGATCGTCGTCGGCTTCGGCCCCGACACAACAAGAATCGATGCGTCAGACGCAGCGGCAGTCCAGGAGCAGCTGGCCCGGCTGGTGCCCGGCGTTGACGTGCTGGACGTCGCTACCCATGACTGGGTGGCGGACCCGCTGGCGGGAGAGACCTGGCCGATGCACCGGACGGGTTTCCTCGGCAACCACCTGGCCGCGATGCAGTCCGGGTACGGCAACGTGCTTTTTGCCGGCTCCGATATTGCCAACGGCTGGGGCGGCTTCATCGACGGTGCCATTGAGAGCGGCATGGAAGCGGCGCAGGCCGCCGCGTCGCTGCTTGGCCCCCGCTCCGCCGCCCGCCCGGCCGCCCAGGAACCAGTGCCGCAAAATCCTGCACTGCGCTGACAAACAACAACTCGTCGCTGGTGGACAAAGGGGTTCGGCGCCCCGCTGCCAAGCTGGATTCCACAGCAATTTTCCCGAACTCATGACCGTTAAGAAGGATCAAATGAGTATTTCGAATTCCGAGCCCCGGACCACTGACGCTCCGGCCAAGGAGCATTCAACGGCACTGCGCGCCGGCAGCATCGGCGTCCTGGGCATCCTCTTCTTCGTCCTGTCGGCACAGGCACCCCTCACCGGGATCGTGGGCGCCTCGCCGCTGGCCGCAGCGCTCGGCAACGGTGCCGGCGCACCCGGCGCCTACCTGATCGTGGGCATCGTCATCGTGATCTTCGCCGTCGGATTTGTGGCGATGAGCCGCAAAATCCAGGCCAACGGCGCCTTCTACGCCTACGTCACCGCAGCGTTCGGCAGGAAAACCGGCGCCGGCGCCGCCTGGCTGGCCCTCCTGGCCTACAACACCGTCCAGGCCGCGATGTACGGGCTTTACGGTGCGGCGTTCTCCGGGCTGCTGGCATCCATCGGACTGGAGGTTCCGTGGTGGCTGCTTGCCCTGGCCACCATGGCCGGCGTCCAGGTGCTGGGTTCCCTGAACATCGAACTCGGTGCCCGCGTGCTGGCCCTGCTGGTGGGCCTCGAGGTGGCCATCCTGCTGCTGTTCGGCTTCACCGTCCTGCTCCACGGCGGCGGCCCGGAAGGCATCGGCGTGGCCGCGTCCTTCTCGCCCGAGGCCATCGGGGCCGGAGCGCCGGGCGTAGCCATCATGTTCGCCGTGGCTTCCATGTTCGGCTTCGAGTCCACGGCCATCTATTCGGCGGAGGCCAAGGACCCGCACCGCACGGTGGCCCGGGCCACCTACCTGTCCGTCGGTGTCATCTCCGTCTTCTTCTCCTTCATCTCCTGGATGCTGGTCAGCTACTACGGCCCGTCCCGGGTCATGGACGCGGCCGGGGCAGCCCTCGAATCCGGCGACGCCACGTCCTTTGTGCTCGGTCCCATGGTGGAGCTGTTCGGACCATGGGCGGGCGTGGTGGCAGGCATCCTGCTGGTCACCTCGCTGCTCGCCGGCATCATCGCCTTCCACAACGGCATCAACCGCTACCTGCACTCCCTGGCCCTGCGCGGTTCCATGCCCGCCGTGCTGGCCCGGACCAACCGGCACCGCGCCCCTGCCTTTGCCGCCTGGATCCAGACCGCCACCGCCGTCGTCCTGGTGCTTCCCTTCGCCATCCTGGCCCTGGACCCGGTCCTGACCCTCTTCTCCTGGTTCAGCGGCCTGGCCGTGGCGGCACTGCTGGTGCTCTACATGCTGTGCTCGGTGGCGGTGGTCAGCTTCTTCCGCCGCGAACGTGCCGGGGCGCAGCTGTGGCAGACCCGGATCGCCCCCGTCCTGGCAACGGTGCTGCTCGCCTGGGTCCTGTTCCTGGTGGTCAGCAATTTCACGGCCCTCATTGGCGGCAGTGCGGAAACAGCAACCGCCCTGCTCGCCGCGGTTCCCGTGGTCTTCCTGGCCGGGGTGCTGGTGGAATCCGCCATCGAGCGCCGGCACCACGCCGCCACCCTGGGACACGCGCTTACCTAGCGCTCACGGCTTCCCCTTCACTGGCCCGGCGCGGACTGGCAGGTCCGCGCCGGGCCAGCACGCGTGCCGCGATAAACAGTCCGGCCAGGAAGGCTGCCGCCAGCCACGCCGGCCCGGCCGCCCTGGGCCACAAACCGGCCAGGCCCAGGAACGCCGGAAAGGTTGCAGTGACCTGGCTGGCCAGCACCAGCGCCCAGCCGGTGAACAGGTCCAGCCGCACCGCGCCGAATGCAGCCGAGGCGAACAACAGCCCCCACAGCACCGACCAGCACACCCAGAGCACCGCGAGCAGCGGATCCGACCCGATCCACGCGCCCGCCAGCAGCAGGCCGAAAAACGCCACCATGCCGCAGAACCAGCCCAGGCCCTTCGAACCCAGGGCCAACAAAACATCCAGCCCGGCATAGGCGTACGTCAGCCCGAACAGGAACATGCCGGCGGCCGTCAAGAGGTGTTCAGTGCGGGTACTGCCAGTGGAAAGATGGACGACGCCGAGCACCAGTTGGGTGCCGCCGAGCAGCAGGCTGAAGGTGGCGGCGTCGCGGCGGGGGAGACGCCCCAGCGTCGCCAGCCCATTGACCAGCAGCGCGGCACCGGAGAGAAGCAGGCAAATGAAGGACATCAGCGCGTCTCCGGTGTGCAGGATGAATGCGCCAAAACTATCGCAATGTGGAATATCTGTGTCACATTACGGAGATTAGCCGAACCTGACCCACCCGCCTACTGCTCCCCGGTCGTAATCCGATAAGTTGAAGAGTAAACCTATGAGGCGACGTTGCTTTTGCGCTGTCCCTCGTTTCGGCTCAGAGGTAAGGAACAGTTCATGGACGCACGGCTCGAAGCCATCAAGGACACCGTCCTCGCGCGGAATCCCGGTGAAGCGGAGTTCCACCAGGCAGTGGTGGAGGTTTTCGAAAGCCTTGGCCCGGTCCACGACAGGCACCCGGAATTCCTCGAGGCTGCCATCCTGGAACGCCTTTGCGAGCCCGAACGCCAGATCATCTTCCGTGTGCCGTGGACGGACGACTCCGGACGCGTCCAAATCAACCGCGGCTTCCGGGTGGAGTTCAACTCCGCGCTGGGCCCGTACAAGGGCGGACTGCGCTTCCACCCGTCCGTCTACCTGGGCATCGTCAAATTCCTCGGCTTCGAGCAGATCTTCAAGAATGCCCTGACCGGCATGCCCATCGGCGGCGGCAAGGGCGGTTCCGACTTCGATCCCCGCGGCCGCAGCGATGCCGAAGTCATGCGGTTCTGCCAGTCCTTCATGACCGAGCTCTACCGCCACATCGGCGAATACACGGACGTCCCGGCCGGCGACATCGGCGTGGGCGGCCGCGAGATCGGCTACCTCTTCGGCCAGTACAAGCGCATCACCAACCGCTACGAATCCGGCGTGCTCACCGGCAAGGGCATCTCCTGGGGCGGCTCCCTCGTCCGGCCCGAGGCCACCGGATTCGGCACCGTCATCTTCACCCAGGAAATGCTGAAAACCAGGGGCACGTCCTTTGACGGCCAGCGCGTGGTGGTGTCGGGCTCCGGCAACGTGGCCATCAACGCCATCGCCAAAGCCCAGTCCCTCGGTGCCGCGGTGGTGGCCTGCTCCGACTCGTCAGGCTACGTGGTGGACGAGGCAGGCATCGACGTCGCGCTCCTCCGTGAGGTGAAGGAAGTGCAGCGCGGCCGCCTGAAGGATTACGCCGAACGCCGGGGCGGCGTTACCTACGTGGACGGCGGTTCGGTGTGGGACGTCGACGCCACGGTGGCACTTCCCTGCGCCACGCAGAACGAGCTCGACGGCGCCGCTGCCGCCCGCCTGATCCGCAACGGCCTGGTTGCCGTCGGAGAGGGCGCCAACATGCCCTCCACGCGTGACGCTGTTGCGGTGTTCCAGGAGGCGGGCGTCCTCTTCGGGCCGGGCAAGGCCGCCAACGCCGGCGGCGTGGCAACCTCGGCCCTGGAAATGCAGCAGAACGCCAGCCGTGATTCGTGGTCCTTCGAGCACACCGAAGAGCGGCTGACCGAGATCATGGTGGGCATCCACGACCGCTGCGCCGCCACCGCGGAGGAGTACGGCGAACCCGGCAACTACGTGCTCGGCGCCAACATCGGCGGGTTCGTCAAGGTGGCGGACGCCATGCTGGCGCAGGGGCTGATTTAGGAAACGCAGCCGGGTTCAGCCCCGGCGCCATTCGGTGGGTGAAACACCAAAGGCATCCCGGAACGTGCGGCTGAAATGGGCGGCATCCAGGAACCCCCAGCGGGCAGCCACCGTGCCAACGGATTGCCCGGCGTGCAGCGGGTCGCGGAGGTCGCGGCGTGCGCCTTCGAGCCGCTGCGTCCGGATCCAGCTGGCTACGGTGGTCCCCGACTCGTGGAAGACGTTGTGCAGGTGCCGGGTGGAGATGAAGTGCGCGGCGGCGATGCTTGCCGGTGACAGCAGGGGATCGGCCAGGTTGGCCTCGATGTACTCGCGGACCGAGACCGCCAGCAGTGCCTGCGGCTTCATGCGGTCCGGCGTGATGTCCATTTCCGCGTGCAGCATGGTGGACACCAGGTCCAAAGCGTTGGTGGCGAGCCGCGATCCGCTGGGGCCGTTCAGGACGTCCAGGTTCGCCGACAGTTCGCGAATGAACTGGCCCACGATTCCGCTGAGGCCACCGCTGCCCATGCGCACCGCGGCGAGCTGCCCCACGTAGTCCACGGGCAGGGAGAGGGCGTCGCAGGGAAACATCAGGACCATGATCCTGGTGCTGTCCTCGAAGGCAAGGGTGTAGGGCCGGTTGGTGTCATAGATTGCCAGGTCGCCGGGCTGCAGGACGGCTTCGCGGTTGTCCTGGATCAGCAGGCCCGTGCCTTCCAGCTGCAGGTTCAGCTTGAAATAGCGCTCATGGGCCTGGGCGATCAGCGCGGGGGTGCGGTGGACCTCGTGGGAGGTGGCGGTCACTTCCACGATGGACATCCGGTCCAGCACCCGGGAGCGCATGCGGCCCTGGAAGCCCTCCACGTCCGCCGTCCGCGCGGTGAGGGGCACGAAGGATTCGGCCACCAGGTGTTTCCAGTGGTCGAACGACGTGGCAACGCTGGAGTTGAGGTCCTGGCGTGGGGTCCGGGCTGTTGCCCCGGTTGCTGCAGCTGCTGGCATGATGTTCCTCGCGACGGATGGCCACTTCACGTTCCCCCGGGTTGTGTCCTGCGACACAGTCCCTTCAGGTTAGCGGCGCACCGGTCTTTTTTCAACGGTTGGCGAAAATAAGAAGAACTGCCTTTCCAGCCGCAGCCCAGCCTCGCGTGCCATGATCGGGCCATGAAGTCCATGACGGCTACCGGCGACCACCACCGGAACTTCAACTCCCGTGCCCACCATTCCCGGCTCCGCCTGCTGGTGATGCTCGCCGTCGGCCTGGTGGCGGCGCTGGCGGTTGGCACGTTTGGCACCTGGACGTATGCCCCGGCCCTCGGCTGGGCCGCCGCCTCGGCCACCTACCTCGTCTGGGTGTGGAGCGTGATCGGACGCCTGGGCCCTGCAGCCACCGCTGCGCATGCGCGGCGGGAGGATCCGGGCAGGGTCTTCTCTGACGCGCTGGTCCTGGGCGCCACCGTGGCCAGCTTTGCGGGCGTCGCCCTGATTTTGCTCGATGCCTCCAGTGAGCAGGGCGGAGCCAAGGATGCCACCGTGGCCATGGCGCTGGGCAGCATTGCCCTGTCATGGTTCCTGGTCCACACCCTGTTCACCCTCCGCTATGCAGCCATCTACTACCGCGATGGCACGGGAGTGGATTTCAATGAGGAAAGCCAGCCCCGGTACTCGGATTTTGCCTACCTGGCCTTCACCGTGGGCATGACATTCCAGGTATCGGACACCGACCTGAAGACCACTGCCATCCGTTCCACGGTCCTGCGCCAGGCGCTGCTGTCCTACCTGCTGGGTGCCATCGTCCTGGCCACCACCATCAACCTGGTGTCGGGGCTGATCCACTAAGCGGGCCTATTCTGGGCCCATGGCTGAGATAAGAGTTAACTGGCACCGGCGGCACAAAGAAGGCCTCAGTACGGGCGACAAGGCTGCTGACGCCCTTCGGAACGGCATGGGCAGCTGGCCTTTTGTGGGGCTGTTCCTGGGTTTTATGGGGCTGTGGGCCCTGGTGAATTCCATTGTCCTCGCCACCAACGCTTGGGACCCTTACCCCTACATCCTGCTGAACCTTTTCCTGTCCATGCTGGCGGGACTGCAGGGCGCCATCCTGCTCATTGCAGCCAAGCGCCAGGATGCCATCGCCTCGGCCATGGCGCAGCACGATTACGAAACTGACGTCCGGGCCGCGGCGCAGATAGAGATGCTGATGAACATCAACGCTGAACAGCTGAAGCTGCTGCAGGAACTGCGGGACATGCGGGACCGGCCCTGAAAACGCCAATGGGTGCAACTCCGGCTGGAGTTGCACCCATTATGCGAGTGTCCGCTAGTCCTTCTTGAAGGCATCCTTGACGTGCTCGCCGGCCTGCTTGAGGTCCGACTTTGCCTGGTCCGTCTGGCCTTCAGCCTTCAGGCTCTCGTCGCCCGTGGCGTTTCCGGCAGCTTCCTTGCCCTTGCCGCCGAGCTTCTCTGCAGCGTTGCCGATCTTGTCATCCAAACCCATGGAGATGCTCCTTACAGTTCGTGCTCGCTCCGGCATCCGCCAGAACCTGACCCCTCAATAGTAAGCATACTTTCGAGTTTGGCACTCATTTCCGGCCGGGAATTTTGCCCAGCAAGGAAAGATAGCCCTCCAGCTGGGCGGCGTGGCCGAAGTCGATCTGGCCAACAGGTGCAAGGGCGGCCTCGATCTGGGCCCCCAGCAGCATGTTCAGCAGCTGCCCGGCAAGGGTGGAATCGTCGACGGCGGCACGCACGTCGCCGCTGTCCCTCGCCTCTGCCAGGAAGCGGCGGATTGCCACCAGCCATTCATTCATCGACTGCTGGTGGATCGCCGCCTTCCGGGGGTCATTGATGGCCCTTTGCCAGAACGGGACCACGATACGCGCCTCATTGACGCGCTCGTCGTCGAGGGGGAGAACCTCAAGGCAAAAGGCCCGCAATGCGTCCAGGCCTGTCCGCCCGGCCGTGACCTCTGCGATGCGCAGGTTGGTCCTGTTGAACACATGGCTGAAGGCGAATTCGAGCAGGGTGTCCTTGGTGGGGAAGTAGGGTTTCAGGGCGCCGTTGGCGAAGCCTGCCTCCGTGGCGATCTCGCGCATGGTGGCGCTCTCAAGGCCCTGCCGGGCGATGATCCGCCAGGTGGCATCCACGAGTTCCAGGCGGCGCTCATCATGGTCAACTATCTTCGGCACCGCGGCCACTCCCCGGAAATATTTCGCTCAGACTCTTGTGAGCCATGTTACGGACGTTTATTCTCTACAACTATAGAAAATAAACCAGTGGCCGGCGACGGCCCGGACAAAGGCTCTTCCCATGACTCTTGCACCAACCGAAACCGCATCGGCCTTCCGCCTGGCAACGGCGGAGGAAATCCTTGACGTCCGCGCCATCCTGCAGTCTGAAGGCCACCTGGACCCGCAGCACCGCATCGCCTACCTTGGCCTGCTGGATCCGGCCCGGGGAACGGAACCACAGGCTGTGGACCGCCGTTTCCGGGTCTTCATCCACGACGTCTCAGGGGCTGCGCCGCGGGACGTCGTGGTCTCCATTACCCAGCAAAAGGTGCTCTCCGCCGTCGAACTCGACACCGCGGTGACCGGCGAACTGCCGGTCCTGGAGGAGGAGTTCGACGTGGTGGAATCGCTCCTGGCCGCCGATGACCGCTGGCTGAAGGCGCTCGCCGACAGGGGCCTCGAGGTCGAAAAGGTCCGCGTTGCGCCGCTCTCGGCCGGAGTTTTCGAATACGGTGAGGAGAAAGGCCGCCGCATCCTTCGCGGCCTGGCGTTCGTGCAGGAATTCCCGGAGGACAGCGCCTGGGCGCACCCGGTGGACGGGCTGGTGGCCTATGTGGACGTGGTCAGCAAGGAAGTCACCCAGGTCATCGACCTCGGCGTGATGCCCATCCCGGCAGAGCACGGCAACTACACCGATCCGGAACTGACCGGGCCTGTCCGCGCCACCCAGAAGCCCATCAGCATCACCCAGCCGGAAGGGCCCAGCTTCACCGTCACCGGCGGCAACCATGTGGAATGGGAGAAGTGGAGCGTGGACGTCGGCTTCGATGTCCGGGAAGGGGTGGTCCTGCACAACCTGGCCTTCCAGGACGGCGGCCGGAAGCGGCAGATCATCAACCGTGCGTCCATTGCCGAAATGGTGGTGCCCTACGGCGACCCCTCGCCCATCCGGTCCTGGCAGAACTATTTCGACACCGGCGAATACCTGGTGGGCCAGTACGCCAACTCGCTGGAACTTGGCTGCGACTGCCTGGGCGAGATCACCTACCTCAGCCCGGTCATCAGCGACGCGTTCGGCAACCCGCGGGAAATCCGCAACGGCATCTGCATGCACGAGGAGGACTGGAGCATCCTCTCCAAGCACTCCGACCTCTGGAGCGGCGTCACCTACACCCGCCGCAACCGCCGCCTGGTGATCTCCTTCTTCACCACGATCGGCAACTACGACTACGGCTTCTACTGGTACCTCTACCTGGACGGCACTATCGAATTCGAGGCCAAAGCCACCGGCATCGTCTTCACCTCCGCATTCCCGGAAGGCGGTTCGGACAACATCTCCCAGCTGGCGCCCGGCCTGGGCGCACCCTTCCACCAGCACCTCTTCAGCGCCCGGCTGGACATAGCCATCGACGGGTTCACCAACCGGGTGGAGGAAGAGGACGTGGTCCGCCAGGCGATGGGGCCGGGCAACGAACGCGGCAACGCCTTCTCCCGCAAGCGCACCGTCCTGGCCCGCGAATCCGACGGCGTCCGGGAGGCTGACGCCCGCGCCGGCCGGACCTGGATCATCTCCAACCCGGAATCCCGCAACCGGCTGGGGGAGTCCGTGGGCTATAAACTGCACTCCCACAACCAGCCCACGCTGCTCGCGGACCCGGACTCCTCCATCGCCCGCCGCGCCGCCTTTGCCACCAAGGACCTGTGGGTCACCCGGTACGCCGAGGACGAGAAGTACCCCACGGGCGACTTCGTGAACCAGCACGCCGGCGGCGCGGGCCTGCCGGCCTACGTCTCGCAGGACCGGGACATCGACGGCCAGGACATCGTCGTCTGGCACACCTTCGGCCTGACCCACTTCCCCCGGGTGGAGGACTGGCCCATCATGCCCGTGGACACCGTCGGCTTCAAGCTCCGTCCCGAGGGCTTTTTCGACCGCAGCCCCGTCCTGGACGTTCCCGCCAACCCGAACCAGCAGGCGTCCTCCTGCCACACCGAGGGCGGCAGCGGTGGCTGCCACTAGCCTCGTCCCCGCCGCGGCAGGGCGTACGACGGCGGCGGGGCGGCTGCGTGCCAACGGTCCCGTCCTGCATCCCCGTGCCGTAGCGGTGGCCACCGCCGGTTCCTGCGTTGCCCACGTGGGGCTGGCGGCGTCGGGACACCACGGCGTGTGGCTCAGCGTCCTGATGCTGGCGCTCGCCGCCGTCTGCGTTCCCTGCACGGTTCATATCTGGCGGCACAGCCGGGTGGCCGCCCTGCACCAGGTCACCGCTGCTGCCGTGGCGATGGCCGCCCTGCATGCCGTCCTGCTGCTGGCCGCCGGGGGTGCCGGGCACGCCCATGGCGGCCAGCCGTCGTCGTCCGCTGTTGGTGGTTCGGGCAGCACGGACCTGCTGCTGGTTGTTGCCCTGGAACTGGGGACGGCGCTCCTCGCTGCAACCCTGGTGGCCCGGCTGCGGCGCCTGCGCCGGTAGGGTTTCGGGGCTCAGCCGGCCGGGACGCCGAGCGGGCGGGCGACGTGCAGCTGTTCGTGGTCAACGAGCCACTGGATGGATTCGAAGATGGCCTGCTCCGGTTCGTACCGCGGCGCGTAGCCGAGCACGGAGGCCGCTTTTTCGATGCTGAAGCACTGGCTGCGGTAAAGGTGGTTCCAGCTCGCATCCGCGTGCTCGCGGGAGGTGTTCTCCCGGAAGCGGTCCCAGGGAACCGTCTCCAGTACCGCAGCGTGCCCGAACCAGGCGGCGGCGATGTCCGCATAACCGCGGACCGTCAGCGCCGTGGGGGCAACGATGTTGAAGTCCTCACCGGTGGCTGCCTCCCGCCGGGCAATTGCCTTCTCGAAGGCCTGGGCCACGTCATCGGCGTGCACATGGTGCATCAGCTCCGTGCCGCTGCCGGGAATCCGGAGGGGCTGGCCTGCAGAGATCGTCTGCCAGACGGCGGGATCAAGGTTTCCCAGCGGACCAACGGGCTGCCAGCCCGGCCCGACAATGTGGCCGGGGTGCAGTGACGTGGTGGCCAGCCCGCCGCTGGCGGTTTCCTCCTGCAGCATCAGTGCAATCCTGTTTTTCTGGATGCCGTACTCGCCAAAGGGCGGTGCGGCTGAATCCGATCCCTCCCTGATGGGCAGCTTCAGGCTCTGCCCGTACCGCCAGACGGAGCCGCAGTGCAGCAGGTGCCCCACCTCGCCCCGCAGCCGCTGCACCAGCGCAGCCGCCGATTCGAGGGTGAAGCAGACCAGGTCCACCACGACGTCCGGCTTGAGGGCGGCCACCCGGTCAGGGAAGGTTCCGTCCTGGTCCTCTGCCTGCCGGTCCGCGGTGACGTGCTGCACCTGCTGCCACTCCGGTGCCTCTGTGTACGGCTTGCTGGTGCCGCGGCTGATGTTGGTGACCTCGTGGCCGGCTTGGACCAGCCGGGGGACCAGGAACGAACCGATGTGGCCGCTGCCGCCGATGACGGTGACTTTCATTGCTCTCCGATCGTTGCGTTCCCTCCACGGTAGGGCCGCGGCAGCAGGAAAGGGAGGCCCTGCCGGACCTCCCTTTCCTGGCGATAGGGGTGGAACCCAAGGGTCAGGCAGGCTTGGCGTACTCTGCCGCGCTCATGACCTCGTAGCCAACAAACGTCTCATCGCCCTCCACCCAGGCGTCGTGGCCGGCCGGGATGGAGTAGGCGTCACCGGACTGGATGGTCATGCCGGTTCCGTTGTCCAGCTGGACGGTCAGGGTGCCGGAGGTGCAAAAACCAAGGTGATTGTTCTGGCAGCT
Source organism: Arthrobacter sp. NicSoilC5 (assembly GCF_019977395.1). Lineage (NCBI taxonomy): Bacteria > Bacillati > Actinomycetota > Actinomycetes > Micrococcales > Micrococcaceae > Arthrobacter > Arthrobacter sp. NicSoilC5. Next base: position 2,529,898 of record NZ_AP024660.1, on the reverse strand, counting down.
GTCCGTATGGACAACCGTCTTGACGGTTTCTGACCAGCGCCAGCCGGGCTCAAACGTGAACCGGCCCAGGGTGGCGCCACCAATGTTCACCACGTCTACTTGCGTCTTGGGCGGACGGCGCTTTTCGTCCGGTTGGTCAAATGATTTGGACTCCAGGTCCTTCACCGTTACTGCGGGCATTGCTGGCTCCTTCGTAAGGAGTGGTTATTGAGTTCGTCCGGGGCTGTGCGCGGCCGGGATCGGGGCCGGCAGGGCGGGATGTGCCCCGTCCAGAGCCTGCCGGTCCCATGGATCAACGCTCTCAATCTGCTCCTGCGCGCAGCCCGTGTCAATGACGGTTTTCCGCCTGGAACCACTCCCGCCCGGGGTTGGTCACCGAGGGGGCGGAACGGTCAATCCCGGGCTGTGCAGCCCACCGCACCCCGTTGGCCAGGACCCGCTGGACCTGCGGATGGTGGTACACCGGGTACTCCTGGTCGCCGGGGCTGAAGTAGAAGATGCGGCCCTTGCCGCGGGTGAAGGTCACGCCGGAGCGGAACACCTCGCCGCCGGCAAAGGAGCTGATGAAGATCAGGTCGTCCGGGTCCGGGATGTCGAACAATTCGCCGTACATCTCCTGCTCCGGAATGACGATGGGGCTCTCCACGCCCTCCGCGATGGGATGGGAGGGCTTGACGGTCCACACCAGCTCCCGCTGGCCGTCATTCCGCCAGGCCAGCGAACAGCTGGTGCCGAGCAGTTTGGTGAAGATCTTCGCGAAGTGCCCCGAGTGGAGCACGATCAGCCCCATACCGCCCAGCACATGCCGGTGGACGCGTTCGACGACGGCGTCCCCCACCCCGGCGTGCGCGATGTGGCCCCACCACAACAGGACGTCCGTCTCCGCGAGCACCTCCTCGGCAAGGCCGTGGTCGGGATCCGTGGCCAGGACCGCCGTCGTGATGTCCGCCTCCGGAAGGTGGGAGCGCAGGCCCGCGGCGATGGCTCCGTGGATGCCGTCCGGGTAGATCTCCCCGATGTGGGACGGCTCGTTGTTGGCTTCGTGGACGCCTTCGTTCCACACCAGGATCCGGAGTTTGCCGTCCATCAGAGACGAACCTCCCTCTGCTCGCGTGCGGACTGGTAGCACGCGTCGATGACCTGGGCGCGGTACAGCGCCAGGGATCCGTCATGGTTGGCCCATACGTGCTCGCCGCCCCGCACGGCGGTGACGAAATCCTCCACCACAGCATCGTGCGCGCGGCCCGGCAGGACCGGGGGCAGGTAGTCCGCGGACCCGCCGTCCTTGTCCGTGAACACCCGCAGCCGGCCCACCGGCGGGAACGGCGCCCCGTGCACCCTGAGCTCGGCGCCGCCGTCGGTCCCGTACACCGTGAAGTCCAGCTGGTCATCGGTTTCCCGGTAGGCCGCCCAGCTGGCCTCGACCAGCAGGGTCGCGCCGCCCTCCAGCCGCAGGAACGCCGTCGCGAAGTCCTCCACTTCGAAGGCGTGGCTGGTGGCGTGGGCGGAGAACCGGCTGCCGCCGCCCCGGCCCTGCGGCCCCAGTTCGGCATGGGTGGCCGCGGAGACCGCCACCACCTTGGGCTCGCCGAGGAGGTACAGGGCGAAGTCGAGCACATGGACGCCGATGTCCGCCAAGGGCCCGCCGCCGGCGAGCTCCGGGTTGGTGAACCAGCTGCCCAGCGTGGGAATGCCCGCGCGCCGCAGCCATGACGCCTTCGCGTAGTAGGGCCTGCCCAGGCCGCCGTGGTCGATGACCTCCTTGAGCGCCTTGATGTCGCCGCGCCGGCGGTGGTTGAAGGCGACGTCCAGGACGCGGCCGGCCTTGCGGGCGGCGTCCACCATGGCCTGGCCTTCCGCGGCGTTGCGGGCGATGGGCTTTTCGCTCAGGACGTGGATACCCCGTTCCAGGGCGGCGATGGAGATCGGGGCGTGCAGGAAGGTGGGTACTGCCACGCTGACTGCGTCCAGGCCGCCGTGGTCCAGCATGTCCTGCCAGTCGGCGAAGGCGTTCGGAATGGCGTATTCGGCCTGCAGGGAGTCCCGGAGGTCCTGCTCCATCCCTGCCACCGAGACGATCCTTACTCCGTCCAGCGCCGAGTAGGCCTTGAGGTGCTGCTGGCCGGCCCAGCCGATGCCCACCACACCCACCTGTAAATCCGTCGGCGGCATGGGGGAGGGATGCGTGCTGTTCAAGGGCTGGCTCCTTCGGGGGTGGCTTGCTGCCCGGTTCCCCTCAGCCTAGTACCGCAGCTTGCCCCGGAGCTGGTGCCGGGGCCCCGTCTGGCCCCGGCCGCTTTCGCCCCGGAGGTGTACGACGGCGTCACGCAGCGCCCGCTTTTGGCGCGCCCGGGTGCCGTGTTCCCCGCAAACCCGGGCCGCCGCCGTCGTGCCCTGGCCAAAAGCGTGCCCTGCGTGACGGGCGCCGACGGGCTGGCCCGTCGAAACATGCATTTAACCTTCCGGCCCGACGCGCGAAATACGGGTTTGGATACTCTGATGCAACAAGGTTTACTGATAGCTAACGCCAACCCTGACAGGAATGTTTCGATGACCAGTGTCGCAACCCCTGCTGTAACCCCCGCCGCCGGCCTCGTCGGCCAGGCTCCGCCAGCCCTGGCGGAACGCATTTCCCTGGCGGACATTGCCCGCGCCCATGACGTCCGCTTCCTCCTGGCCACGTTCGTGGACATGACCGGCAAGCCCTGCGCCAAGCTCGTCCCGGTGGAAGCCGCTGACGAACTCGAAGCAGGCGCCATGGGTTTCGCAGGCTATGCGGCCGGCCTCATCGGCCAGAAGCCCCAGGACGGGGACCTTATCGCCGTCCCGGACCTTGCCTCCTTCACCCCCGTCCCCTTCATCAAGGAAGGGCTGGCCATCATCCACTGCGACCCGCATGTCGACGGTAAGCCCTGGCCCTACGCCCCGCGCGTCATCCTCAAGAACGCCCTGGCCCGCCTGGCTGACCGGGGCATGCAGGCCAAGGTGGGCGCCGAGGTGGAGTACTTCCTGGTGAACAGGAACGACGACGGAACGCTGAGCACCGCCGACGCCCGCGACGATTCGCCCCGCCCCTGCTACGACGCCCGCGGCGTGACCCGGATGTACGAGCATCTCACGTCCATCAGCGACGCGATGAACTCGCTCGGCTGGGGTAACTACGCCAACGACCACGAGGACGCCGCCGGGCAGTTCGAGCAGAACTTCACCTACGCCGATGCCCTCACCACCGCCGACCGGGTGGTCTCCCTCCGCTACATCCTGAACATCCTGGCCGAGCAGCGCGGCATGACCGCCACGTTCATGCCCAAGCCCTTCACGGACCGCACCGGAACCGGCCTGCACTTCCACCTCTCGCTGTGGTCGGGTGCGGAGGCGCTGTTCCCGGGGGACGACGGAAACGCGGACGACGGCGGACGCGGCCTCGGGCTGTCCGGCCTCGCGTATTCCTTCATCGCCGGCATCCTGGACCACGCCCCCGCGCTGCAGGCCTTCCTCGCCCCCACGGTCAACTCCTACAAGCGCACCGGCGCCACCACCAGTTCCTCCGGCGCCACCTGGTCCCCGCGGAAGGCCTCCTACGGCGGCAACGACCGGACCCACATGATCCGCGTGCCGGACAACAAGAGGATCGAACTCCGCTCCGGCGACGGTTCCGCCAACCCGTACCTCGCCGTCGCCACCGCCATCGCCGCAGGGCTGGACGGTGTGGAGAAGTCCCTCGACCCGGGCACGCCATCCGGGCCGGGGGAGTCCAAGGCGGACGCCCATTTGCTGCCCGCCACCCTGCTCCACGCCGTGGAAGCGCTCCGGAGGGACCCCGTGATCCTGGCCGGCCTGAGCGGAGATCCGGAGATCGGAACCTACTACGCAAACGCCAAGGAAGAGGAGTTCCTCAGCTGGCACAACCAGGTCAGCGACTGGGAAATCCGCACCTACCTCACCTCGATCTAATCCCAACGAAGTAAAGGAATCCCACCATGTGCGGAATCGCCGCGCTGCAGCTGCGCAATCCCTCGCTGCACCCCCGGATGGGCAGCCTGCTGTCCTCGATGCTCTGCCAGATCGTGGACCGCGGACCCGACTCCGCCGGCCTCGCCGTCTACAACACCCCGGGCCTGGTGTCGCCGGGCACGTCCACCCTGAGCCTGCTCGGCAGGGACCAGGGAATGACGACGGCGGACATCACCTCAGGTGTCGCGGCGCTCCTGCCGTCTGACGCGGCAGCGGCCGTGCAGGTGGTGGGCGACACCACCCTGGTGAGCGCCGCCGTCGGGACGGACCTCCTGGTCAAGGCGGTCACCGAAACCCTGCCAGCCGCCACCGTCATTGGCCGCGGCGAACATGTGGCCGTGATGAAGAGCGTGGGCCACCCCATGGAGATCGCCGCCGACCACGGACTGGAAGCCATGGCCGGCAGCCAGGGCCTGTCCCACACCCGGATGGCCACCGAATCCGCCGTTACCGCCGGCGGCTCGCACCCTTTCTCCGTGGCCGACGACCTGTGCCTGGTGCACAACGGGTCCTTCTCCAACCACGCCAGCGTCCGCCGCGAGCTCAAGCGCGAAGGCGTGGTGTTCGACTCCGAGAACGACACCGAGGTGGGGGCCCGCTACGTCGCCTCCCGGCTGCAGCAGGGCGACACCCTCGAGGAAGCCCTGGTGAACCTGGGCAAGGTCCTGGACGGCTTCTACACCCTGGTGGTCACCACCGCGGACAGCATGGCCGTGGTCCGCGACCCCATCGCCTGCAAGCCCGCCATCATCGCCGAAACCGACGACTACGTGGCCATGGCCTCCGAATACCGCGCCCTGGCAGCACTGCCCGGCATCGACAATGCCCGCATCTTTGAACCGGAACCCGGAAAGGTCTACACATGGTCACTCTGACAGCCCCCGAAGCCACTGCCCCCGCACTGGACGGCCCCACCGTCGTCGACCTGTCCGGCGCCCCGGTCCGCGACCTGAACCAGGCACTCCACAACGCGGCCGACGGCCAATCCTGGACCGTGACCAACCCCGGCGGCAAGCACAGCCTCGCCGTCGGCATTAACGCCGACGCCACCGTAACCATCGAAGGCCACGCCGGCTACTACGCCGCCGGGATGCACCAAAAGGGAACCGTGACCGTCACCGGCAACGCCGGCGTCGGACTGGCCGAGAACATCATGTCCGGCACCGTCCACGTCAAGGGCGACGCCTCCCAGTCCGCGGCCGCCACCGGCCACGGCGGCCTGGTGGTCATCGACGGCAACGCCGGCGCCCGCTGCGGGATCTCCATGAAGGGCGTGGACATCGTGGTGGGCGGCAACATCGGCCACATGTCCGCCTTCATGGCCCAAGCCGGACGGCTGGTGGTCTGCGGCGACGCGGGGGATGCACTGGGCGACTCCATCTACGAGGCCCGCATCTACGTGAAGGGCGCGGTGGCCTCTCTGGGCGCCGACTGCATCGAAAAGCCGCTGAAGGCCGAGCACCTGGCCGAACTCGCGGAACTCCTGGCCGCCGCCGGCCGCACCGACAACCCGGCCGACTTCAAGCGCTACGGCTCCGCCCGGAACCTCTACCACTTCCACGTCGACAACTCGACTGCCTACTAGGAGGCCCCCATGACCATCACCTCCCTTCCGGTTCCCGCCCAGGCACCCGCCGCAGCACCAAACATTGCCGAACTGGGCCTCCGCGAGTCCGCCACCTTCGACCGCGCCACCATCGCCGACATCCAGCGCGCCGCCGCCACCGGCGTCTACGACATCCGCGGCTGGGGCGCCAAGCGCAAGGTCCCGCACTTCGACGACCTGCTCTTCCTCGGCGCCTCCATGTCCCGCTACCCGCTGGAGGGCTACCGCGAAAAGTGCGATACCGACGTCGTCCTCGGCGACCGGTACGCCAGCCGCCCGCTGCACCTGGCCACCCCGGTGACCATCGCCGGCATGAGCTTCGGCGCCCTGTCCGCCAACGCCAAGGAAGCGCTGGGCCGCGGCGCGTCCGAGGTAGGCACCTCCACCACCACGGGCGACGGCGGCATGACGCCTGAGGAGCGCGGCCAGTCCAAGCACCTCGTCTACCAGTACCTGCCCTCCCGCTACGGCATGAACCCGGACGACCTCCGCAAGGCCGACGCCATCGAGATCGTCCTCGGCCAGGGGGCCAAGCCCGGCGGCGGCGGCATGCTGCTGGGCCAGAAGATCACCGAACGCGTGGCCGGGATGCGCACCCTGCCGGTGGGCATCGACCAGCGCTCCGCCAGCCGCCACCCGGACTGGACCGGCCCGGACGACCTCGAGATCAAGATCGGCGAACTCCGCGAAATCACCGACTGGAAGACCCCCATCTACGTCAAGATCGGTGCCTCACGCCCGTATTACGACACCGCGCTCGCCGTGAAGTCCGGTGCCGACGTGGTGGTGCTGGACGGCATGCAGGGCGGCACCGCTGCCACGCAGCAGGTGTTCATTGAAAACGTCGGCATCCCCACCCTCGCCGCCATCCCGCAGGCCGTCCAGGCACTGCAGGAACTCGGCATGCACCGCAAGGTCCAGCTCATCGTTTCCGGCGGCATCCGCACCGGCGCCGACGTCGCCAAGGCCATGGCCCTGGGGGCCGACGCCGTCGCCATCGGCACCGCGGCGCTGATCGCACTGGGCGACAACGACCCCCGCTACGCCGCCGAATACTCCGCCCTGGGCTCGGCCGCCGGGTTCTACGACGACTTCCAGGACGGCCGCGACCCCGCCGGCATCACCACCCAGGACCCGGAACTCTCCTCCCGCCTGGACCCGGTGGCCGCCGGCCGCCGCCTGGCCAACTACCTCCGCGTCCTCACCATGGAAGCCCAGACCATCGCCCGGGCCTGCGGAAAATCGCACCTGCACAACCTGGAACCTGAGGACCTCGTGGCGCTGACTATCGAGGCCTCCGCCATGGCCCGCGTGCCGCTGGCCGGCACCAGCTGGATCCCCGGCGTGCAGGGAAGCTTCTGATGGCTGGACCTTCTTCCGACGCGTCGGATTATGTGGTGGTGGGCGCCGGCCTGGCCGGCGCCGCCACCGCGTGGCAGCTCGCAGCCCGCGGCCACCAGGTCACCCTGCTGGAGCGCGACGTACCCGCCGCCCATGACGGCAGCTCCCACGGCTCCGCCCGGATCTTCCGCTACGCCTACCCGGACCCGTTCTACACGCGGGCGGTCCTGGACTCGAAGGAACTCTGGGACGGGCTCGCAACGGATGCCGGCGCTGAGCTGATCACGCCGTTCGGCGCGGTGGACTACGGTCCAAAGCGTCAACCCGCCCTCCTCGCTGAGGTGCTGGCCGGCGCCGGAATCGACCACGAGCTGCTGTCCGCCGCCGAAGCCCGGGGCCGCTGGCCGCAGATCGCGTTCGATACCGAGGTCCTCTGGCACCCCGGTGCCGGCGTGATCGACGCTGAAACGTCAGTCAACGCCATGGTGGCCCTCGCGGTCCGGCACGGTGCGAAGGTCCTGACCGGCTGGAGCGTGGACCGGGTGGAACGGCTGGGCGGTGGCTACCGGCTGCACTCCTCCACAGGGGAAACGCTCGACGCCGGCAACGTGGTGATCAGCGCGGGCGGCTGGCTGCCACGGCTGCTGGAGTCCCTCCCGCTGCCGGCGGGCTTCCTGGCCGGCCTGCCCGACTTCACCGTCCGGCAGGAACAGGCCTTCCACTTCCGGTACCGGGAAGACTCCGGCTTTTCCGCCACCAACTGGCCCACCTTCATCCACAAGGCCGGCGACATCCAAACCTACGGCCTCCCCGGCGGCCGGGACGCCGGCTTCGCGGGCCAGAAGGTGGCCGAATACAACGGCGGCCCGGGCATCCCGTCGGCCGCCGAGCAGACCGGAGTGGTGGACCCGGCCAACCGCGCCCGCGTGGTGGACTATGTCCGCCGCTGCCTGCCGGGACTGGATCCCGAGCCGTACGCCGAAACCACCTGCCTCTTCACGAACACGCCCACCGAGGACTTCCTGATCGACCGGGCGGACAACCTCACCGTCGTCTCGCCCTGCTCAGGCCATGGGGCCAAATTCGCGCCGCTGATCGGACAGTGGGCCGCGGACCTGGCAACCGGAACCGGTGCCGTGCCTGACAGGTTCCGCAGCACCGCCTCATCGGCACTGACCACGTAGAACGGATTACCGTGACCCTTCCCCAGACAGCACCCGCGCCGCACGCGGTACCCGCCGAAACTGCCGGCGCACCTACTGTCGCAGGCCTCCTCAAGGAAATCTCCGACGTCGGACGTGACAGTGCCCGCGGCGGCTACTCACGCCCGGTGTTCTCCACCGCCGAATCGGACCTCCGCGCCTGGTTCATTGAGCAGGCCGGCCGGCGCGGACTGGATGTCCATACCGACGCCAACGGGATCATGTGGGCCTGGTGGGACACTGCGACGGGCCTGCGGAAGGACGCCGTGGCCACCGGCAGCCACCTCGATTCCGTCCCCGGCGGCGGCGAGTACGACGGCCCTCTGGGCGTCGCCTCGGCGCTGGTCGCCGTCGACCTCCTCAAAGCCCGGAACTTCCGGCCGCGCCGCCCCCTGGCGCTCGCCGTCTTTCCGGAGGAGGAAGGCTCCCGGTTCGGCGTGGCCTGCCTTGGCTCGCGGCTCCTCACCGGCGGCCTGGACCCGGACAAGGCCCGCAACCTCCGCGACCCGGACGGCAACACCTACGCCGACGTCGCCGCCGCGAACGGACAGGACCCGCGGTTCATCGGCCCCGACTACAAGGCCCTGCAGCAGTTGGGGATATTCGTGGAGCTACACGTGGAGCAGGGGCGGGGGCTCATCGACCTGGACCGGCCGGTGGCGGTCGGCTCATCGATCCTGGGCCACGGCCGCTGGAAACTCAGCATCACGGGCGAAGGAAACCACGCCGGCACCACGCTCATGAAGGACCGGAAGGACCCCATGATCGCGGCGGCCAAGGTGGTGGTGTCCATCCGGGACACGGCGCGCAAGTACAAGGATGCCCGCGCCACGGTGGGCCGGGTCCAGCCCGTCCCCGGCGGTACCAACGTGATCGCCTCTCGGGTGGACCTGTGGATCGACGTCCGCCACCCCGAAGACTCAGTGACTGCGGCGCTGGTGGAGGCCATCGGGCTGAACGCCCAGGTCCTGGCCGCGGAGGAAGGCTGCTCGGCGACCCTCACCACGGAATCGCTGAGCCCCACCGTGCATTTCGACGGCGGCCTGCGGGACCGGCTGCAGGAACTGCTGCCCGGTGCGCCGGTGCTGGACACCGGGGCAGGCCACGACGCCGGCGTGCTGGCCGCACACCTGCCCACCGCCATGCTGTTCGTCCGGAACCCCACCGGCATCTCGCATTCGCCCGACGAACTCGTGGAGGACACCGACGCCGAAGCCGGCGCACAGGCCCTGGCGGACTCCCTGGCCGGGCTCCTGGGCGGGGCCCGCGTCCTTGGCTAGGGCCGCCGCCGTACGCCGGCTGTCCCGCGGCCCGCCTAAGATGGCAACCATGACCGAACAGGCCGGGGACCGCGGAGCAGACCATGACGGCGACCAGGTGGCCGGCCGGCTGGAGCAGGTCATCGCGGCCCAGGTGCGGCACTACCGCACCACGCAGGGCCTGTCCTCCGCCGAACTGGCAGCCCGGACCGGCATGTCCAAAGCCATGATCTCGCGGGTGGAAACCGCTACCACCTCCTGCTCACTCACCACCCTGCAGCGGCTGGCCGACGGACTGAACGTTCCCGTCACCGCACTGTTCCGCGGCGCGGACACGGACCGGGACGCCACCTTCACCAAGAGCGGCCAGGGGAGCCTGACAGTCCGCAGCGGCACCCAGCACGGCCACGAATACCGCGTGCTGGGCACCCTCAAAGGCCGTACCGATGCGTTGGAACCCACCCTGGTGACCCTCACGGACGCCAGTGACGTTTTCCCACTGTTCCAGCACCCGGGCACGGAGTTCATCTACATGCTCTCCGGGAAAATGGTGTACGGGCATGGCTCCTACGAGTACGCCATGGAGCCGGGGGACTCCCTGCTGCTCGACGGCGAAGGCCCGCACGGCCCCCTGGAACTGCTGGACCTGCCCATCCGGTTCCTGGCCATTTCCGCCAAGTAGTTGCCCCCGGTACTGCTGCGCGCCGCGTGACAGCTGAAACTCGCGTGCAATTGGCTGAAACCACCATTTAACACAGCCGAAACCTACCCAAAAATAGCCGCCATACATTGGTATCAGACGGCAAAAGCCGCCCCTCCGCCGGCCGCGGTTTCTCCACCCGCGTCCCACTTGTCGGAACGGCTCTGACGGCAACTTACCGTTCTTTTCGCATCTTGAAAGGGGTTTCCCATGGACTCGGGAAATGTCGCTTGGATTTTGGCCAGCTCGGCGCTGGTATGCATGATGATCCCCGCCCTGGCCCTGTTTTACGGGGGCATGGTGGGGTCCCGCCGGATCCTGAACATGATGATGATGTGCTTCGGCGGCGCCAGCCTGGTGGCCGTGCTCTGGGCACTGTTCGGTTACTCGATGGCCTTCGGAAACTCCGTGGGCGGACTGGGACTCATCGGTGACGTCACCGAGTTCCCGGGCATGGGGCAGCTGCTGGCCAAGGACGATTCCGCGTCCATCCCGGTCATCCTGTTCGCAGCGTTCCAGCTGTTCTTCGCCTGCGTCACCACCGCACTCGTTGCCGGTGCCGCCGCAGGCCGGATGAAGTTTGGCGCCTGGATGCTGTTCGCCGGCATCTGGGCCACGGTGGTCTACTTCCCCATCGCGCACTGGGTGTTCGCGTTCGACTCGGCGGACGGCAGCACCGTTGGCGGCTGGATCGCCAACGGCATCAAGGCCATCGACTTCGCCGGCGGCACCGCGGTCCACATGAACGCCGGCGCCGCAGCACTGGCACTGGCACTGGTCCTGGGCAAGAGCTCCGGCTGGCCCAAGGTGGAACACGCCAAGCCGCACAGCCGGCCACTGGTGCTGGTGGGCGCGGGCCTGCTGTGGGTTGGCTGGTTCGGCTTCAACGCCGGCTCCGCCCTTTCCGCCGGCCAGTCGGCGTCGGTGGTTTTCCTGAACACCGCCGTGGCTGCCTCCACCGGGCTGCTTGCCTGGGCCCTCGTTGAGCGGGTCCGGCACGGTGCGGCCACCAGCATGGGCGCCGCCTCAGGCCTCATCGCCGCGCTGGTAGCCATCACTCCCGCCTGTGGCGCCGTCAGCCCGCTCGGCGCACTGGCCATCGGCGCCATCGCCGGGGCCGTCTGCTCGCTGGCCATCGAATGGAAGTTCCGCCTGGGCTTCGACGATTCCCTCGACGTCGTCGGCGTCCACCTGGTGGGCGGCATCCTGGGCACGCTGCTGATCGGTCTCTTCGCCACGGACAAGGCTCCGAACGGCGTCAGCGGCCTCTTCTACGGCGGCGGCTTCGAACTGCTGGGCGTCCAGGCCCTCGCCACCGTCACGGTGCTGGCCTACTCGTTCGGCGTCACCTGGATCCTGGCGAAGATCCTGGACAAGACCATGGGCGGCCTGCGCATCAAGCCCGAGGACGAACTGCGCGGCATCGACCTCGCGGCCCACTCGGAGCTGGCCTACCTGATGGATGAAGATCCCGTGGAGCTGGGGTCGCCGCAGCGGGTCTAGCTCCGGCAGGTCCACTTCCCGCGGCCCCGGCACACGCCGGGCCCGCCCCGAATGCACGAGTCAGGGCCAAACCTTGGACCGGTGCCGGCAGCCGCCGGCTTATAGTTCCAGGGTTTGGCCCTTCGTGGTGCCGCAGCTTCTGTACTCAGTGTTCCGTGCACACCAGGACGCCGTCCCGCACGTCCAGCACTGCCGCCCGGACGTGGCTGAGGCGGGTGCGCGGGTCCGGTGCCATCGTGTCGATGTCCTCGCCGCCCCAGTAAGGGTGCGTGAAGTACACCAGCAACGCACGCTGCGCGCCGCCGTCGGACGTTTCCCCGGGTGCCCGTTCCGCCAGGGGCACCACGTCGGCATGGCGTCCGACGACGGGCCTTCCGTCCACCGATTCCGGCGCCGTGAGGATCAGCCCGCCACGGTGCTCCTGCCGGACCCAATGGCCCGTTGCGTCTTCGGAACGGTAGACCGCCTGGCCCCGCCACTCGTCCACGATCATCCAGTAGCTGCCGCCCAGCCGGAAGACCTTGGGTCCTTCGTGCGGGCGCCCGGGGATTGCCACACCTTCGCGCTTCCATGACGACGGGTCTTCCGGAGTGGCGCTCACCGCGCTGTAGGTGGTGGAGCCGCGGGCCTCGTCCTTGTACCAGAGGCGGTACCGGCCGTCACCGCACCGGGCCACAGCGGCGTCGATCACCCGGGGGGAGCCCAGGTCGATCCGGCCCAGGTACTCCCACTTTTCCAGGTCCGTGCTGGCAAACTGGACGATTTCCGCCGTCCCGGTCCAGTCCGTGCGCCTGCCGCCGAGGACAGTCACATACATAATCCAACGGTCGCCAATGCGGACGACGTCGGGCGCCCAGAGGGTTGCCGGGAGTTCCGTTCCGGGCGGGACAAGTCCCTCCACGGTGCCGTGGTAGCGCCAGGTGGTGCCGCCGTCGGACGATTTTGCGACGCCGATACCGGTCCCGTGCACCCATTCCACCCCCGTCAGCCCCGGAGCAGTGGCGCGGCGCTGGGTGTAGAAGAGCACCCACCCCCCTGTGAGGTGGTCAGCCACCAGGATGGGGTCGGTGGGCCCGTCCCATACGGGGTCCCGGTACGGGGTGGCGAATGCGTCCGGACGCAGCGGCACCAGGGGCGGTGCTGCAGGGATATCCGTGGCAGGCAGCTGGTGCCGCATAGTTTCTCCAACGTTGTAGTTTTTGCGTTGGGCACCAGTTTAGACGTTGGAGTCCCGGGAGGGCCCTACTCCTTGAACAGCCCCGCCAGGTCCTCCGCCGTAATGGCCCCGCCGGCCAGGGCGTCGCCTTCCATGACGTCAGCGAACAGCTGCGACTTCCGGGTCTTCAGCGCCATGACCTTTTCCTCGATGGTGTCCTTGGCCACGAGCCGGTACACCATCACGTTCCGCGCCTGCCCAATGCGGTGTGTCCGGTCCACGGCCTGGGCTTCGGACGCCGGGTTCCACCAGGGATCCAGCAGGAAGACATAGTCGGCCTCGGTGAGGTTCAGGCCGAACCCGCCGGCCTTGAGTGAAATCAGGAACACGGGCGCGCTGCCGTTCTTGAACTCGCTGACAACGTCGGCACGGTTCCTGGTGCCGCCGTCAAGGTAGCAGTACTCGATCTCTTCCTCGTCCAGCCGCTCCCGCACCTTGCCCAGGAATCCCGTGAACTGGCTGAAGATCAGTGCCCGGTGCCCCTCGGCCACCAGGTCTTCGAGCTGCTCGAACAGCACATCCAGCTTGGAGGACCGCACCGCGGACAGGGAAGGGTCCACCAGCGACACGTCCAGGCTGAGCTGCCGCAGCAGGGTCAGCGACTGGAAAATGGTGAACCGGTTCTTGTTGACGTCCTCGATCAGCCCAAGGATCTTCTGCCGTTCGCGCTGCAGGTGCGTCTGGTATACCTTCTGGTGCCGCGGATTCAGCACCACCTCAAGGATCTGCTCCTGTTTGGGCGGCAGGTCCTTGATCACCTGGTCCTTGGTGCGGCGCATCATCAGCGGCCGGACGCGGCGCCGGAGTTTCTCCAGTTGCCCCTTGTCGCCGTTCTTCTCCACAGGCTTCTGGTAGTACTCGGCGAAGCGCTTGGGACTGGAGAACAGGCCCGGCGCCACAATGGACGTCAGCGCCCAGAACTCCATCAGGTTGTTCTCCAGCGGGGTGCCCGTGATGGCCAGCTTGAACGCGGCCGGCAGCTTGCGCGCACACTGGTAGGCCTTGGACTGGTGGTTCTTCACGAACTGCGCCTCATCCAGCACCAGCCCGTTCCAGGTACGCGAGGCGTAGGCGTCGTAGTCGATCCGGAACAGGGCGTAGGACGTGATCACGATATCTGCCCCGCCCAGGGCCGCCGCCACGTCCTGGCCGCTCTTGGCAAAGGTCTCGCCGACCGTCCGCACGGTCAGCCCGGGCGCAAAGCGGGCGGCTTCGAGGGCCCAGTTGCCCACCACGCTGGTGGGGGCCACCACCAGGAAGGGCGCGACGGCGGCGGGCCTGTTTCCAGGGTCCGCGGCAGCACCGGCGTCGGGCGTCTCCAGGGACGCAGCAGCCGCGACGGCCAGCTCCTTCGCCGCGCACATCAGGGCCAGCGCCTGCACGGTCTTGCCCAGACCCATGTCGTCGGCCAGGATGCCGCCCAGTCCGTGCTTGTACAGGAAGCTGAGCCAGTTGTAGCCCTCCAGCTGGTACGGGCGCAGCTCGGCGTTCAGGGACGACGGCAGCGGCAGCCCGTCCGTGCCGCCCTCCAGGAGCCCGCCCACCGCGGACCGCCAGGCCGCGGCCTGTTCGTCAACAATCCCCAGCTGCGCCAGTTCATCCCACAGCCCGGCCTGGAACCTGCTGATCTGGAGCGGCGCGTCCTTGTTGTCCTGCAGCGACCTGGCTTCCTCGATCAGAGCCCGCAGCTGGTGCAGCTCCGGCAGGTCCAGGGAGAAGTAGGCGCCGCTGGGCAGCAGCATCTTGGTCTGGCCGGCCGCCAGCGCCGAGAAGACAGCCGCGAAGGACACGGGCTGGCCTTCGAGCGATATCTGGATGCCCAGGTCGAACCAGTCACGCTGTTCGGTGGCCTTGGTGGAGATGGACACCACCGGCGCTTCCTCGGCCTCGCGGTAGTCGGCGATGTCGCCCACTGTCTCCACATCCACGTCCGGGGCCTCCCGCAGCCGCGGCAGCACTTCCTCGGTGAAGGCCAGCGTGTCCAGGCCGGTCAGCTCGGCGGACGCCGCCAGCCGGGGAGTGCCCCAGCCGCCCGTCGCCGATTCGCCCAGGGCGGCCACCACATCCCAGAGGTGGCCGATGTCTTCCAGGATGCGGGCCTCGGCGGTGTCGTCGCGGTAGCCGTGGTCGCCGGGGTGCCGCCACAGGGGCTGTGCGGTGACCAGCGTGCCGGTTTTGTAGTGCCACTCCCAGTGCAGCCGCACCCGGTGGTCCGCGCCGTAGTTGGCCAGCAGAGAGAGTGTGGGGACGGCCAGTTCGGGCAGTTCAACGGACTCGTCGCGGGTTGTCACCCGGGCGCTCTGCTTGAGCTTGGGGTAGAAGCCGGTCAGGAACCGCGACTCGTCCCGGGCCGGGATGTGCAGCATGTTTCCCGCGGTGACGAACGCCAGCAGCTCCTCGCTCAGCCCGTTTTCCAGCGGCGCCAGCGTAATGACGCCGTCGGGGTCGGGGACGCCGGGCAGGGCGGCTTCCCCGGCCGTGAAGAAGAGGCCGTGTGCGGGCCTGCCGATGGTGCCCACCGCCGCCGGATCAACCTCGGCCCCGTCAACGGTGATGGTGGGCGAAAGCTCCAGGCCGCCGTCGGACGTGTCCGCTTTTGCCCCGCCAGCTTCCGTGGCCGGCTCAGCCACGGGGGTCCCGTACCGGCTGAGGGAAAGTCCGACGGCGGCAGGGGACTCTGCCACCCGTACCGGCTCGGAGCCGCGCGAGTGGACCAGGGCGAGCCCGATCTTCCGGGCATCGGACAGCAGGCTCCACAGGTTCTTGCCGGCGTAGGAGTTCAGGCCCAGCCACAGGCCGGCGGAGTTGTGCATCCGGCTGGCGGAGGAGGAATGGCCGGCCAGGAACTCCTGCAGCCATTCCACGTGCGCCTGGTTCGATTCGCGCCGGAAGTTCAGGTAGCTCAGGGTGTTCCAGGAAACGTCACCGCGGATCCACTTGCCCTTGGCGCCCATGATGACCGGGCGGACCTTGAGCTGCCGGACGCCGCGGACCGGGTCCCGGCGGCCGGTGTAGGAAAAGTGCGGCGGTGGTTCCTCCACCTCGAACTGCAGGGCCAGGGGAACCCCGGCTGTGGAGGGCGCGGAACCTGGCTGGGAGATCAGCGGACTAAGGGCCTGCTCCCAGTCCGGGAGGGCCGCTGACGGTGCGCGGGACACCTGCGTGGAGGTGGACGGTGCCAGCAGCTGCATCCGGATGGAGGGGTTGTCCTCGGCCGCGAACAGCAGGGCCGCGACGTGCTTGCAGTCCTTGCGGACGGGGCAGCTGCAGACGCCCACAGTGCAGCTCCAGCCGCCGGACTTCCGGACCAGCTTGGCCGTGGTGGAGTAGGGAACTTCCGCGCCGCCCCGGACCTTTCCCAGCATGAGCCCCGTGCCGCCGTCGAACGATATGCCGGAGACCCTGCTTGCCATGGCATACGCCAGACCGGCCGCCAGCGAGCGGTCGTTGATGGCGGGTGTCTGTATTGCCAGGTCCGCACTTTCGTCCGGTTGGGATGGCATGGTGAGCGCTACTTTCGGCAGGCCACGGCGGAGCCGGGTCCGGTGGGTGGTTATCTGATCCATCTTAGTTCGCCGGGAGGCCCCCCCATGCCGACGGGCGCCTGCCCTGGTGGTCCCGAAAACTTCGCTTGACGTTCATTTCCTTCCCGATGCTGCCGTGAACCGGCCGTCGTAGCGTGAAAGCGTTCGGAGCACCACCACCGCCAGCAAGGATTGCCATGACCATCACGCCCCAGCCCGTCGTCCTGACCAGCAGCAGTCTCGGAGGCAGGGACGAGGAGGTGGTGGAGGCCAATGCGGCCATCATCGATGCGATGCGCAAGGCCACGCTGCGGCTGGAGGACATGTCTCCGGTGGCCGTCCGAAGCTGCCTGGTGGACTTCTACCTGTCGCAGGCGCTGGAGGGCGGCTTCGCGCAGTACGCCGTCATGGCGGGTGGCCGGATCGCCACCGACCCGCTGGTCCGCGAAGGCATGGCCGGGATGGGCGCCACCGCGCACCTGGACCTGTTCAACCGGGCCGCGGAGGCTTACCGCGTGCTGACCGCCGGAACCGAAGCGTCCTACCTGGCCGGCGGTGCCGGTGACAGCGGGGCCGTTGCCGGCGCCCTCCTCCGGGTCGGGGAGCTTGACGGCGAGTTCGAGGAACTGCTGGAGCGCGAGAACATCACTGCCCTGAATGCCCGGTGGCTGCGCGGCCAGCCGGACCTGCTGGTGCTGGACGACGAAGAGGTTGGACCGTACATCCAGCGGCTCGCTGCCATGGTCCCTGACTTGGCCGAACGTAAAGCAGTTGGTTCCTCAGCTCTGCGGATCGCCGGAGCGCCGTGAAACAGCCGGAGCGGACCGGCGCTCCGAAACGCTTCCAGCGATTTTGGAGGGCCGAAAAAAGAAATTTCCAAACACCCGTAACCTTTCCGCAACCGCAGGCGATGTAGTCAGTGATGGGTCCGCCCGGCGGGCCCAGTCCGATGTGTTGTCTAGGTTTTGGAGAAGTAAATGTCTGTATTCACCGTTCTCGCCACCAGCAAAGTCGCCGCCGGAGTCCTGGCCGCCGGAACCCTGGCGGTAGGAGGAACCGGCGCCGCCGCCGTCTCCGGTGCCCTCCCCACCCAGGCCCAGCAGACCGCCCACGAACTTTTCGGTGCACCGGCCCCCAAGCTTGCAGCCGAAGCAGCAGCTGACGCCCAGGCCACCCCGGCCCCTACCGCCACCGCGGCCGTCTCCGACGCCCTGAAGAGCGCCGACGCCACCGCAGAGGCCACTGCCAAGGCTTCCGCGTCCGCGGAGGCATCTGACGAAAAGGCAGGCGCTGACGTAAGCGGTTCCGCCACGGCCAACACCGCCGTTGACGCGGCCGGCCCTGCAGCCCTGGGTCTCTGCACCGCCTTCACCCACGGCGGCCTGGACGCTTCCTCCAAGGCATTCTCCTCGCTGTCCATCGCTGCCAAGGGCGACGCCAACATCAAGAGCTACTGCACCGACGTCGTGGCCAAGGCCGACGCCGCAGCCAAGGCCGGTGCCGAGGGCAAGGGTTCCGCGTCCGTTGACGCCACCAAGCCTGAGGTCCCCGCCGTTCCGTCCGCTCCCGCAGTACCTGCCGTCCCGGCCGTTCCGGGTGTCGACGGCGCGGACACTGTTCCTGCTGTTCCTGCTGTTCCCAGCGTGGGCGGCAAGACCGTACACGCCCCGTCAGTTTCGGCCCGCTAAGGCTCATTGGCTAGTCTGGACTGCGGCTGCGGCCGCAGTCCGGGCAGCCGGGCGGGGGCGCGCACCTTTGGAAAAGCGCCCCTGGCAAACCCGCAAAAAGGCAGCCGGAATACCACGGGGACTGGCAGTCCGAACCGGAAACCGGGACCAGGCGCAAGCCCGGGCCCCGGGATGGAGGAGCCGCTGGTGCTGGACACTTTGGCCCAAGAAGAGATCGACATATTCGACAACGCAGCCGGAACTGATCCGGCCGTGTTGTTCGCTGCTGCCTATCGAACCTTCGCGGGCCCGGTCCACGGGTACCTCAAAGCGCGCGGACTCGATGACCCCGAGGCCGTTACCCAGGACGTCTTCCTGGCCTTCTACTCCAGGATCGGCACGCTCACGGGCGGCCTGCAGGGCGCAAAATCGCTGATCTTCTCAATTGCCCACGCGCGCATGGTGGACCACTACCGGCGGGTGGAACGCAGGCCGCAGCTGACACCGTACGACCCCCAGCACGACGGCCGGACCACGCCGTCCGCGGAGGACCACGCCGTGGAACTGACGGCCGGAGCCGAAGCCATGCTGGACGGGCTCAGCGAAGAACACCAGGAGGTCCTGGCCCTTCGCGTCGTGGCGGACCTGTCCATCGACCAGGTGGCCGCCATCATGGGCAAGAGCGCCGGAGCCATCAAGCAGCTCCAGCGCCGGGCCCTGCAAAACCTCAAGGCACAAACGCTCAAGAGAAACCAGGCACATCATGAGTGACACCGCAGGATCCCGCAACCAGGGGGCTGTTGACCAGCTTCTGCTGGAGGCAGGCATGGACGACGACGGCCAGCTCCGTGACGCCCTGCTCAACCTGCGTGCCCTGGCGGCAGAGGCCCCGGCACCCTCCGCCGAAATCGCAGCGCTGATGGCAGGCACGCCAACTGCCGCCACCACCGTGCTTCCCGTTGGTGTGCCGGCCGCCACCACAGTGCTTCCCACCACCGGGGCCACCGCTGAGGGTGGGGCAGCTCAACCCAGCCCAGTGAAACCGGCTGATGAACTCGCGGCCCGCCGCAGGGCCAAGCGCCGCATCACCCTCACCACGCTCTCGGTGGCTGCCTCGCTCGCTGCCGGAGGTGCAGTGGCTGCCGCCTCCGATCAGGGCTTCCGCGACTCCATCTCCCAGCTGAACCAGGCCGTCACCTCGTTCGTGACTGGTTCCGCGGCGGCACCTGCCGGCAACGACACCACACAGGCTCCGGTGCCCGTTCCGGCAGGACCCCGGCCGTCGGCAACCAGCAGCGCGGATGCCGTCCCACCGGCACCCGCGCCCGCCTCTGCCCCTGCCGCCGCGGCGCCGTCGGGCGTTCCGGCGCGGCAGGGAAACACCCCCACTCACGGGACGGCTACGCAGAAGCCTGCCCAGGTTCCCGCGGAGCCTGCCCTGCCCACCGACGTGTCAGGGGACGTCAGGAAGGGCCTGGAACAGGGCCCCAAGCTGCCCGTTCCGTTGCCCACTGAGATCCCGCTCCCGGACAAAACCCCGGACGTTCCCCTGAAGTAGGACAGGCGCCTGGCAGTTCCTGGCAGGCAGTTTTGCCTAGTAACCCTGGGCCGGCGCTGCCTTGACCATGGCTCCCGACGGGTCGGACAGGTACCAGACTCCGCCCACGCCCTGGCCCAGGACGTCGCCCGGCTTAGTGTCCTTTGCGAAGTAGTAGAGGGGCATGCCGTTCAAGGTCACCTGTTTCTTGCCGTCAGGCGTGGTGATGGTGCCCAGCTTCCCGGTCACTCCCTCTGCGGTGGGGGCTCCCGACGTGGTGGTCAGCGGCGGCCACTGGACCAGGCAGGAACCGGTGCAGGCGCTGCTGCCGGAGTCCTTGGTGTCCTTGGTGAAGAAGTAGAGGCTCATTCCCTTCGCGTCCACCACGATGCTGCCTTCCGGAGAGGAGCCTGTCTTAAGCTCGACGGCGGCACTCGCCTTCGATGACTGCGCAGGGCCCGATGACGGTGCGGTGGATGCGGCACCGGAAGATGACACGCCAGTGGTGGCCGGGGCCGTGGCCGACGGGGTGGTGCCGGCGTTGCTGCCGCAACCGGTGAGGGCTGCCGCCAGGGCCAGGATGGCAAGTCCTGCCCCGAGATGCTGTTTCATGGTGTGCTCCTTGGCTGTGTGCTTTCGTGGCTGGTGCCTCTTCGGCCGCGCCCGGCTCTGGATCATGGGGCGCTAACCCCTACGACGCCTCCGGGTAAAGAATGGTTCACAGGTACGCTGTGGCGCTGTCCGATTGAACCGATTCCTGCTCCCTGTCGTGGTAACAGCCGGGAGCGCAGATGCCGTGGCGTTCCCCGTGGGCAGTGATGTGTCCAGGACAGTGACGGGAGGAGCGGGATGCCGCTCGACGACAACGTGGTGGAGGCCATCTACCGTGAACATGGCAGCGCCCTGCGCCGGTTCGTGCTCAGCGCCACCCGGGATCCGCAGCTCGCGGAGGACGTGGTCCAGGAAACGGTGCTCCGCGTCTGGCAGCATGCCCCGGACATCAACGGCAGCTTCCGCAGTTACTTGTACCGCACAGCCAGGAACATCATGATCGACAACTACCGCCGGAGCCAGCGCCGCCCGCACGAGGCGCTGGAAAGCAGCCTTACCGACCCCGCCGAGGTGATGGGCCGCGTTGACGAGCTGCTCAACCGGGTCCTGATGGAGGAAGCGCTGCTGCGGCTGAGCAAGGAACACCGGGACGTCCTGGTGGCCCTGCATTACCGCCGGTTTACCGTCAACGAGGCGGCGGTCCAGCTCAACATCCCCAGCGGCACCGTCAAGTCCCGGGCCTATTACGCCCTGCGGGCCCTGCGCACCATCCTGGACGAGATGGGGGTGGAACGGTGAACACCAACCCGCACCACCTGCTGGGCGCCTACGTCCTGGGCGGCCTTGACGCCGCCGACCTCACCCTGTTCGAGGCGCATCTCCAGGACTGCGCCGCCTGCCGCAAGGAACTGGCCGTACTGGAAAAAGTGCCCATGCTCCTGGATTCCCTTCCCGTTCCTGACGCCGTGGCGCTCAGCGGCGTTCCGGGCAGCAGCGCCGTGCCCGGCGGCAGCGAGGGAACTGATGCCAACGCCCCGGCGCGCCTGTTCAACGAACTGGCGCGCCGGCGTCGGACCATACGACGGCGGTGGGTGGCTATAGCGGGGGCTGTTGCCGCCGCGTGCCTGGCTGTGGGCCTGGCCGTGGGGCCCCTGCTTGTCAGGCCGCCGCAGCCGGATGCCACTTATTCCGTGGCGTCCGGCGGAGGGCTCCAGGTGAACATCGACATGGCCCGGAAGACCTGGGGGACCGAACTTGCAGTCAGCGGCAGCAGCCTGCCGGCGGAAGGGACCCTTTCGCTGTGGGTGCGGGACCGGGCGGGCACGGAGGACCGGGCCTGCGCCTGGACCGCTACCCCCAGCGGAAAGGTCAAGGTCACCGGGGCGACGCCCATCCAGCTGGGCAGCATCTCGAGCGTCGAACTGCGCGACGGCGCCCAGCGGGCCGTGGCGGTCATCACCGTTCCCTAGGTGTACTCAGCCAGTAGGTTGGTTGCACCTGCTGATAGGTGGTTTGCCTCCGAGGCTGCCGTGTGGCCGGTGGTTGTTGTAGAAGTTTAGCCAGGACTGTAGAGCGTCGACGCGGGCTTTGGTTGGTGGTGAAGGGTTGGCGGTAGGCCCAGCCTTCTTGGAGGGTGCGGTTGAAGCGTTCTGCTTTGCCGTTTTGCCAGGGGTGGCGGGGTTTGATCAGGATGTGTTTGGCGCCCAGGGCAGCGAGTGCGTCCTGGAAGTCGCGGGAGAGCCGGTAGGCGAAGGCGTTGTCGGTCATGACGCGTTTGACGGGTGCTCCGTTGGCGGCCATGGCGGCTGCGGCCCTGGTGAGGAATTCGGCGCAGGTCGGGCCTTTTTCGTCGGGCAGGACCTCGGCATAGGCGAAGCGGGAATGATCATCGACGGCCACGTGGACGTAGTCAAAACCGACTTTCTGAGGTGATTTGCGGTGGTTGGCGCGGTTTTGCGCCGGGTCGGTCCGCCAACCGCCGCCGTCCGGGATCCGGCCTAGTTTCTTGACGTCGATGTGGATCATGTCGCCTGGGGCGTCGCGTTCGTAGCGGCGGTCGGTGGCCCGGGACGCGCGGATTCGTGCCCCGGTCACTGGGTCCAGGTCCCACAACCTGGGCATGCCCGCGCGGACCAGAATCCGGGAGACCGTCCGGGCGCTCGTGCCGCAGCGCACGGCCAGGTCCGCTGGTCCCTCGCGATGCTCGACGCGCTGGGTGAGAACATCCGCTACGACTTCCGCGGAGGTGGCGTGCGGGCATGACCTCGGACGGGAGCTGCGGTCTTCCAAACCAGCCCAGCCATCCGCGCGGTACCTGCTGATCCAGCGGTGCGCACAGGTCCTTGAGATGCCCATCTCTTTGGCTACATGGGCCACTGGCTGGCCGGCAAGGACGCGCTCGATAATGATCCGCCTACCGTTCGGAGTCAGGCGGGCATTACGGTGGGACATGAAGACCTCTTAGTCGTTGGCTGTGTGTGGTAACCACCAACCTAAGAGGTCTTCACCTATTCACGATGTAACCAACGTCCTGACTCAGTACACCTAGGGGTGCGGGTTGCCGGCCTGGTCGGCGGCTTCACCGGCATGCCCCAGGGCCCGGAATTCCGCCACCAGGGCGGGGTCCTCGCAGGCGCGGGCGAAGGCCTCGATCCGGCGTTCGATCTCGTAGCCCAGCAGCCGGCTGCCAATCCCTTCCATAAGGGGCCGGAGCAAAGCCGGACGGCATGAAAAGGTGTACTTCCAGACGGCCCGGGTGCCGCCGTCGTCCGCCGTGAACCGCCAGCCTCCGCCAAAGTTCGTGAAGAACCACGGGCCGGCCACCATGGTCATGCCGACGTTCCGGGGCGGTGCGTAGGAGACGTACTGGCTCACCATCACCAGGCCCAGCCGGGATCTGGTCCGGGTGCGGACGCCCTTTCCCGCCGCACGCGCTCCGTCAAGGAAGCCCTGGGCGGAAATAAAGGGGTCCCACTTGAGCCGGAAGTCTCCCGTGGTCTGGGAGAGGGCGAACGCAGTCTCCGGATCGATACGGATAAAACGCTCAGCGCGTACTTGGGGCATGCCCCAACCTAACCACGGCGCGGGGTGTTACTTGGTCATTTTCGCCAGCCGGGCTCGCATGATCATGTACGCGCCGTAGCAGACCAGCCCGGCTCCCACCGCGGCCAGGAGATAGGGGCCCATGGGCTGGTCGCGGAGTGCACGCAGGCCGCCGTCCAGGCCGGTGGAGTCCTCCGGGTGCTCCTTGATGGTGGCGATGACGATGAGCAGCCCCGTCAGCAGCAGTACCAGACCCTTGGCCAGGTAGCCGGCAATGCCCAGGGACAGCACGGCGGTCCGGGCCGCGCCGGCGGCAGGCATCCGCAGCTGCTTCTCGAAGCTTCGCTTGGGCCCCCGCATGCCGTAGGCAACCCCCGTAACAGCGACTGCCAGGCCGATCACGACCAGCAGTGCCACGCCGCCGGGGGCAGACATCATGGAAACGGTGAAGTCGCTGGTGGCCTTGCGGTTGTCATCGCCGGTACCCGTCCCCGTGGCGAAATGCCACAGTGTCAACGCCAGCACCGCATACACGATTGCCTGCAGCGCGGCCTTGGCTTTGTTCTTGACCTTTTTCTTGGTGGCCTGGTGGTTGAAGTCGAAAATCGCGTCACCGGCCTGCCACAGTGACAAGGCTGCGCAGGCGGCAAAGCTTCCCCACAGCAGGAACGGACCCACAGGCATGGTGGCAAGCTCGGCCACGGCACCGCTGAAATCGGCGTGCCCGGTGCCGCCCATGGCCAGGCGGATGGCGATGGCACCCACCAGCAGGTGCAGGATGCCGCTGGCCGCGAACCCTGACCGGGCCAGGAACTCAAGGACCCGCGAATTGGTGACGTCCTCAGCCTTGTCAACGACCTGCTTCAGTTCTTCTTTGATCGTCTTTCCTTTGGACAGGCGCGGTAGCGCGCCGGTGTGCGTGCCCTTCTTACAAGGCCAATCGTCCCACGCCGCCGGGGCACCGAACAGTCGGGCGGGCACAGTCCGGGCGATGGGGAGGGATCCCCATCGCCCGGTTCCGGCACCTGTGCAACCATAAGGACCAGCGATTGACACGTACCGCACTCTTTCCCGGGGGAAACCATGACTTTTTACGGCGCAGACATCAGCCAGTTGCGGGCGCTGGCCAAGGCCGCGGACCAGGCAGCATCACTGTTGAGCAGCCGCGCAGGGTCCCTGCACAGCCAGATCCAGTCCGCGCCGTGGAAGGGCCGGGACGGTGAACGCTTCCGCCAGGAGTGGAGTGCCAGCCACCGTCCCAGCCTGGACAAAGTGGTGGCAAGCCTGCGGGAAAACTCGAAAATCCTGATGAAGCATGCCGACGAGCAGGAAAAAGCGTCCACGGCGGGAACCGGAGGCTCCGGCGGCAGCACCTGGGACCGGCTCACCTCGATGGCCGCGCAGGCGAAGGAGTGGTTCAAGGAAAGGGCCGAAGAAGCCAGTGCGGCTGCCGAACACCGGCGGGAACTTGAAACGGGACTGGATCGGATGGTTAACGCCAGCCCGGAAGAGCAGGCGAAGTGGTGGGCCGGCCTGTCCGATGCCGACCGGGCGTACCTGATCCAGGGCGAGGGCAGCGACGGACCGTTCGCCGAGGACCTCATGCGCATGGACGGCGGCATTCCGGCGTCCGCGCAGGAACTGGCAAAACAGCACCTGCAGGAACTGGCCAAAGCAGACATCCCGGTCTACACGGAAACGGGCAAGGCCTCCATCGAAGCCCGGGTTGCCTGGGTCCACGGCGGCGCCGAGGTGGGGACCGAAGTGGTGGAGAACGCGGACGGCTCCGCCACGATGAAGGTGTACGGAAACATGGGCCTGGGCGTCAACGACACCAGCGGCACGGCGGGGGCGACGCTTACCGGCGAGGTCTCCCGCGAGTACACGTTCGGCAGCGTGGAGGAAGCCATGGCTGCCCGCGAGCAGATGTACCGCGACCTTCCGCCGGACAGCATCGGTGAAATCAAGGATGTGGCCGGCAACCCGCCCGGATACATCCTGGACACCATCAATGACGCGGCGAAGGACAACGGGTCCACCGGACAGACGGACAAGGCCAAGGGCACGTTCTCGCTCGACGCCAGCGGCGAGTCCGGAACGGCGTCCGGCGGGGCGAAGCTCGATCTTGCGTATGAGCGGAACCTGACGGACGGTACGTCCACAGCCAGCGGGGAGGTCTCCGCCCAGGGCCAGCTCAAGCTGGACGGCCGGGTCTTCGAGGCCTCCGGCAAGGGCGGCCTGCAGGTCAACATGGACAAGGACAACAACATCGATTCCGTGTCCGTCTCCATGGACGGGACCGTGGCCCAGGGCGTCACGTCCGGTGTGAAGACCGAGGCTGCGAAGTTCGATTCCACCGTGACGGCCGGTACCCAGGGCAGCGTCAAGATCGATGTCGATTATTCGCCGGAGAACCGCCCGGTCATCGACAGCTACCTGCGCAACGTGGCCCTGGGCAACGATGCCGGTGCCGCCCGCGATGCCGCCCGGCTCTACGAGGCCGGGTCCGCCACCGTGCAGGTGAACTCCGTGGTCACGGCCACCAACGAGGCCGGGTTCGACGTCAAGGTGGGTGAAGTGGACGTCAAGACCGAGAACCAGGCCACCACCAATGTGTCCACGTACTATAAAGTCCCCAACGACACCAAGCTCGAGAGGCTCTGAAACCAATGTCAGTGCACATCGAATCCCCGCTGGGCTTCACCGCAGATTTTCCCGAGCATACCCAGGTCCTGGAGGATTCCACGGCCGGGCCCAACAGCGAACAGTACGGCCTGCTGGGCGGCGTCCTGGTCACCCTGATCAAGGATGACACCTCCGTGCAGGATGCGCCGCAGGCCAACGGCTGGGCGCACCTGATGGCGGACTTCTACCTTGAGGACCGCGGCGGCACCCTCCTGGCGGAGGGCGAGCTGAACCTGCCCGGCAAGGCCGCTTACGCCGTGGTGGTGGGATATGACGACGACGACGGCGGGCCGGCCAAGGTGGCAGCCACCGTGGGCGTGTGGGAAAGCGGCCGGTTCATCGGTGTCGTGGTCGTCTGGCCCTATATGAACCCGGAGGCGGAACCGCGCCTGGACATGCTCAAGGAGATCGTGGCCGCCATCAACGTGGGCTAGGAGCGTTTCCCGGTCTGCCGCTCAGCGGCGCCGGTAGCAGAGATCGAAGATCAGCCGCCCGGCCTCGTGGGCCTTTGCCTCGAAGCTGGTCCGGATCCTGCCCTCGAAGCGGGGAGCCCAGCCGCCTGTTTCGTCCACGCCCTCGTTGGGTCCGGTGTGTTCCGTGCTGACCGGGGCGCGTCCCTCACGCACCGGCGCCCCGCCCACCACCGATTCGACGCCGGACTGCCACACCTGCGTCAGGGGGCTTTCGGGGCCGCGGCGCTCGCCGGTGTGCAGGTTTTCGAAGTCCCCTGAACCCGCCATGACGTCCCGGACATGGACGGCGTAGTTTGACCAGTCGGTGGCGATCCGGAACAGGCCTCCGGGCTTCAGCGCCCGTGCCGCAAGCCCGGCGAACTCGGGCTGGATGAGGCGGCGCTTGTGGTGCCGCGACTTGTGCCAGGGGTCCGGGAAGAAGACCCAGAGTTCGCTGACCGAGCCTTCGGGCAGCATGGTGGCCAGGACCTCGGGTGCGTTCGCTTCCACCACGCGGACGTTGTTCAAGCCCCTGCTGTTGATCTTGATGATCGTGTTGGCCAGCCCCGGCGTGTAGACCTCCACGGCCAGGAAGTTGGTGTCCGGGTTCTGTTCCGCCGCATGGCAGATGGCGTCGCCGAGTCCGGATCCGATCTCGACGATGAGCGGCGCTTCACGGCCGAATTCCGCGGCGGCGTCAAAGGTGTAATCGGGGTGGACCGAGGTGTTGGCTACATGCCGTGGCACGTCGACTGCCCACCGCTCGGCGTGCTCGGCCCAGGCAGCCTGCCGGCGGCCCTGCAGCCTGGTGCCGCGGCGCACGAAACTGACGGGGCGGCCGCCGTACGTGCCGAAGGAGGCCTGGGTGCCGGGCGTGACGGGCCGCGGGACATGCGGCTGCTGGGGGTTTTCAGGGGATTCGCTCATCCCTTCCAGAATAGCGCCGCGGGGACGGCGGACGATCGGAGCGCCGTGAAGACACCTGGGCCCGGAGCACTCCGATGCTCAGAACACGCCTATGAGGTCGAGGGCGGGACCGAGTGCCAGGGCGAAGACCACACCGCAGATGCAGAGGGCAACTGCCGCCGCGGACCGGCTTCCACATCCCCGCGGCAACTGTTTCAGCGCTGGGAGTGAAAGCCGGAGACCGAGGAAGGCAAAGAGGAGAGGCAGGCTGAACAGCACGAAGGGAGCTGCCCAGGGAGTGCGCGAGTAGCCGTTGTCCGAATACGTCAGGAGCATGGCCAGCCCGGCGAACGGTCCGGTCAGGAGCATGCTGACCGGGGCAAGGATCGCCAGGACCAGGCTGTTCGTCGCTTTATGGCCGGGTGCTCCCGGCGGCTGGCCAGGGCCGCCATGGACGGGAGGCGGCCCCGTCCCGTCCGCCGGTGCGTTCTCCGGCACTGTGCTCTCCAACTTTGTGCCCTCCAGTGGTCCACCCTTCAGCGCCCGGCTCTCGGGCGGGGCGGGGCGTGGTTCCGGCTGCGGTGTCGTTTCCATGGTGCTCCCGTTGTAAGGTGCGGCCAGGTGCGTGGCCGCGGCTGGTAACAACCTACGAATCTGCCTGGAGCGCCGGAAGGTGCGCGCGTCCGTATGTGGAAAACTCCGCGCTGGTGCCCGCCTGCAAGAATGGGCGGATGACCGACGCAACGAATGCCGAACCGGGGATGCAGCAGCGAAGGGCTGATTCCGGGGAAGCCCATGGCCGGACCAGGACGGGCAGCAGCCTGGTGGACCTCAGCACCCTGGTGGATGCAGAAATTGATGAGCTGCCGGCTGCGGAACCCACCCGCGTGGGCAGCCGGCGCGCCCTGGCCTACCTGGGTGTGTGCCTGGTCCTGATCGGCCTGAACCTGCGCAGCGTCTTTTCCAGCCTCTCCGCCGTCCTGCCGGAAGTGACATCGCAAGCCGGGCTGCCCGGTTGGTCCGTGGTGGTGCTGACCACGGTTCCCGTGACACTGCTGGGCGTCTTCGCGCCGGTCGCCCCGGTCCTGGCCCGGCGGTTCGGCGCGGAGCGTGTGCTGCTGGGCGCCATGGCACTGCTGACCGCTGGACTACTGCTGCGGCCGGTGGACACCGGTGCAGCCGCCGCCGGTTCGGGCCACCTGCCGGCCCTCCTCGTTGGAACGGCGGCCTGCGGAGCGGCAATCGCCCTGTGCAACGTGCTTCTCCCCGGCCTGGTGAAGCGCGACTTCCCGCACCGGCTGGGGCTCATGGGCGGCCTCTACACCACCGCGATCTGCGCATCAGCCGCCCTCGGGGCCGGCTTCACCTACCCGGTCTACACGGCGACGGGGGAGTGGACCAAGGCGCTGTGGGTCTGGGCGCTGCCCGCCGCCGTCGTCCTCTTGTTGTTCCTTCCCGTTGCCGTGCGGCAGGGAAGTGTCCGGCACCAGGCCGTCAAGGACGGCGTCAATGTGTGGCGCTCTCCGGTCGCGTGGCAGGTCACCATCTTCATGGTGCTGCAGGCCATGATGTCCTTCAGCGGCTTCGCCTGGCTGGCGCCCATCCTCCGGGAAAGGGGCGTGGACGGGGCCACCGCAGGGCTGATCGTTGCCGTGTGCATCGTGCTGCAGATGCTGGGCTCCCTGTTCGCACCGGCCCTTGCCGCGAGGTTCCGCGACCAGCGCGCCATCAACACGGTGGTGGCACTGATGACCGGCGGGGGATTCGTGCTGAGCATCCTGGGCCCGCTCGACCTCATCTGGGTGTGGGCCGGCCTGCTCGGACTGGGGCAGGGGAGCCTCACCGCCGCCGCACTGACGCTGATCATGCTCCGCACCCGCGACGGGCACACCGCCGCCCACCTCTCCGGCATGATGCAGGGTGTGGGCTACGGGGTTGGCTCCACGGGCACCCTCATGGTGGGCCAGCTGCACCAGGCAACGGGGTCCTTCGTTCCCGCCGGAGTCCTGTTTATGGTGGTGGGCCTGCTCGCGGCGGTCTTTGGCTACCGGTCCGGCCGGAACCGGTTCGTGGAGTAGGAACCGCTGTGCAGGATTCCACGCTCCCGGGAACCCGCGACGCCGCCGGGATCTTCCGGCCCCCATACCTTTGGGTGACCGTGGGGACCTGTGCCCTGGTGTTCCTGGCCGCCTTCGAATCGCTTGCCGTAACCACCATCATGCCCCTGGTCAGCCGGGAGTTGAACGGTGGAAGCCTCTACGCGCTGGCCTTTGCGGGGCCCATGGCCACGGGCGTGATCGGCATGGTGGGGGCCGGAAACTGGTCAGACCGCCGCGGGCCCGCCGCGCCGCTGTACGCCTCCGTAGCGCTGTTCGTGCTGGGCCTGCTCATCGCGGGCACCTCGTTGACCATGCCCATGCTCGTCGCCGGCCGCCTGGTGCAGGGTCTTGGCGGCGGCGCCCTCACCGTCGCGCTCTACGTGCTCGTGGCGCGGTTCTTCCCAGGCCAGCTGCACGCGAGGATCTTCGCTGCCTTCTCGGCGGCCTGGGTGGTCCCGTCCCTGGTGGGACCCTTCGCGGCAGGGGTGGTGGCGCAGGTCTTCAGCTGGCACTGGGTGTTCCTGGGCGTGGTGGGCCTGGTCATTCCGGCGCTGGCGATGATCGTGCCGGTGCTGCGCGGGCTGGACGGGCCCGACGCGGAGGGGGGGCCGGCCGGTACAAGCCAACCCGAAGAAACCGCACCGCCGTGGGCCCTGGGCCGGCTGGGTTGGGCGGCACTGGCCGCGCTCGCGGTGCTGGGGCTGAATCTTTCCGCGGACGCCAGCATCCCCGCCTTCCCGGCAGCCACGGCACTCCTGGCGCTCGCCGCCGTCGTCCTTGCCCTGGTGGCTGTGCGTCCGCTGGTGCCCTCCGGTACCCTCGCCGCCCGCCGCGGCCTGCCCAGCGTGATCCTGGCGCGCGGCCTCGCGTCGGCCTCGTTCTTCGGCGCCGAGGTCTACCTTCCGTATCTCCTGATCGACCAGTATTCGGTCCCGCCCACACTGGCCGGGCTGACCCTCACCGGCGGCGCGCTCGCTTGGGCGGGGGCCGCCGCCGTACAGGGCCGGATGGGCACACGGCTGCCGCACCGCCGCGCCGTCCAGGCCGGATCGCTCATGGTCCTGGCCGCAATAACCGTGGCCCTGGCCACCACCGCGCTGCATTGGCCGCCCGCCACCGCCATCGCGGGCTGGGTGCTGGCAGGGGGCGGCATGGGCCTGCTCTACCCGCGCCTGAGCGTGATGACCCTGGCGCTGTCCACCAAGGAGAACGCGGGCTTCAACAGCTCGGCCATGTCCATCTCGGACTCCCTGGGCGGCGCGCTGTCGCTGGCCACCACAGGGATTGTCTTCGCGGCATTCACGACGCCGGTCCAGTCCTTCGCGGGGGTCTTCGCCTTCACTGCCGCCATCGGGGTCGCCGCGGTCCTGGTGGCGCCGCGCGTCACCACCGGGGGGCGCGCCGGCGGTTAGGTAAGGCGGGTGGCGCGCACGATGACGTCAGCGATGGTGGCCTCCTGCCCTTCCGGCCCGGTCACTGGGCGCTCCCGGCTGGTGAGGACCTCCACCTGCCATCCGGGCTGATCCAGTCCCAGTTCCTGCACCAGCTGGTCGCCTGTGTAGAACATGCCTTCATGATGGTGCCCCGGACCCCACGGCGGCAGCCGGTCCGGGTGGTGCCCAACCACCAGCAGCGTTCCACCCGGTTTGACGGCCGAGGCCGCGGTGCGCAGCGGGATCCGCCAGTCCAGCTCCTGGGAATGCAGGAACTGCGACGTCACCAGGTCGTAGGCATCTCCCGGCTGCCACTGCGTCAGGTCCGCCAGCTGCCAGGTAATCCGGCTTTCCATAGTGCCGTTCGAGGCGTGCACGCTTTCCCGCGCCAGTTCGGCCAGCTCATGGGAGCGGGCCCGTTCCAGGGCAACGGTGGAGACGTCGACGGCGGTCACGGACCAGCCTTGCTGCGCCAGCCAGATAGCGTCGGCGCCTTCGCCGCATCCCAGTTCCAGCGCCTTCCCGGGCCGCAGGCCACCGGCCTCCCGGACCAGCTGCGGGTTCGGCTTCCCGCTCCACAGCCTTGCTTTGCTGCGGTACCTCTCGTCCCGGGCGGAAGCCGTGTCAATGCCGCCGCCGCCCCCGTCCGGCGACCCGCCGTTGTCGTGCGCGTGCCCTTCGTGCTGCTGCGTTTCCTGGTGCTCGCTCATGCCTCAACATTGCCCCGCCGTGCCCCCGAAGGCAACGCCGACGATGGGTTCCGGGCGCAGGGATGCTAGACTGGAGGAACTTGATGTGCAGTGATGCCGCCTGCTCCGGATCTGGAGGTTCCTTTCCAGGGAGTGGGCTTTCTTCATGTGAGAGGCACATCCTGCGTCGATGAACGCGTTCCATTTGGTCCCGGCCGGCTGTCCTGATTTACAGCGCCCGGTTGATCACCTGACTTTTCTTCGGCGAAACCCCTGGTCCAACCGGCATCGGGGGCCGATATCCGCCTGGATACCGCCAGAAAGACCGTAAAAAACTACATGACTACTTTTGCTGCCCTCGGTACTCCCAAGGCCCTTGCAGACACCCTTACCGCCCAGGGAATCGTTGAACCGTTCCCCATCCAGGTGAAGACCCTTCCGGACACGCTGTCCGGCCGTGACGTCCTGGGCAGGGGCCGGACCGGATCCGGTAAAACCATTGCTTTCGCTATCCCGCTTGTAGCAAGACTCGCTGAGCGGGAAGCCAAGCACTTCCGCAAGCCCGGACGCCCCATGGGCCTGGTCCTGGCACCCACCCGTGAACTGGCAACCCAGATCAACGCCACCATCGAGCCGCTGGCCAAGGCCGCCGGCCTGAACACCACCGTGATCTACGGCGGCATCTCCCAGGCCCGTCAGGAAAAGGCGCTGCGCGCCGGCGTCGACATCGTCATCGCCTGCCCCGGCCGCCTGGAGGACCTGATCCGCCAGCGCATCCTCACCCTTGAAGCGGTGGAGATCACCGTCCTGGACGAGGCCGACCACATGGCCGACCTCGGCTTCCTGCCGGTGGTCAAGAAGCTCATGGACATGACCCCCAGCGAGGGCCAGCGCCTGCTCTTCTCCGCCACCCTGGACAACGGCGTGGACAAGATCGTCCAGCGCTACCTGTCCAACCCGCTCACCCACTCCGTGGACGATCCGCAGGCAGCGGTAACCACCATGGAGCACCACGTGCTGGTGGTCAACGACCAGACCGTCAAGAAGCAACTGATCGTGGAGCTCGCCTCCGGCGCCGGCCGCCGCGTCCTGTTCATGCGGACAAAGCACCACGCCCGCAAGCTGGCCAAGACCCTGACCGACGCCGGGATCCCCGCCGTGGACCTGCACGGCAACCTCTCCCAGAATGCGCGTGACCGCAACCTGGCCGAGTTCTCCAACGGCGACGTCCGCGTCCTGGTGGCAACAGACGTCGCCGCCCGCGGTGTACACGTCGACGACGTCGAACTGGTCATCCACGTGGACCCGCCCACCGAGCACAAGGCGTACCTCCACCGTTCAGGCCGCACCGCGCGTGCCGGTTCCGACGGCACCGTGGTCACGCTGACCCTGCCCGAACAGCAGGCCGACGTGAAGAAGCTCATGAAGGCCGCCGGCGTGGACGTCAGCTTCGAGCGCGTCACGGCCAGCTCACCCATCGTGGCTGAACTGGTTGGCGACATTGCGGAGAAGGTTGACCCCCGCACCCGTGCCGCGCTCCTGGCAGCCAAAGCCCCCAAGCAGGGCGGCGGCACCTCCACCGGAGCCAACGCGGAGCGCAAGCGTGCACGCCGCCAGGCTGCTCCCACCACCGGTGGGCGTGGCGGACGTGGTGGACGCGGCAAGGTTTCGGCCGAACCCGCCCGCAGCGACGCCACCCGCGCCGAGCGCCGGGCTGTCGCCTTCGAAGGCCGCACGGAAGCCCGTGCAGCATTCGACCGCAATGCCGAGCAGAACGAGGACCGCGCAGTGGCAGCAGCCGCTGCCCGCCGCAACGCCCGCGGCCGCGGCACGGCTTCCACGCACCGCAACGACGTTCCCGCAGCAGGTGGCCGTTCATCGGCCGGCCGCGGATCGAACGGACGTGCAGCCGAGGGCCGCACCGATTCCCGGATCACCCGCAGCGACGCTCCCCGCGGCGGCACCGGACGCCCCGCCACCGGCGGACGTCCTGCCTCGGGCGGTGGCCAGCGCAGCGGGCGCCCCGCAACCGGCCAGCGCGCCGCAGCGGGTACCTCCGGCCAGCGCTCCGGCGCAACCGGCGGAAGCAAGGCAGTCTGGTCCTCCAACACCGGCGGAACCTCCGGAGGCTCCTACGGTTCCGGCAGCGGCAGTTCAGGCAACGGCGGCTCGGGCCGTCCCGCCCGCAGCGGCCCCCGCCGCGCGTCGGCACCGGCGTCGAACGAGCGCCGCGGCCGCTAGAAGTGCCTCTTGAGCGGGCCCGCCTTTTAGGTGGGCCCGCTCAGCCGTTTAAGGGATCTACCAGCCGCGGGCGCGCCACTCGTCGAGGTGCGGCCGCTCGGCACCCAGCGTGGTGGGCTTGCCGTGCCCGGGATGGACGACGGCGGTGTCCGGGTAGGCGCCGAACAGCCGCTCTGCGACGTCGGACAGGAGCTGGTTGAACCGTTCAGGGTCCTTGTCCGTGTTGCCCACGCCGCCCGGGAACAGCGAGTCACCCGAGAAGATGTGGGCCGGGCCGTCCGGGTCCTGGTACACGAAGGCGATGGAGCCGGGCGTATGGCCGCGCAGGTGCACGGCCGTTATGTCGAAGCCATCGAAGTTGCCCACGTCGCCGTGGCTGAGCCGAACGTCCACCGGGACCGGCAGCGCATCGGCGTCGTCCGCCCCTGCTGCCGTCCGCGCCCCCGTGGCTTCCACCAGTTCCTTCAGGGCCCGCACGTGGTCCCAATGCTGGTGGGTGGTGGCCACCAGGGCAAGCCGCGGGGCTGCAGAGGTGTCCGCAGCCCCGTCCGACAGCAGTTGGCGGATGGCCGGGAGATCGTCAGCGGCATCAATCAGCACCTGCTCGCCGCTTTCCTTGGCGGTCAGCAGGTACACGTTGTTGTCCATCCCGCTGACGGAGATGCTGCGGATGGTCAGGGCCGGCAGGTCATATCGAAGTGAGTCCATGATCGTCAGCCCGCGGACGGCTGCAGGTCAAGCGGCATGGTGGTGGAGTAGACCTGTTTGGACGGCGGGCCGGCCAGGATCTCGTGGAGCGCGCTCTTGCCTTCCGGCGTGTTCCGCCAGGCGGCGTAGTCGTCGTGGTCCTGCGTGGTGGCCCACGTTTCCACCACCAGGATGTGGCACGGGTCCGCGTCGTCAACGAGAGCCTCGATCCCCTGGTTGCCGGGCCACGCCCGGGTGGCGGCCAAGGTCTCGGAGAGGTACTTGGCGGCGTCCTCCCGGCGGGCGGGATCGATCTGGACTTCAAAATGGACGATGGCAGTCATGGGGCTCCTAGGGGTATCGGTCAAAAAATACGGTGTGATGGCTTCGGCAAACGCGCCCTATTCCCGGCCCTCGGACACCCACGTGGGGTCCGCGGAACGGGAGCCGACGACGGCGTCAGACGCTGCGTCCAGAGCCTCCAGGTGCGCCGGGGTGAGCTCCAGGGCAAGTGCGCCGAGGTTTTCGTCGATCCGGGCGGCCTTGCGGGTGCCGGGGATGGGAACGACCGGCAGGCCGAGCCGCTTGCCCTGTGCCAGCAGCCAGGCCAGGGCCACCTGCGCCGGCGTGGCGTTGAGCTGGTCGGCCACGGACCGGACGGCGTCCACCACGGCCTGGTTGGCGCCCGCGGCGTCCGGAGCGAAACGGGGGATGTTCCGCCGGAAATCCTTGGCACCCAGGCTTGACGTGTCCACGGTTCCGGTGAGGAAGCCGCGGCCCAGCGGGGAGTACGGGACGAAGCCGACGCCCAGGCCGGCGGCGGCCGGAACCACGTTGCGTTCCACGTCCCGGCTCCAGATGGACCATTCGCTTTGGACCGCCGCGATCGGGTGGACCGCCGACGCATCCTGCAGTTCCTGTGCCGTCACTTCGGACAGGCCCAGGTGCTTGACCTTTCCCTGCTTGACCAGCTCGGCCATGGCCCCAACGGTCTCCTCGATGGGGACGCGGACATCGCGGCGGTGCATGTAATAGAGGTCGATCACCTCGGTGCCCAGCCGCTGCAGGCTCCGGTCCACGGCCTCGCGCACATACCCGGCGTCGCCGCGGATATCCGTGTAGCCGTCCGTGGGCGTTCCCACCAGCGCGAACTTGGTGGCCAGCTGGACTTCGTCCCGCCGGTCCTTGAGCAGCTGTGAAATGAGTTCCTCATTGCTGCCGCCGCCGTAGATGTCCGCGGTGTCGAGGAAGCTGACCCCGGCGTCGACGGCGTGGTGCAGGGTCTGCAGTGCCTCGGCAGGGTCCACCTCGCCGTAGACCGGCGTGAGGGCCATGCCGCCGAAGCCCAGGCGGCTGACGGTCAATCCGTCGCCGAGCTGGACAGTTCCCGCGGCTTCAGGGGTGCCGGGTTCAGTGGGTGCGTTTGCCATGGTTCTCCTGTTCGTTTCCTGCTTTTGAAAATTACAGCCAAGGTAGGACGCGGTCCGCCGCCGGGCGGCTGGCCTGGATCAGCCGGGCATTGGCTTCATCGGGTCCATTGGCCCAGGCGACCGCTGCGTCCCGTTCCATGCCGAACGAGATGTGCCGGTCCACCAGCCGCTGCAGCCGGAGCGCGGGCGGGGTTTCGAGGAACCACACCTCGTCCAGCTGCGCCCGCACCTCCTTCCACGGCTCCTGGTCCGCCAGCAGGTAGTTGCCCTCCGTGATCACCAGTGGGACCTCGGCCGGGACGGCGATGGAGGCGGCCACCGGCTCGTCCAGGGTGCGGCGGAACTCCGGTGCGTACACCACGGCCTCGTCCCGCTGCGCCAGGCGCCGCAGCAGCGAAAGGTAGCCGCCGGCGTCGAACGTATCAATGGCTCCCTTGCGCTGCCGGAGCGGGGTCCCTTCGATGATCGCGTTGCCCAGGTGGAAGCCGTCCATCGGCACCACTACCGAGGTTCCGGGGCTGAACTGCTCCTGCAGCCAGGCGGCAAAGGTGGACTTGCCGGATCCCGGCGCCCCGGCGATGCCCAGGATGGTGCGCGTTCCGGGCAGCAGCCGGCGCCGCAGCGTATCCACGGCCATGGCGATCTCGGGGGAGTGCATGGCAAAAGCCTAGTCACCGCTGCGCACCCGCGGCGCATCTTTTTGGGCCGGCAACACCTTCAGGCCCGCGGCGCAGCCCACGATCCCCGCAATGAACAGCAGCTTCACCACGCTGAAGGGTTCGACGCCGGTGGCCATCGCCCAGCCCACCGTCAACGCGGCGCCGATGCCCACCCAGACGGCGTAGGCGGTGCCCAGCGGGATGCTCCGGATGGCCATGCCGAGTCCCACCATGCTGAGCGTGGCGGTGACGGCGAAGACGATGGTGGGCACGGGTCGGGTGAAGCCGTCGGACAGGCCGAGCGCGGTGGCCCAGACCGCCTCCAGGACGGCCGAGGCCAGCAGCACCAACCATGGAAGGCCCCGCTTCACCATTACGCCACCACCTTGAGGCCGACCACGCTCGCGGCGATGCCGGACAGCAGCAGCAGGCGCGCCGCCGTCGGACGTTCAACCCTGTTGGCCATCGCGTAGGCGGAGGTGAGGACCACGCCCACACCCACCCACACGGCGTAGGCCGTACCGGTGGGGATGGACTGCATGGCCACGGCAAGGCCGCCGGTGCTGGCGGCCACGGCCACCAGGAACAGGGCAGCGGGGGCAACCCGCCGGCGTCCGGAAGCCTGGGAAGCACGGTGCAGGGCGGCGGCCCAGACAGCCTCCAGCGCCCCGGAAATAATGAGGATTATCCACGACATGACAGTTCCTTTGGCCAGTCTTGTCGCGTGCCGGGTACTGAACCGTCGTCCGGAGGCCCCGGTGCGGAGCCTTGAATTCCAAGGTAGCAAGGCACGACGGCGGGTTCCACCGTTGGTGCCCAAGCCCACCACCGGGCGGCGGCAGTCAGCCCGTGGGGCCGTTCGGGTCGATGGACACCACAGCCAGGAAGCCGCGGCCCAGGATTTCCGGGGAATCGCTGTCAGAGCCCACTACTGCGTCGTAACGGCCCAGGTCCAGCGGTTCCCCAGCGCTGTCGCTGACCTTCGCCTGTCCCTGCAACAGCACCCCGAGCTGCCCCTCGAACACGGGGTGGGCGCGCTTTTTGGACAGCTCAATAATGGAGGTAAAGCCCTTGAACGCCCCGGTCCGGGTGATGACGTTGAGGTCGCGGATGTCGCCGGTGGGCAGTTTGGCCCCGGTGGCGGCGCCGCCGTCGAACCGGAACGGACGGTACTTCTCCAGGGGCTGCTCCACGCCGTCCACGGTGAGGAGCAGCAGCTCGCCCTCGATGACGGTCAGGACGCGCTCCATGCCAGGAAAAGGCGAAAAGTCGCCTGCCTTGGTGACGTCCGCGATGCTCAACCGCCAGTCCCAGCCGCCGTCGGCTGAAGCCTGGCGGGCAATTTCCCTGGTCACCCCGCCGCCGTTGCGCCATGGTTCGGCCTTAAGGTCAGCGAAGCGGATGATCTGCATCAGCCCAGCCTAGTTCCCCGCCATGGCCGCTCGTCGCAGTTGTGTCCGGTCCCTGCTAATCTCCTCCGGGGGGTCAACACGAAAACAGCCTGAAGGAGCCCGGGAATGTTCGTCAAAGTGTGTGGTCTCAGCACGCCCGAATCTGTCCGCGAAGCGGTGGACGCCGGCGCAGACGCCGTGGGATTCGTCCTCACCGCCAGCCCCCGGGTCGTCTCGCCGTCGCAGGTGGCCTCCCTGCTGGCGGGGGTTCCGGAGAGCGTCACCCCGATCGGAGTCTTCCGCGACGAGCCCGTAGCCGATGCCATCGCCATTGCCCGGGCCGCGGGCCTTGAGTGGATCCAGTTGCATGGCGACCGGTCACGCGCAGACGTGGCAACAGTGCACGACGCCGGCATGAAGCTGGTCAGGGCCATCACCATGGGTGCGGGCCAGGACGAGTTCGAAGACTGGGGTGAGGACCTGCTCCTGATCGATGCCGCCGTGCCGGGCTCCGGTGAGTCCTGGGATTACTCCTCCGTGGCGGCCCTGCCCGTGCTTCAGGGACGGAACTGGCTGCTCGCCGGCGGCCTTGAGGCGGCGAACGTCGGCCAGGCAGCAGCCGCCGCGCATGCCTGGGGCGTGGATGTTTCCTCCGGCGTTGAAGCGACCCGCGGCGTGAAGGACCTGGCCAAAGTCCGGGCGTTCGTCCAGGCTGCAAAAGCGGCTGCCACAGTTTAGCGGCGGGCGGCTCCGTGGCCCGGGCGGCTGCGGGTCAGGGCAGGATCAGGGATGTCCCCCATCTTTTGGCCGAAGGGCCTTTTTGTCAGGGGGCGAAGGCACAATGGGTGCATGAAGACACTTCTGAACATCATCTGGCTGGTTTTCGGCGGCTTTTGGCTGGCCCTGGGCTACTTCCTCGCGGGTGTGGTCTGCTGCCTGCTGATCGTCACCATTCCGTGGGGCATTGCCTCATTCCGGATCGCTGCCTACACGCTGTGGCCGTTTGGCCGGATGGTGGTGGACAAGCCCGGCGGCACAGGTGTCTTCCCGCTGCTGGGCAACGTGATCTGGCTGCTGGTGGCCGGGATCTGGATTGCCATTGGACATGTGGTCACAGCGTTCGCCATGGCTGTGACCATCGTTGGCATCCCGCTGGCCATCGCCAACCTCAAGCTCATTCCGGTGTCCCTGATGCCGCTGGGGAAGCAGATCGTGCCCAGCACCACGCCGTTTGCGAGCACCTATCCCGTCAGGACCTACCGCTAGGCGGGACGTACCGCTAGGCAGGACGTACCGCCAGGCAGGACGGCCGTCCCGTCACAGCGGGCGGAACGCCCCGTCCCGCAGGATGGCTGCCGAGTCGCTGTCATCCAGTTCAGCGGCGATGTCCACGTCCTCCGCGTAGCCGGCCCCGGACAGTTCCCGGCCGCTGGCGCAGTGCTGGAGCGTTTCGCGCAGGCGCGGCTCGGCCGCTTCGAAGACAGCCATGGCCGCCACGGCCTCCGGAGCATAGCCGTGCCTGCCGTCCCCGGCCTCATAGCCGCCCTTGCCGGCGGCCACCAGTCCTGCGATGAAAGCTCCGGCTCCGATCTGGTCCTCCACGGCAGGGCGGAGGGTGCCGTCCGGCCAGCGTTCGCCCGCGGCGACCACCGCCACTACTACGTCGCCGGGAAGGTTGGCGGCCACCCAGTCTGCGGTGGCCGCGGCGTTCCGGAGGCATACTGCGGCCACCAGGGGCACTTCGGCCGCCAGGGCGTGGCAGAGTTCAGAACCGTTGGGGGAGGGCAGGACCAGCCGTTCCAGCGAGGCTGCCGCGCGGAGGCTGGCGGGGGACAGGCTCAGCCCGCCGCCGTTCCGGGGGCCCGCCAGCTGGGCCTGGTGGTGGGCGGCGAAGTCCTCTGCGGTGGTGTCCCGCCAGCGGTAGGGGAAGACGTCGGCGCCCCGGTCCAGTGCCACGCTGACGCAGGTGCCGAAGGACAGGACGTCCACCACCACGGCGATGTCGGCGCCGGCGGCCACCGTCCTGCCCCCTTCCAGACCCCAGTCCAGCCGCACGGTGAAGGGCAGCTGCCGGTGCGCCGCGTTGGCGGAGTATGTGTGCCGGGGGCTGCTGCCGGGCGCGTTCACTGCAATTCGCCGTTCAGGTTGCGGTGCGCGGCGTCCTGCCACAGTTCTTTGGCCCGCTGGTGGTGGAAGAGCGGGTCCAGTTCCAGCAGGTGCCGGACGACGGCGGCCCGGCCGGCTGCGAAGTCGGCGTCGCCGATGTGCGCGTAGTCCTTCCGCACGGCAGCTGCGTAGCGGGCGTATTCCTCCGGTTCGCCGCCGAGAATCGAGAGGTCGGCGTCGCAGAGGAGGGCGCCGTCGTTGTCACCCGGTTCCGGCCGGTGGTCCGAGGTCAGCCGGACCAGGCGCGCCACTTCCGCCACCTCTGCCTCCGGAAGGCAGGCGTCGGCAAGCCGTTCCTCCGCCAGCCGTGCCGACTCCTCCTCATCCATGCCGGCTGCGCCGCGGTACACGGCGTCGTGGAACCAGGCAGCCAGCAGTACTGTCCGGGGCGCTTCAGCCGGTTCGGTGAGCAGGTCCAGCGCCTCCAGCACGGACAGCAGGTGGGTGCAGCCGTGGTAGTGCCGGTGCGGTTCGCTCCAGCGGTCCAGCAGGTCCAGGAACAGGGCGTCCTGGCCCGGCATGATGGCTTCCCAGCGGTTCAGGAGAGGGACCTTCAATGACTTGTTCCGCCGGCGTGCCGGGATCCGCAGTCCGCTGGCAATGAGCCTGCGGACCAGCACCCGGCCCTCCACCGGAACCGCTCCTGCCGCCACCAGGTCATCAAAGCGGCGTTCTGGCACATCGTAGTGGTCGCCGTCGAACGCCCGCTCGGGGACCCCCGCGGCGGCAGCGAACGCGTGCAGCTCGTCCAGGGACGCGTCCGAGACCAGGTGCGAAAAGTGTGTTCCGTGTGCAGGCCACAGCGGCGGGTCGATGTAGATGGCCATGCAAGGAGTCTAGTGCCGCCCTTCCGTCGAACGCCCTGCAGCCACGCGGCACGTTCATGACCGCTGCTGCGTCTTAAAACGTGCCATCAACCCTCATTTGCGGGCTAGAATCGCCGAATGGCACTTATCCGCGTTTCAGAGGCCGCCCGTTTCCTGGGGGTGAGCGACGATACCGTCCGCCGGTGGACGGAGCAGGGAACCCTCACCGCGCTGCGGGACCCCTCCGGCCGCCTGGCGGTGGACGGGCTGGAACTGGCAACGCACGCGCAGAAGCTCGCCCAGCTTCCCGATGACCCGAAGAGCGGCAGCAGTTCGGCGCGGAACCGGCTCATGGGCCTGGTGACCAACGTCATTACGGACAAGGTCATGGCGCAGGTGGAACTGCAGTGCGGGCCCTTCCGGGTGGTCTCGCTGATGAGCAGCGAGGCGGTGCGTGAGCTGGGGCTGGAACCTGGTGCCGTGGCCACCGCCGTGGTCAAGGCAACGACCGTCATCATCGAGTCGCCGAAGGGCCGGGCCGCCGCATGAGCCGGCAACCCGTCCGGTCCGCGGTTTCCACCCTCCGGGGCGCCGTCCCCGCACTGGCCGTGCTGCTGCTTGCCGTCCTGTCTGGCTGTGCCACGGCGGGCAATCCGGACGCGGGAACAAGTGCCGGCACTGCCACCGGTTCCGGCACCAAGCCGGCAGGCGCCATCACCGTTTTCGCGGCCGCCTCACTCAAGCAGACCTTTACCGAACTCGCGAGCACTTTCGAAGCGGAACACCCGGGCGCGACGGTCACCTTGAGCTTCGCCGGGTCCTCGGACCTTGCCGGCCAGATCAACCAGGGGGCGCCCGCTGACGTCTTCGCCTCCGCGGACACGGCCAACATGAAGAAGGTGCTGGACGCCGGCCTCACCGAGGGAACGCCGGAGGACTTCGCCACCAACACCCTGGCCATCGCCGTGCCGCCGGGCAACCCGGCGAAGGTCGCATCCCTGCAGGACCTGGGCCGGCCGGGCATCAAGCTGGTGACCTGCGCCCGGCAGGTCCCCTGCGGGGCTGCCACAGCCAAAGTGGCGGAAGCGGCGGGCGTCGCGCTGAGCCCGGCCAGCGAGGAGAACGCAGTCACTGACGTCCTGGGCAAGGTCACCTCCGGCGAGGCGGATGCGGGGCTGGTCTATGGCACGGACATCAAGGCCGCCGGGACCAAAGTGGCAGGCATTCAGTTCCCGGAATCGGGGAGCGCGGTCAACACCTATCCGATTGCGGCCGTCGCCAACGGCCGGAACAAGGCCACCGCCCAGGCGTTCGTGGAGATGGTCACCGGTCCCGAGGGCCAGAAGGTCCTCGCCGCGGCGGGGTTCGGCCCGGCAGGATTCGGGCCGGACGGTTCCGGGTCAGCCAGTTCCGGCCCGGGCAATTCCGGGTCAGCCAGCTCCGGCCCGGGCAGCAAGTGATACAGCGGCCAGGGAAGCCACCCCAGGCGCGGCCGCGCACCCCAGCCGCCGCCTACTCCGGCATCCCCGCGTGGGTCCGTGCGCTGGCAGTCCTGGCGGCCGTCGTCGTCGTGCTTCCCCTGCTGGCGATGGTGCTGCGCGTTGACTGGGCGCAGTTCATCCCGCTGGTGACGTCGGAGCCGTCCCTGACGGCACTGGGGCTGAGCCTTCGGACCTCGGCGGCAAGTACCCTCCTGTGCATCCTGCTGGGGGTTCCCCTGGCCCTGGTCCTGGCCAGGGACTCCTTCCGGCTGCAGGGGCTGCTGCGCTCGCTGGTGCTCCTGCCCCTGGTGCTTCCCCCGGTGGTGGGCGGGATCGCCCTGCTCTACACGTTTGGCCGCCAAGGGCTGCTGGGGCAGGCCCTGGAGGTGCTCGGGCTGCGCATCGCCTTCTCCACGACGGCGGTGGTCCTGGCGCAGACGTTCGTGGCGCTGCCTTTCCTGGTAGTGAGCCTGGAAGGGGCGCTTCGCACCTCCGGCTCCCGCTACGAGGCCGTGGCCGCAACGCTGGGCGCGCGCCCCGGCACCGTCTTCCGGCGCGTCACGCTCCCGCTGGTCCTGCCCGGACTGGCCTCCGGCGCGGTCCTGTCCTTCGCCCGCAGCCTGGGCGAGTTCGGCGCCACGCTGACCTTCGCGGGAAGCCTCCAGGGGGTCACCCGGACCCTGCCGCTGGAGATCTACCTGCAGCGGGAAACGGACCCGGACGCCGCCGTCGCGCTGTCCCTGGTGCTGGTGGCCGTCGCTGTCGCCGTGGTGGCGCTCGCATACCGGCAGCCGGCAGCGGCACGTGCCGGAGCAGGGCAGCGGACGACGACGGCCGCACCGGCCGGAGGGGACGTCCGGTGACGCTGTCCTTCCAGGCGGCCGTGGCCGGGCGGGGTTTCGACGTGGACCTTGCCGTCCGGCCGGGTGAAACGGTGGCCGTCATGGGACCCAACGGCGCCGGCAAATCGACCCTGCTGGCCAGCATCGCGGGCCTGCTGCGGCCGGACAGCGGCCGCGCCGAACTCAACGGCAGGACGCTCTTTGACCTCGACGGCGGAAAGC
Organism: Arthrobacter sp. NicSoilC5; assembly: GCF_019977395.1. Taxonomy (NCBI): domain Bacteria; kingdom Bacillati; phylum Actinomycetota; class Actinomycetes; order Micrococcales; family Micrococcaceae; genus Arthrobacter; species Arthrobacter sp. NicSoilC5. The sequence continues at coordinate 2,486,546 of NZ_AP024660.1, read as the reverse complement.
CCTCCTGGGTACCTCCCCATCACCGCGGCACCGCCCTGCTCGCCCAGGAACCCCTGCTCTTTCCCCACCTGAGCGCGGTGGACAACGTCTCATTCGGGCCGCGCAGCGCCGGCGTCCCCAAGCGGGACGCGAAGGAACGTGCCCTGCGCTGGCTGGCTGAGGTGGAAGCGGAACACCTCGCCGGGCGCCGTCCCGCCGAACTCTCCGGCGGCCAGGCCCAGCGTATTGCCGTAGCCCGCGCGCTCGCCGCCGACCCCGCACTCCTGCTGCTGGATGAGCCGCTGGCCGCCCTGGATATCCATTCCGCACCGCTGCTGCGCCGCCTCTTCAAACGGGTCCTCGCGGGCCGGCAGGCCATCATCGTCACGCACGATGTCCTGGATGCGCTGGTCCTTGCGGACCGCGTGGTCATCCTGGAAGACGGGAAGGTTGCAGAAGAGGGTCCCACGCGTGCCGTGCTGGAACGCCCGCGCAGCTCCTTTGCTGCCGGACTGGCCGGACTGAACTTCATCCCCGGCACCCTCGACGGTGCCGGCGTGCGCACCAGCCAGGGCCTGCGGATCGCGGGGCACGACGAAGAACTGGGCGGCTCCGGGGAGCCCGGCCGGCTGCCCGGGCCGGGCGGTCCGGGCGTGGCCGTGTTCCCGCCGTCGGCCGTGTCTGTGTTCCTCGACGACGCGCATGGAAGCCCGCGGAACTCGTTTGCCGTCACCATCACCGACCTCGAGCCCCATGGCGACCAGATCCGCGTGCGCGCCGGCAGCCTCGCCGCCGACATCACGCCGGCTGCCTCGGCGGACCTGGGCCTTGCTCCCGGGATGACCGTGCACTTCGTGGTCAAGGCCGCCGCCGTGTCCGTGTACGGCACATAACGCCAGGACCAGCCGGTGCGGGCCGGAAGGACTTCCGGCTCTGGACAGCTGTTTCGCCGTGGGCAAACATGGCAGGGGAACCTCGCCGCGCAAAGTTGAGCGTAGTACACTCAACTTAGTCAACAAGCCCCCGAAAGGAGCTCTCTTTGGACGTCAAATTCACCACCAAGAGCCAGGAGGCTCTTTCCGCGGCGGCAATGAACGCCTCGACGGCCGGCAATCCCCAGGTGGAACCGGCCCACCTCCTCAAAGCGCTGATGGACCAGCGGGAGGGTGTGGCGGTCGCACTCCTCAAGGCCACGGGCACGGACCCGGATGCCGTCAGCGTCCAGGCCAGCAGCGCCATCAAGGCCCTGCCCGCCACTTCCGGCGGCTCCAGCCAGCAGGCGCAGCTGTCCCGCCCCGCCCTGCAGGCCATCCAGCACGCCAAGGAGGAAGCGGACCGGCTGGGCGATTCCTTTGTGTCCACCGAGGTGCTCCTGGTGGGCCTCTCCGCCGGCAATGATGCTGCTGCGCGCCTGCTGCGTGAAGCCGGTGCCTCACGGGAGGCTCTGCTCGCTGCCCTCCCCGGGGTCCGCGGCGACCGCAAGGTGGACAGCCCGGACCCTGAAAACACGTTCCAGGCCCTGGAGAAGTACGGCACGGACCTTACTGCCATGGCCCGCGCCGGCAAGCTGGACCCCGTGATCGGGCGCGACTCCGAAATCCGCCGCGTGGTGCAGGTGCTGTCCCGGCGCACCAAGAACAATCCGGTGCTGATCGGCGAGCCCGGCGTGGGCAAGACCGCCGTCGTCGAAGGCCTGGCCCAGCGGATGGTGGCAGGCGACGTCCCGGAAAGCCTGCGCGGCAAGACGCTCATCTCCCTGGACCTTGGGTCCATGGTGGCCGGCGCCAAATACCGCGGCGAGTTCGAGGAACGGCTGAAGGCGGTCCTCGAGGAGATCAAGGGCTCCGAGGGGCAGGTGGTCACGTTCATCGACGAGATTCACACCGTGGTGGGTGCAGGCGCCACCGGTGATTCCTCCATGGACGCCGGCAACATGCTCAAGCCCATGCTGGCCCGCGGCGAACTCCGCCTGATCGGGGCCACCACCCTGGATGAGTACCGCGAAAACATCGAAAAGGACGCAGCCCTGGAACGCCGCTTCCAGCAGGTGTACGTGGGCGAGCCCAGCGTGGAGGACACCATCGGCATCCTCCGCGGCCTCAAGGAGCGCTACGAGGCGCACCACAAGGTCTCCATCGCCGATTCAGCCCTGGTAGCCGCCGCCACGCTGTCCAACCGGTACATCACGGGGCGCCAACTTCCGGACAAGGCCATCGACCTCGTGGACGAGGCAGCGTCCCGCCTCCGCATGGAAATCGACTCCGCTCCGGAGGAGATCGACCAGCTGCGGCGCCAGGTGGACCGGCTCACCATGGAGGAACTGGCACTGTCCGGAGAATCCGATCCCGCATCCGTGGAGCGGCTCGCGGCACTGCGCGCCGACAAGGCGGACAAGGAAGAGGAGCTCTCGGCCCTGAACGCCCGCTGGGAAGCGGAGAAGGCCGGCCTCAACCGGGTGGGTGACCTGAAGGCGAAGCTGGACGAACTGCGCTCCGCCGCTGACAAGGCCCAGCGCGAGGGCGACCTGGAGGCCGCGTCCCGGATCCTCTACGGGGAAATCCCGGCCCTTGAACGCGAGGTCAACGCCGCCGCGGAGGCCGAGGCCGCCGTGACGGACAAGTCCGCGCAGATGGTGGCGGAGGAAGTCACCGCGGAGGATATCGCCGAGGTCATCTCCGCCTGGACCGGTATCCCGGCCGGCCGCATGCTGCAGGGTGAAAGCCAGAAGCTGCTCCACATGGAAGAGGAGCTGGGCCGGCGCCTGATCGGGCAGGCCAAGGCCGTGACGGCAGTGTCTGACGCTGTACGCCGTGCCCGGGCCGGCATCAGCGACCCCAACCGCCCCACCGGCTCCTTCCTGTTCCTGGGCCCCACCGGCGTCGGCAAGACCGAGCTGGCCAAGGCGCTGGCGGACTTCCTGTTCGACGACGAACGCGCCATGGTGCGCATCGACATGTCCGAGTACGGCGAGAAGCACAGCGTCGCCCGGCTGGTCGGGGCGCCTCCGGGATACGTGGGCTACGAGGAAGGCGGCCAGCTGACCGAGGCCGTCCGCCGCCGTCCGTACTCCGTGGTGCTGCTGGACGAGGTGGAGAAGGCGCACCCCGAGGTGTTCGACATCCTCCTGCAGGTGCTCGACGACGGCCGCCTCACCGACGGGCAGGGCCGCACCGTGGACTTCCGCAACGTGATCCTGGTGCTGACCTCCAACCTGGGCAGCCAGTTCCTGGTGGACCAGTCCCTGGACGCCACGGCCAAGCGCAACGCCGTCATGGCCACGGTGAACGCATCCTTCAAGCCGGAGTTCCTCAACCGGCTCGACGAAGTGGTGCTGTTCGACGCTCTCACGGTGGACGAACTGGCCCACATTGTGGAGCTGCACGTGGAAGAGCTGGGGCGGCGGCTGCGCGAACGGCGTCTCACCCTGGAAGTCACCGACGGCGCCAAGGCGTGGCTGGCATTGTCCGGCTACGACCCCGCCTACGGCGCCCGGCCACTGCGGCGCCTGGTGCAGCGTGAGATCGGCGACCGGCTGGCCAAGGCCATCCTTGCCGGTGGGATCAGCGACGGCGACACCGTGGTGGTTGACACCGCCGCTGACCTGGGCGAACTCACCGAGGGCAACGTGGACGCACTGACGGGTGCCCCGAGCTCCGGCCTCTCAGTGCGGCGGAAGGACTAGCCGGCCCGCAGGGCTGGGGAGTGCTGCCCTGGCGGTTTGGCCGTCAGGGCAGCACGCTCGCGTTGATGACGTTGCCGCCGTCGGCAGTGACGTAGCAATCCACCCTGCGGTCCCCGGACTCCCAGCTGGTGTTGCTGGGAAAGCTGCGCTGGTAGTTCAGCTGGAACTGCTTGGCCGCCGGGCCGAGCTTCGCTGCCTGGCAAACTTCCAGCGCCTTGGCCTTGAGCGGGTCAGCCCCCGGATACTTGGCGCTGTCCGGGTAGTGGAGGGTGGCCACCAACTGCGCCGAATGGCCCGAGTCGCACGGCACCACCGTGGACGCCAGGGCCTGCGGATCAAAGTCCTTGAAGCAGTCACCTACCGCGTAGGCTGCGGGCGCAACCCCGTCGCGGGGCAGGGGCTGGGGAGTGGCCGGCGGAGTGACGGCGGTCTGCAGCACGCCCGGCGCTGCGCTTTTCGCTGTGTCGGTGCCGGGAGCGGAGTTCAGCCACACGGCGAGCCATGCCAGCGAGCCGGCCACGGCGAGGATGACGACGATGAGGAACGCTTTCCAGAACGCAGGCCTCCTGTTGGCCCGCTTTTCCGGCCCGGGATCCTGGCGTGGCTGGGACCAGGTCACAGACTCCGGAGCGGGCGCCGAACCGGCGTCCCCGCCCTTGACTATTGGCAGGCTTCCGGTCCGCGGTGGCAAGGCTGGTTTCGGCGGGATGTCCTGGTGGTTCACGGGTGCGCATCCTCCTGGGTTTGGTACCGCGGCTCGCCAAAGGCCACACAAAATCGGCAGTTCTTAAGTGACTCTACCGAAGAAAAATCCCGGAATCCCGCGGGCGCAGGTGCGTGATGTTACCCCACGCGGGCGTCCGGGCCATGAGGCGGCAAGCAGGGCCCGCCGAAAGCATGTAATCTAGGTGTACGACAAATTGACCAAACATTCCGGGGCCTCACCGATCGCCAAGGTGACCACCTCCGGTCCAAGTACAAAAGGGGGTCACGCCATGGGGCGCGGCCGTCAAAAGGCAAAAGCTACCAAGCAGGCTCGGGACATTAAGTACTACTCCCCGAACACTGACTATTCGGCACTTCAGCGTGAGCTGACGGGTCCGGGCAGTCGTTCGACGAGCCGTTACTCGAATGAGCCGGTTGAACCGGACTATTCGGCTTATGTGGATAAGTACGCGGATGATTTGGATGACGATGACGACGAGGTAGACAACCGTCGCATCGGCTAGTTGTCGCCGGCAGCGGCTGCCTCTTTGGGCAGTGCACGCCGGTCTCAATAATCTTCGCCTCGCTGCTTCTTCTGCAGCGCTATCGGTGCTGACCGCAGTCAAAAAAGGTCCGTTGGGCCACACCTGTTTCCGGTGTGCCCCAATGGACCTTTTGCCGTTCCCGGCTAATGCGCGCGGCGCCTGACGGGCATGAGCGTCCGGGGAGGACCTTCGGCTGCCAGGAATGGGAGCATAAGGCTGGTGAGCGTGGCAGGCTGCTCGAGCGGCAGGCCATGGGACGCCCCCGGAATCACCGCCAGCTGCCCATTGGGCAAAGCCTCATACAAGGAGATGGTGTGCGGCAGGGTCACAATGTCGTCGTCCCCCACCGCCACCAGTACCGGCTGCTGGATCCGCGAGATCTGGGACGTAGTGAGCGAAGGCTCGGTGCTGATCAGCTGCATGCCTTTCCGGGCTACCGCCTCAAAATGCCCGGGTCCGTCAGGAGAACGCTCGGCGTAGGCCCGGCCAAGCTCCTGTAACACCGGCGAGTCCGGGTCCATGTCCAAGGGCTGGATGCCGTCCACGTGGTAGTTGGTGCCGATGACCACCATTTTCGCCACCAGGTCCGGCCGCGCCAGTGCCACGAGGAGGGCAATGATGCCGCCGTCGCTCCAGCCGACGATGTGTGCGGGGCCGGCGGCCACCTTCTCAAGGACGCTGACTGCCTCCCGCGCCATATCGCTGTAGTGGAAGTCGGCATCGGTGTCGGCGGTGTATCCATGGCCGGGACGGTCGAAGGCGATGAGCCGGTAGTGTTCCGCGAGTCCGGCGCCAATAGTGCCAAGAAGGGCATCACTGTTGCTGAGGCCGCCGTGCAGCAGGAGCAGTGGAGCGCCATTGCCGCCGCGGTCCTCCAACCATGTGGGGTGTCCCTCGATGTCTACGATGCCGGCCATGTGTTCTCCCGTTCCGGATCGACGTTCTCCTGATGATGCCGCTGATCCCTGAGCCCAGTTGTGTAGGGGTTATTGTGCCCCTCACCCCTTGGCTGCTCAAGGGGTCCGTGTAGCCTTGCCTGCATGGCATTAGTTGAGGGATACCGTCACGGCGAGCCCTGCTGGGCGGATCTGCAGACCCCGGATGTTGCGGCTGCCAAGGACTTCTACGGGCGGCTCTTCGGCTGGACGTTCCAGGACTTCCCCACCCCGGACGGCCGCAGCTACGCGCAGGCCTTTGTCCGTGGCCGGTTGGTGGCCACCATTGCACCGCAAAGCCCCTTGCAACTGCAGGCCGGCACCTCCGCAAAGTGGAACGTCTACTTCGCCGCCGCAGACGCTGCGGATGTACTGGAGCAGGCTGCCCACGCAGGAGGGGCCGCCGAATTCGGGCCGGAGACGGTGGGCGACACCGGTGTTCTGGGCTTCCTTGCCCCTCCCGGTGGCGGAACCACCGGCATTTGGCAGGCAGGAAGCCACTACGGCGGCCAATTATTCAACGAGCCGGGCGCGCTGGCCTGGGCGGAACTCTTCACGCCCGAGCCCCAGGCCGCCGTCGGCTTCTTCCAGCAGCTTTTTGGGCATGAGGTCACCGAGTACCCGCAGGACGACGGCGGCAGCTACAGCACGCTGCTCGTCGACGGCAACGAGGTGGCCGGGATCATCCCTGCCGATGAGGGCGACGAAGCGGACTGGCAGATCTACTTCGGCACGGCAGACGTTGCCGCGGCGGCAGCGGCCGTCCAGGCAGCGGGGGGAGAGGTCCTCGTCGAGCCGGACGAGCGTCCCGCCGACGGGTCACTCGCCACCATCAGGGACCCGCAGGGCGGCGTCCTCAACTTGATCCAGACCGCCGCTTAAACGCCAAGTGCTCCCCGCCGGTGGAGGGGAGCACTCAAAGAAAGCTTTAGGCGTAGGCGTTGACCAGGCGGACAGCGCCGCCGTCCACACCCTTGGCGCCCTGGACGTAGTCAGGTCCGGACTTGAGGATGGAGTCTGAGTCCTCGGTGACCGTGCCCATGATCCAGGACGGCAGGCCCCGTTCGTTCAGGCGCGCGACGGCGGCATCCGCGGCGTCGGGGGACACGATGGCCACCATGCCCACGCCGAGGTTCAGGGTACGTTCCAGGTCGGCCAGCGGAACGTTGCCCAGCTCGGACACCAGCTTGAAGATGGCGGGCAGTTCCCACGTGGCACGGTCCACCGTGGCCACCAGGCCCTGCGGGAGGACGCGGGCCAGGTTGGCGGCAAGGCCGCCACCGGTGACGTGGCTGAACCCATGGACGGCCGCGCCGGCGCTGACCGGGAAGGTACGGGCCAGGTCCAGGCAGTCGGCCGCGTAGACGCGCGTGGGTTCCAGGAGTTCCTCACCCAGGGTGCGGCCCAGTTCGGAGACCTGGCGGTCCAGGGCCCAGCCGGCGTGGTTGATGACGCGGCGGACCAGGGAGTAGCCGTTGGAGTGCAGGCCGGAGGAGGCCATGCCGATCACGACGTCGCCGGCGCGGACGCGGTCCGGCCCCAGCAGCGCATCGGCTTCCACGACGCCGGTGGCTGCACCGGCGACGTCGTATTCGTGTTCGCCCAGCAGGCCGGGGTGTTCGGCGGTCTCGCCGCCCACCAGGGCGGTGCCGGCCACGGAGCAGGCAGCGGCGATGCCGCGGACGATGCCGGCGATGCGCTCGGGGACCACCTTGCCGCAGGCGATGTAATCGGTCATGTACAGGGGCTCCGCGCCCACCACCACGATGTCGTCCACCACCATGCCCACCAGGTCGAACCCGATGGTGTCGTGGATGTCCATGGCCTGGGCGATGGCGACCTTGGTGCCGACGCCGTCCGTGGAGGTGGCCAGCAGCGGCTTCTTGTAGGTCAGCAGCCGGGAGACATCGTAGAGGCCGGCGAAGCCGCCCACCCCGCCGATCACCGAGGAGTTGTGGGTTGCCTTGACGGCATCCTTCATGAGCTCGACGGCGCGGTCCCCGGCTTCGACGTCCACGCCCGCGGACGCGTAGGTGATGCCGGCGTTGTCTGCGGCAGGGCTGGCGGAGGTCATACGGAGTCCTTCTTGTCGGCGCTGGTGGCGGCGTGTACGTCGGGCACGAGGTCGGCTTCGGTCAGCAGGTTCTCGAATTCGGAGTCGGGGCCGGGATCGCAGCCCGTGGCGCCGGCCTTTTCCGCCGGGTCCTCGGTGGCGTCGACGGCCAGGGCGGCCGTTTCGCCGGGAAGGGCCGCGGGGGAGGGCTTGAGGCCGCCCAGGTCGGTGCGCTCCAGGAGGTTCTTGCCCAGTTTGTCCGCGTCCGGAAGCTTGATGGGGTACTTACCGGTGAAGCAGGCGGTGCACAGGCGTTCGCGCGGCTGCCGGGTGGCGCCGATCATGCCGTCCTCGGAGATGTAGGCCAGCGAGTCGGCGCCGATGGCCTGCGAAATCTCTTCGATGGTGGCGCCGTTGGCGATCAGCTCGGCGCGGGAGGCGAAGTCGATGCCGTAGAAGCAGGGCCATTGCACCGGCGGGGAGGAGATCTTGACGTGCACGGCGGCGGCGCCGGCCTCCCGGAGCATCCGGACGATGGCCCGCTGGGTGTTGCCGCGGACGATCGAGTCGTCCACCACCACCACGCGCTTGCCGCGGATCACGGACTCAAGGGCGTTGAGCTTGAGCCGGATGCCCAGCTGGCGGAGGGTCTGCGAGGGCTGGATGAAGGTGCGGCCAACGTAGGAGTTCTTGACGAAGCCGTGTGCGAACGGAATACCGGATTCCTCGGCGTAACCCACGGCTGCAGGGGTGCCCGACTCCGGGACGGGGATGACGATGTCCGCTTCGTGGGTGTTTTCGCGGGCCAGCTGGCGGCCCATTTCCACGCGGGACTCGTAGACGGAACGGCCGGCGATCGCGGCGTCCGGACGGGCGAGGTAGACGTACTCGAAAACGCAACCGGCCGGCGTCGGCTCTGCAAACTTCTTTGAACGCACGCCTTCTTCGTCGATGGCGATGAACTCGCCGGGCTCGATCTCGCGGATGAAGCTGGCACCCACGGTGGCCAGTGCGGACTGTTCGGAGGCGACAACCCAGCCGCGTTCCAGGCGGCCCAGGACCAGCGGGCGGATGCCGTAGGTGTCGCGGGCTGCGTACAGGGTGCCTTCGTCCATGAAGACGAAGCAGAAGCCGCCCTTGATCTTGGGGAGAAGCTCGGTAGCGGTCTCTTCCAGGCTTTTGCCCGGCTCACCTTCCAGCAGGGCGGTGACCAGCGCGGTGTCCGAGGTGTTGCCCTGCTTCATTTCGCCGGTGAGCTGCCCGCCGTTGCGCTCCGTGATCATGGCGTTGAGTTCGGCGGTGTTGGTCAGGTTGCCGTTGTGCGCCAGGGCCACCGTGCCGGTGGAGGTGGCGCCCAGGGTGGGCTGCGCGTTGGCCCAGTGGCTGGCACCGGTGGTGGAGTAGCGGCAATGGCCCACGGCCAGATGCCCGGTCAGGGTGTTCAGCGTGGTCTCGTCGAAGACCTGGGAAACGAGGCCCATGTCCTTGTAGACGTTGATCCGCTTGCCGTCGCTGGTGGCTATGCCAGCCGACTCCTGACCGCGGTGCTGCAGTGCATACAGCCCGTAATAGGTAAGTTTTGCTACTTCTTCACCAGGTGCCCAAACACCAAAGACGCCACAGGCATCCTGGGGTCCTTTTTCGCCGGGAAGAAGATCATGGGAAAGTTTGCCATCGCCGCGTGCCACTGATCGATTATCGCACGTTATGGGGTATGACTTTCCCCCGCTTCAGATTGTGACCCGGCTAGCCCTGGGGATCGGTGTCCGGTTCCGAGTCCGGGACGGCCTCCACGACGGCCCGTTCCTGCCGCCTCACGCTGCGGCGGTCCAGGACCAGCGCCAGCAGGGCGCCAAGCAGGGCGCCGCCAGCCGCAAACATCACCATGAAGAATCCGAAGACGGCGCCGGGGTCGAAGGTTGCGTCGCCGGGCAGCGCGTAAGCCACCACTGCGGCGGCGATAATGCCTGCCAGTGCACCCACAATCAAAAAAGGAACGTACTTGGGTGCGCGGCGGACGGTCACTTCGCGCCGCTCGGCAGGGGTTTCGTGAAAAGCCATGACATCCAGCCTACTGCCGGACGAAACAGCGGGTGTAACGGGTCCGTCGCCGTCCGTCCCTGGAGACACGCGCCGAATTCAGGACTCGATCCTGATAGCCACGCAGGCTGTAACTGATATATCTATTGACACAAAGTGTGGCCAGTGTCATATTCTGCTGTGAGCACTATGCGCAACAAGTTGTGCCATGCGCAATTCGACGCGTCCAGCTTTGCGGCAACGACGTGGTCCCCGGAGGTGGCATGTCGGCTAGATTGGCACTTGGTGCCGACTCACCGGATCCGGCCGGATCCAGGAAAGGAACACAAGAACCATGGTCCATAAAGTTCAAGCCGTCGTTGTCCGGGAGAAGAACGCTCCGGTGTCGTTGGAGACCATCCTGGTGCCGGATCCGGGCCCGGGGGAGGCCCTGGTGGACATCCTGACCTGCGGTGTCTGCCACACGGACCTGCACTACAAGCAGGGCGGCATCGGCGATGACTTCCCGTACCTGCTGGGCCATGAGGCCACCGGTGTGGTCTCTGCAGTTGGTCCGGACGTGACGTCCGTGGCGCCGGGTGACCGGGTCATCCTGAACTGGCGCGCCGTGTGCGGCGAGTGCCGGGCGTGCGCCAAGGGCCAGCCGCAGTACTGCTTCAACACCCACAACGCCACCCAGAAGATGACGCTTGAGGACGGCACGGTCCTCTCTCCCGCCCTGGGCATCGGTGCCTTCGCGGAAAAGACTCTGGTGGCTGCCGGGCAGTGCACCAAGGTGGACCCCGACGTCGACGCGGCCGCGGTGGGCCTGCTGGGCTGCGGCATCATGGCCGGCATCGGCGCCGCGATCAACACCGGCGAGGTCAAACGCGGGGAATCCGTGGCAGTGATCGGCTGCGGCGGTGTGGGCATCGCCGCGATCGCCGGCGCGAAGTTGGCGGGAGCGACGACGATCATCGCCGTTGACATCGACGACAACAAGATCGGGATGGCCAAGTCCCTCGGCGCCACCCATGGCGTGAACTCCAAGCAGGAGGACGCAGTGGAGGCCATCCGGGCCCTCACCGGAGGCAACGGCGCTGACGTGGTGATTGACGCCGTCGGCCGTCCCGAAACGTACAAGCAGGCGTTCTACGCCCGCGACCTCGCCGGCCGCGTGGTCCTGGTGGGTGTGCCGACGCCGGAGATGCAGCTGGAGCTGCCGCTGCTGGATGTCTTTGGCCGTGGTGGGTCGCTGAAGTCCTCCTGGTACGGGGACTGCCTGCCCTCCCGGGACTTCCCGATGCTGGTGTCCCACTACAAGCAGGGCAACCTGGACCTGGACGCGTTCGTCTCCGAACGCATCACCATCGACCAGGTGGAGGAGGCCTTCGGCAAGATGCACGAGGGCAAGGTCCTGCGTTCCGTTGTTGAAGTCAGCCCGGTGGGGGTCTGATGGCCGTCACCATTGAGAACCTGGTCACCTCGGGCACGTTCTCGCTCGACGGCGGCACCTGGGACGTGGACAACAACGTCTGGATCGTGGGCAACGACGAGGAATGCGTCATTATCGATGCGCCCCACGATGCCGCCGAGATCATCAACCAGGTACGCAGCCGGAAGGTCAAGGCCATCCTGCTGACCCACGCGCACAACGACCACATCGGTGCCGCCCGCGAAGTCGCTGACGCGCTGGGCGCCCCGATCATCCTGAACGAGGAGGACCTGGTGTTGTGGGAGCAGGTCTACCCGGACGCCAAGCCGGACCGCTACCACTCCGACGGGGACGTGTTCGAGGTGGGCAGCGCCACCCTGCGGGCAATCCACACCCCCGGCCACTCCCCGGGGTCCACCTGCTTCTACCTCGAAAGCGAAGGAACGGTATTTACCGGGGACACGCTGTTCAATGGCGGCCCGGGTGCCACCGGCCGGTCCTACAGCGACTACCCCACCATCCTGAAGTCCATCCGCGAACGCCTGCTGACGCTTCCGGCTCAGACCGTGGTCCGCACCGGCCATGGCGGGGACACCACCATCGCGGCGGAGCAGGAAACGCTGGCGAAGGTTCCGGAGTAGCGGAAATCGGCAGCGAGTGCCCTGGAGGCGCGCCGGGATTCCGGCGCGCCTCCACTGCAAATGAACAATTGAGCCGTCACGGGAGTTCCCGGGTGCCGGCGAGGAAGTTGGAACAATGAAGTTCGGCAAACAGCCTGCCCCCGTCGCGGACATCAACGAGGACAACCTCGAAGTCCACAAGCCCAAGACCGAGGCCGCCGGCGTCAAGGCCGTCATGGTGGCACTGGAGCGCGCGGTGGCGCAGGCAGGCGTGACCCGCACGGCACATTCCCTGCTCCGGCTGAACCAGCGCGGCGGGTTCGACTGCCCCGGCTGCGCGTGGCCGGAGTCGGACAAGAAGCGCAAGACTGCCGAGTTCTGCGAGAACGGTGCCAAGGCCGTGGCCGAGGAGAACACCTTGCGGACCGTGGGCGCGGAGTTCTGGGCCAACCACTCCATTGCCGAACTCTCAGGGAAGACCGAGTACTGGCTGGGGAACCAGGGCCGGCTCAGTGAACCGATGGTGATCCGCGAGGGTGATACCCACTATTCACCGATCTCCTGGGCTGACGCCTTCGAGCTGATCGGAGAGCACCTCCGGGCGACCACCCCGGACCGCAGCGTTTTCTACACTTCCGGGCGCACCGCGAACGAGACCGCGTTCCTGTACCAGCTGTTCGCTCGGGCCCTGGGCACCAACAACCTGCCGGACTGCTCCAACATGTGCCATGAGTCCTCCGGATCGGCGCTGAACCCGACCATCGGCATCGGCAAGGGCACCGTGTCCCTCGACGACATCCACGACTCCGAATTGATCTTTGTCGTCGGTCAAAACCCCGGCACCAACCACCCGCGCATGCTCTCTGCGCTGAAGGAGTGCAAGGACAAGGGCGGCAAGGTGGTGGCCGTGAACCCGCTGCCCGAGGCCGGACTGTTCAACTTCAAGGACCCGCAGACCATCTCGGGCGTGGTGGGCGGCGGCACCCCGCTCGCCGACGAATACCTGCAGATCAAGGTGGGCGGCGACCTCGCGCTGTTCCAGGCGCTGGGCCACCTGCTCCTGGAGGCTGAGGAACAAAACCCGGGAACCGTCGTCGACCATTCCTTCATTGCCGCGCAGACGGACGGGTTCGACGCCTACCGCGACGCCCGCCGCACCCTCGACTGGGATGAGACCGAGAAGGCCACGGGCCTCTCCCGCGCGCAGATCGAGAAGGTTGCGGGGATGCTGGTGGCGTCCAAGGCCTCGATCTTCTGCTGGGCGCTGGGCGTGACGCAGCAGCCGCACTCGGTGGACACCATCAAGGAGATGGTCAACGTCCTGCTGCTCCAGGGCAACTTCGGCAAACCCGGCGCCGGCGCCTGCCCCGTCCGCGGGCACTCCAACGTCCAGGGCGACCGGACCATGGGCATCTGGGAAAAGCCGAAGGAATGGCTCCTCTCGGCACTGGATTCCGAGTTCGGCATCTCATCCCCGCGGCACCACGGCTACGACGCCGTTGAGTCGATGGAGGCGTTCGAGCGCGACGAGGTGGACGTCTTCGTGTCCATGGGCGGCAACTTCTCGCTGGCGTGCTCTGACACTGAAGCGTTGGAGGCGGGCATGCAGCGGATCGGGCTGACCGTGCACATCTCCACCAAGCCCAACCGCTCCCACATTGTGCACGGCCGCACCTCGCTGATCCTGCCCACGCTGGGCCGCACGGACAAGGACGACAAGCACCCCAAGGGCGCCCAGTTCCTGTCCGTGGAGGACTCCATGTCTGTGGTCCACTCCACCCAGGGACGCCTCACGCCGGTCTCCGAGCACCTGCTCGCCGAACCCGTGATCGTGGCCCGGATGGCCGAGGCTACCTTCGGCCCGGACCACTCCGTGGACTGGCGCGGCATGGCCGAGGACTACGACGTGATCCGCGACCACATCGCCCGCGTCCTGCCGGGGTTCGAGGACTTTAACGCCCGGGTCCGCACCAAGAACGGGTTCGTGCTGCCCAACCCGCCGCGCGACACCCGCTCCTTCGCCACGGACATCGGCCGCGGCCGGTTCACGGTCAGCCCCCTTGAGTACCTGACGCCGCCGCCGGGCCACCTGGTGCTGCAGACCATCCGAAGCCACGACCAGTACAACACCACGTTCTACGGCCTGGACGACCGCTACCGCGGCATCTCCGACGGCCGCCGCGTGATCCTGATCCACCCGGAGGACCTCGCTGAATCGGGCTTCCAGGACAGGGAACTGGTCGATGTGGTGAGCACCTTCCAGGGCGTGGACCGCAGGGCGGACAAGTTCCGCCTGGTGGCGTACCCAACTGCCAGGGGCTGCGCCGCCGCGTACTTCCCGGAGGCCAACGCACTGGTCCACAAGGAAAACGTGGCCCGCGTGTCCAATACGCCGGGTTTCAAGGCAATGTTCGTCCGCTTCGAGCCGCATCGGGGTGGGGCAGCGGTGGCCGAAGAGTCCGCGGGGGCGCTGGCCGGAACGCACTCTTAGCCCCACCGCGGCGGGTTGGCTGCGCCGGTGCGCAGACTAACGACGGCGGCAGTCCCGCAGGTGCCGGGTGTCGCCGTCGCTGTTGGCCCAACCAGGTTTTACACTGGGTGGTTCCCGTCTGGACCGGCTTCCGGGTCCGGGTCCTTGCCATAGCCGCTGGCTGAGGCAAGCCCGGCTACCTGCTGCCCGGCATTCGTCTGGCCTGGCGCGAACTGGTCCTCCTGGACGTCCTGCGGTGGCTCCTCAGACCCGGGCGCCACATTCTTCCGCGCAGGGCCGCATTAACCTCGCCGTCTCAGGCGGATGGCGGGTGCAGGACCCGGTCCAGCCAATCTTCTGCCGGGGATAGCTGGAAGTGAACGAGATCCGGAACAGCGCCAAGCGGACTGCCTTCCTTTGGCGCCCGGCCGCGGTTTTGGAGATTCGGCCAGCGTGGTGGTTCCCAGTCCTGGTGTTCGCTTTGGTAGTGGCGGCCGGTGGGTGAGGTCCAGCCGGGTGGTTCGTTTTTCGTGGCGGGGGTGGGTTTCCAGGCGGTGGTGTGGCGGAGTTTGTGGTGTTTTGGGCAGGGCTGTCCCAGGTTGCTGATCCCGGTGGTGCCGCCGTTGGCCCAGGCGAGGATGTGGTCGGCGTCGTTGTCGAGGGAGTTGTTGCTGCAGCCCGGGAACGGGCATTTGCCGTCTCGCAGCCGCAGCCAGGCCCGCATCGCGCCGGTGACCCGGTAGCTTGTCCGGCCGATTTCCAACGGTGCCCCGTCCCGCGGGTCCACCAGGACCCGGTAGAACGAGCCAGCACCGGAGGCGACGAGTGCCCGGGCCATTGACGGCGGGATGGGGCCGTACCCGTCCAGCATGGCCGGTTCGTCGGTCTGGCCCAGCAGGGAGAACACCGGGACCGTGACCAGCACCTGCGCCCGGATCGGTGATTGCCCATGGTCCCGGGCGGCACCCGCGCCCTCGGTGACGCTACTGCTGCCGCGGGTTTCGGCGTCGTTCGTGGTGCCGTTGGTGAGGATCGCGTCGGTGAAGGTGTCGGCCCGGAGTTGGGGCATGCTGCGGGGCTCGTCCGGTCCCTGCATGCCCCGGGCGGCCGCGGTGAGCCGGTTCCACCCGGCCTGGGCCTGGTCCGCGGGCAGGTAGGCGGACAGCCAGGCCATCCCGTCCTGGTCCGGCCGGAACTCCACCCGCCGCTCCGCGACCCCTTTGGCGTGGCGTTTTTCGATGGACCCGGCCTGGTGGCGTTCCCGCCAGGTACGGGCCTTGGCCTTGAACCGGTGCGCCGGCAACTGCCCCACCGGGCACCCCCGCGCCGGGTCCGGGGCGTCCGGGTCAAGGAAATGGGCTTCCAACGCTGCAGCCCCCGCACCATCCAGACACGCTGTCTCATCGGCCATCACCACCGCGTGGCTCCAGGAGATCGCCCCGGCCTGCAACGCCTCCAACGTCCGCGGCAACGTCGCCGTAACCGCGTGCGAGGTGACCAGGAACGACGACGCCGCCCGCGGCCCCAGGGCCAGCACACACCCGATCTCCGCCGAGACCGCCATCTCCTGCGCCCGAACCGGAACATCCAGGCCCGCAACAGCAGCGGCGCTCTCCACATACCCAACCGCAGCTCTCGCCTTCACCCCAGCGATCCCGGACTCAACCTCACGGGACCCGGCCAGGATCTCCAGGCAACCATCCGCCAAACCAGCCAGAGGGTCAGCCGCAGAAAAAGGCACCGCACCGGCCCCATCCACCTCCGCATTCAGCACAGCAAGGGCAGCCTTGATCTCCTCAAAAGCCCTTACCACCGCTGCCTTCCCCATAAACCCATCATGACAAAGGGGTCTGACAAACAGAGGGGCCGGGTGCGGTCGCTAAACAGTGGCTCCGTCATTGAGCCGCGTCGGCCGTGAACGTGGGCGGTCCCGGGCCGAATACGCGATCATGAGTCCTGCCGTCGCCGCCCCGCCCGCGTATGTCCACGGTGAGGCCCAGGATCCTTCGGGGGTGGGAAGGGCAAAAGCGATGACGACGGCGGCCACGGCCAAAAGGACCTCAATGGCCGCCTGCAGCGACCTGGCCCGGTACTCAGGGTAGGCCAGCCGGACCAGGGGGATGACAGGGAGAAGGAACAATCCGAGGCTGACGACCGGGTAGGTGGCGTTGAAAGTGAAGATCAGCAGGCCCAGCACCAGCAGGCCAAGGAACTTCAGCACGTCGAGGGCCCGGAGCGGGTTGGCCGGCGTCCACCGGCTCAGCAGCAGTCCCCATGCAGGGAGCCCGAGCAGCCAGCCGCCTGCCCAGACGCCGGCGTTCAGCAGTGCCAGGGGCACCAGCAGGGCCCCGGGTAGCAGGAAGGCCGCCGCCTGCCGGAGGTACGCCCCCTCCCGGGACGGGCCGAAGATGCACGCCCCGATCAGCAGGTACGCCGCCACATACCAGGGCAGCAGCTGGATCACCGGCCCGCGGGCCGGGCAGAATATCAGGAGCGTCAGTGAGGCCACCATGACGCACACGGCGGCGAACGTCCAGGCGCGGCGGGCAGGCCGCTGATTCACGGCAGGGAGGCGAGGATGTCGTGCGGCCACTCCCTGTCGTCGGCCGCCATTGCCTTCCCGCATATCCCGCTCGTTTGCTCGTTGCCGAACACCATAAATCCCCCAATTTTTGGTTGTCGAGGTGATTCTACGGCCTTGACCCACGGCGGATGGCACCAGCCAGAGGGCACGAAAAAGGTGGTTGGGCCTGCCGGTCTCAAGCAGGCCCAACCACCAGATTTCGTCGGCTCAACCGCCGGGACAGGTCAGCCGCGGAGGCGCTCCATGCCCGGGTCAAAGAGCGGCTCTGCGCTGACGGTGGCCGCGACGCGCTTGCCGAAGTACTCGATCTCCACGGAGTCGCCTTCAGTCACCGACGTGGGCAGCCAGGCATAGGCGATGGGCTTGCGGACGGTGAAGCCGTACGCCGCACTGGTGACGTAACCAACGGCTTCCCCGGCCACGTACACCGGTTCCTTGCCCAGTACCACCGACGTGCCGTCGTCGACCGTCAGGCACCGCAGCGTCTTGGCTGCCGGCTGTTCCCTGCGGACCGCCAGCGCCTCGGCACCCACGAACCCGGTCTTGTCCTTGGCCACGGAGAAGCCCAGGCCGGCCTGGTACGGGTGGTGCTCGGTGGTCATGTCCGTGCCCCACAGCCGGTAGCCCTTCTCCAGGCGCATGCTGTTGAAGGCGCCGCGTCCGGCAGCGATGATGCCGTATTCGCGGCCGGCCTCGAACAGCAGGTCCCACAGCTTCAGCCCGTATTCGGCCGTGGTGTAGAGCTCCCAGCCGAGCTCGCCCACGTAGGAGAGCCGCATCGCCGTGACGGGGATGCCCCCAACGGAGATCTGCTTGGTCCGGAAGTACTTCAGGCCGTCGTTGGTGAGGTCGTCCGTGCTGACCTTGCCCATCACCTCGCGTGCCAGCGGACCCCACAGGCCGATGCAGCAGGTGCTGCCGGTGATGTCGGTGACGTGCGCCCACTGGGAGGGATCCGCCGCTGACTGCCGGCGGGCCTCCACCCGGAGGTAATCGAAGTCCACGTTGCTGTTCACGCCAAGCTGGAACTCTTCCTCAGCGAGCCTGGCCACGGTCACGTCGCTGCGGATGCCGCCGTCGTCCGCCAGCAGCAGGCAGTACGTCACGGCACCTGGCTTCTTGGCGATGTTGCCCGTGCTGAGCCGGTGCAGCAGTGCCTGGGCGCCGGGGCCGGTGACGGAGAGGCGCTTCAGCGGCGTCATGTCGAAGAGTCCGACGGCGGTACGCGTCTTCCATGCTTCGGCGGCGGAGATGGGGGAGTGGAACATCGCCGACCATTTGTCCCGCTCCGGGGCCTGCCACTCGGCCGGAAGCTCCTCAAGGAGCCCGCGGTTGGCTTCAAACCAGTGCGGGCGCTCCCAGGCGGCGGACTCCAGGAAGAAAGCCCCGAGTTCCTTCTGGCGGACGTTGAACGGGCTGACGCGCAGGTCCCGCGGCGATTCGCGCGGCTGCAGCGGGTGCATGACATCGTAGATCTCCACGAAGTTCTGCTGTGAAGTCTCGCTGACGTACGCGTCGGAGGTCTGGACCTTCTCGAAACGGGTCAGTTCGCAGCCGTGCAGGTCGGTCTGCGGCTGGCCGTCGATGATCAGCTCTGCCATGGCCTTGGCAACGCCGGCCGAGTGCGTGACCCAGACGGCCTCGGCCACGAAGAAGCCCTCGAGGTCCGGCGCTTCGCCCATGAGCGGGCCGCCGTCCGGGGTGAAGGAGAAGATGCCGTTGAAACCGTCCTGGATTTCGGTGCTGCGCAGTGCCGGCAGCAGGTCCTGGCTGTCCTCCCATGCGGGCACGAAGTCTTCGAGGGTGAAGTCCAGGCGGGAGGGCATCCGGTGGTCGGACATGTCCTCGGCTGAGACCTTCGGCAGTGCGGACATGTCCACGGGCATCGGGCGGTGGGCGTAGCTGCCGATGCCGATGCGGTCGCCCCATTCGCGGTAGTACAGGTCCTTGTCCTGGTAGCGCAGGATGGGCTTGCTGGCGCCGTTGGGGAGCTCGTTGACGTTCTCGAGTTCGGCAAGGGGCGTGGTGATGGCGTACTGGTGGGCCAGCGGCAGCAGCGGCACTTCCAGGCCCACCATCCGGCCGAGTTCACGGCCCCAGAACCCTGCGCAGGACACCACGATGTCGGCAGGGATGACACCGGAGGAGGTTTCGACGCCGGTGACCTTGCCGCCCTCCTGGGCGATGCCGGTGACGGTGGTGGAGCCGCGGTAGGTGACGCCGCGTTCGCGCGTGCGCTCGATCAGCAGCTGCACCGCACGGGCCGCCAGGGCGAGTCCGTCGGTGGGGATGAGCAGGCCGCCCAGGACCTCGCGGCCGCCGGTGAGCTTGCCGGTGTTCAGCAGCGGGTAGATCTTTTCGCATTCGTCGGCGTCGACGATCCTGCTTTCGACACCCCAGGAGGTCATGACGCCCATCTTGCGCTTGAGGTCGGCCAGGCGCTCGGGAGTGGTTGCCAGCTCCAGTCCGCCCACCTGGTTGAAGCAGGACTCGCCGTCCTTGCCCAGGGCCAGGAGCTTGTTCACGGTGTACGTGGCGAATTCCGTCATGGTCCTGGACGGATTGTTTTGGAACACGAGGCCGGGGGCGTGCGACGTGGAGCCGCCTGCGAGCTCCAGCGGGCCCTGTTCGACGACGGTGATGCCGTTCCAGCCGCGGCTTGCCAGCTCGTCGGCGAGGTTGGTACCGACGATGCCGGCTCCGATGATGACGACGCGGGGTGATGCGCTCATGATGTTGGGTTCTCCTGGTTGCTGCTGGAATCCGCCTGACCGGGTGATGGAATTTGCTTCGCTATGAGCAACGCGCATCACTATATGCAACAGGGTGTCGCAGCTCACATGGGATGTCAAGGGTTTCCTGCTTTGTTGCGGGGATGGGCGGCGCTGTGTCCGCAGGTGGCAAAGAGGCCCCCGCCGCGGGTGCGGCGAAGGCCTCTTTGGTGCATCTCCGGTTATCCGGCGGCGCGGGGCCGTCCGGTCCCGGGGTCAGTGGGAAACGTCTGCTGAAATCTCGGCAAGGGTGCGCCCCTTCGTCTCAGGCGCGAGCCATTGCGAAAGGATTGCGCCGAGCAATGCGACGACGGCGGCCACCACCATGCTTGGGCCCAAGCCGATGTTACTGATTGCCCACGGCAGGGCGAAGGTGCCGAGTGCGGCTCCGATGCGGCTGAAAGCCGCGGCGAAGCCCATGCCGATGCCGCGCAAGGGGGCGGGGAATACCTCGGCCGGATAGACCTGCGTCAATGTGGTGTAGCCGGCATTGAAGAAGGAGAACGCGAGGAACAGGGCGAGCACGAGGATCGCCGGTGCGTCCGCCCAGATGCCGATGACCAGCAGGATGCCTGCGCAGAGCCACTGTCCGGGCACGGTGAGGATTCGGCGGCCCAGCTTGTCAATCAGAAGCACGGTGGTGACAACGCCCGCGGCCGCAAGTGCGGACAGGCCGACTCCACCGGCCCAGCCGCCGCCGAAGCCGAATTGGCTGAGCACGTCGTCGGCGAAGGTCGCGATCGCAAAGTACGGGGTGACCGCGCAGAACCAGAAACCCGCGGTGAACAGGGTGGTCCGCCAGTGCTCCCTCGAGAACAACATTCCAAAGGAGGCGTTCTTGATCTTGGTCCTGCCCTTCGCGGCCTGGGCCTCCTGGAGCATCCTCAGATCGATCTCCTCGGTGATGCTGTTGTGCATCTGCGGCGATTCGACGTATTTGTGGGCGATCGCGAGTGCTTCCTCACGCCGTCCCTTCGTGATAAGCCAGCTCGGCGATTCCGGGAGGCCTATGCGGGCGATGAACAGAACGAAGGCCAGTATCGTGCTCGTGCCGATGACAAGGCGCCAGGGGGTGCCGGCGTCGTGCAGGAGGGTGCCAATGATGAATGCCATCATGAAACCGACGTACCAGGCGATCAGGGTCAGCCCGAGCAACCGCCCGCGGAGCTTTGGAGGGGAGAACTCTGACAGCAGCGGGCCGCCGATTGAGTACTCGCCGCCAATCGCGACGCCCATCAGGAATCGGATGAGCGCCAGCTGGATTACGGCGCCGTCTCCGGAGGTTACGAAGAACTGGGCAGCTGAGGCCACCAGGAACAGCCCCATGTCCACGAGGAACATGGGCTTGCGTCCGAACTTGTCAGTAGCCCAGCCGGCCAGCGGGGAGCCGATGAAGATACCTGCCAGGGGGCCGGCAGCGATCATGCCCAGCGACAGTGCGTCGAGCTGGAGATCTGACCGCATGGGTCCGGTGACGGGGCCGATGATTCCGAGGATGTAGCCGTCGAGGAACATCCCGCCGATGAAGACCGCGACAAGCCGCACCATGAAGCGGCGTTTGAACCTGGAGCTGGTCTCTTTTGATGAGAAGGTGTCGACGGTTGCCGTCGTCTTGGTCGGATTGATCATTAAGATTCGTTCCCTTCCGGCTTCAGCGCAAACCGCTGAAGGTGCCAGAGCGCTGTTTCCTGGACCCACGGACAGGCTTCGGCGTCGTTCCCCGGTTCCGGCGCCCTGCGCTGCTTTGATCGATGGTGCTGCCATCCCTGATAGTCATAGACAGTTTCCTTTGGTGATCTGGCGCTGCCGCATGATGCTGGCAGCCGTTGTGCGGCCGATGCACGGGCCAGGGCCCCTTTCGGATCGGCCATCATGAATTCGTTCGTCTGTTCCCCAAAGTCATCACGGGTGGAGCCGGGGGACGGGAGGAGCGTATCCGGGCGAGCTTCGTTCCGTGATGATCAACAACCTTCGCTGTATGCAACAAAATCGTGCGCCAGCTCACATTCAATGTCAAGAGTGTGACCCCCTAAAGGCGAAGTGTGTAGGCGCTCCTGCTGGGTACTCCGGGGCACACCAAAGGCCCTGACCGCTGGGACAGGGAGACCTCTGCCATATCGAGTGCCCGGTGAGGGGGAAGCAGGGCAAACCTCTGCGTCAGGGTGGGTTGGCGGCCTCCGCCCCGGGGGTCCTTGGGGTTTCTGGTGCTGCCCACGGAAGCGGGAGCACGGGAACGGGTCCCCCCGAGTCAACGCCCTGGGGAGGAACGGCCATGACCGCGTCGGCCCAGGCAAGCCCGCGCATCATGCCGGGCCCGGTGTGCTGGACGGGGAACGCAAGGCCGGACAGGAAGCGGCAGGGGACCAGGCGTGTCCTTCCCGGATCGCCCTCAAGGTCGCAGCCGGACATCATGAGCTGCAACGGAGGCGGCTGCGCGCCCCCAAGCGAGGCGATCAGGGGTGCGCCGACAGTGAGCAGGGCCATCACGGCCGCCAGGGGATTGCCCGGAAGACCGATCACGAACCGGCCGTCCGGAAGCCCGGCGAGCACGGCCGGATGGCCGGGACGCATCGCGATGCCGTCCACCAGCAGCTGTCCGCCCAGGGCATCGATGGCGGCGCGGAAATGGTCCGTCCCGGACTTACCGGTGCCACCGGTGGTGATGATGACATCTACGCCGCGGGAGGGCAGGACGGGGCTGTCCAGGGCATCCAGCCAGCTGCCAAAAGAGTCACCGATTCTTTGCGGGCTCCCGGCAACACCGCCGAGGAGGGAAACCACGTTTCCCAGTTGCGGGCCAAAGGTGTCACGGACCTGCCCGGGAGCCGGGACACCCTGCGTCACCACTTCAGCCCCGGTGAGTACGACGGCGACAGCGGGCCGGGCGCGGACCTGCACGGTGTCGTGCCCTGCGGCCGCAGCCAGGGCCACCTGCGCGGGATTGAGGACAGTGCCGGCAGGTAGGAGTACCTCCCCTGACCGGGCTTCCTGCCCGGCGGGACGGATGTGCTGGCCGCTGCGCGCCTCGCCGGCCTTCGCCTCCGGGCGAAGTCTTAGGACCTGGTTGCCGTTGGTGTCCCGTGCGGCCAGGCCGCTTTCCTTCCGCAGGACGGCATCGGCGCCGTGCGGTACCAGGCCGCCGGTGGCAATCACGGCGGCACTGTTTGCGGGTAAAAATCTGTTGCCTTTACGGGGCAGGGATCCTTGCTGGCCGGATCCGGCCAGCAGCCAGGGGCCCGGTCCGTTCACGGCCCAGCCGTCCATCGCGGACGAGGCATAGTGCGGCAGGTCCTGGAGTGCGGTGACGTCCCGGCTCAAGGTCCGCCCAATGGCGTCAGCGAGCGGGACGGCCACGGGCGGGAGCGGACTGGCCGAGCCGAAGGCGACATGGCGCGCTTCGGACCACGGTATGCAGCCCCGTTCCGGGACGGGGCCCGGCGCGGGACCCGGCACGGCTGTACTCCTGGAAACGGTGGCTGTGGGTCCATTGGCAGGCATACGGGCCTCCTCCTTGCTGTTTCACCGGCAAATGCCGGCTGCGGGGCCCCGTTTTCCGAAAACGGTGCTTCGATGAGGAATACCTCCCCAGGTCTTAGGCCCACCGAAGCACCTTTTACGAAAAACGGGACACCCGTTGCTGACGCTGTGCCCTTCCTAGCCCGCCGCTTCCAGCACCTGGGCGTCCACGGCTTCGGACTCCCGCGGCGTGGAGGACGATTGCCGGCGCGCGGCCTCCACGGTGTGCAGGAGCAGCAGTGCCGTGGTCACGGAGCCGACGCCGCCAGGAACGGGGGTGAGCCCCGCTGCGGTCCCGGTGACGCTGGCTTGGTCCACATCACCCACCAGCGAGCCGTCGGCAAGGACGTTCGTGCCGACGTCGACCACGACCGTCCGGGAGGAGACGTGGCTGCCGGTCAGCAGCCCGGCGCGGCCGGCCGCGACCACCACGACATCGGCATCCTTGGTGTAGCGCTCCAGCGGACCCGACCTGGAATGGCAGACCGTCACAGCGGCATCGCGTGCCAGCAGGAGGAGGGACAGCGGCTTGCCGACAACGGCGGACCGGCCCACCACCACCACATCCTTGCCCGCCACGGGAACCTGGTAGTGGTCAAGGATTTCGACGACGGAGCGCGCGGTAGCGGGAGCAAAGGCCGGCTGGCCGACGGCCAGTCGTCCCAGGCTCAGCGGATTGGCGCCGTCAATGTCCTTTTCCGGGCTGATGAGGCCTACCAGGTTGTCGGTCCGGACACCCTCCGGCAGTGGGGTTTGCAGGATGATGCCGTTCACGGACGGTTCGGCGCTCAGGTCCCGCAGGACCCTGGCCAGCGCCGCTTCCGTTGCATCATGGCCAAGGTCGATGATCCGGCAGCCGATTCCGGCGCGCTCCGCTGCTCGCTCGATGGAACGGACGTACCAGCGCGTCGACTCATCGGCGGTCGCCATGACCACCGCAACAACCGGTCGGACGCCGTCCCGTTCAAGCGACCGGACCTGGTCCTGGACCTCCTGCTGGAACAAACCGGCTAAAGGCTTTCCGGATAGTACTGCTGTGCTCAACCCAGGATCCTTTCGCGAACGCGGGCCGAGAGGGCATCTGCCGCCAGGACCACTTTCTCTTCAATGCCGTCCGTCTGTTGGGCAAGCAGCGCGCGTGCCTCCGGATCCTTGACCGCAACGACGTTGATGTCGATATTGACGCGCGCCGTGGTGGCAGCTGCGCGGGCGGCGTCAGCGGCCGCCGCAACGTCGCTGATGACGTTGGCGTTGGCGACGCCGAACAGCTCGGTGGCGAGGTCCACGATGGCCCCCGACAGCTTGATGAGCCGGGCGGGGGTCTGTGCTGCCTGGATGAGCGCGGACTGGATCCCGGCCGCCCGGGCGGCCTTGAGGTCATCAGTGCCGGACGGGAGCTTGTAGGAGTCGATGACTGCCTGGAAGGCCTCTTCATCCGCTTCAGCCAGGCGCAGTGCCTCGGTGACAAGGTCGTCGGCGGCCTGGGTGATGCGCCCTACCAGTGGTGCATGCTCTTCGTATTTGGCGCCGGTGGTGTAACGCGCCACCATGGCGACCAGGGCGGCGCCCTGGGCCGCGTGCAGGGCCGCGGCGGCGCCCCCGCCCGGCGTCGGCTGCTTTGCGGCCAACCGGGCGAGGTAGCTGCTGACTGTTTCTGAACTGATCATGGTGCTAGCCGCGGAGCCGGGTCATGGTGGGGTCGTACAGCGGGTCCTGGGTGACCGTAGCGACGATCCGGCGTCCGAAGTACTCGATTTCCACGGAGTCGCCGATCGAGACTTCCGCGGGCAGGTAGGAGTAGGCAATGGGCTTGCGGACGGTGTAGCCGTACGCGGCGCTGGTGACGTAGCCCACCGCCTGGTCCTTGTAGAACACAGGCTCCTTGCCCAACACCAGGCTGCGGCCGTCGTCGACCGTCAGGCAGCGCAGGCGCCGCGCGGAGTTTTCTTCGGTGCGTCCCTCCAAGGCTGCCTTTCCGACGAAGTTGTCCTTGGCCATCTTCACGGCGAAGCCCAGGCCGGCCTCGAAGGGGTCGTGCTCGGTGGTCATGTCCGTGCCCCAGGAGCGGTAGCCCTTTTCCAGGCGGAGGGAACTGAAGGCGGCGCGGCCCGCGGCGATGATGCCGAACGGCTGGCCGGCCTTCCACAGCGCGTCCCAGAGGCGCTGGCCGTTGTCGGCGCTGGTGTAGAGCTCCCAGCCCAGCTCGCCGACGTAGGACAGGCGCATGGCCGTGACGGGAACGCCACCGATGACCACCTGCTTGGACCGGAAGTACTTCAGGCCGTCGTTGGTGAAGTCGTCGCTGCTGACCGCGCCGACCACTTCACGGGCCAGGGGGCCCCAGAGGCCGATGCAGCAGGTGCCGCCGGTGGTGTCGCGGACCTGGACCCAGTCTTCGGCGCTGCCGCTTTCGGTCTGGTGCCGGGCTGCCCGGTCAAAGTAGGCGGTGTCGATGTTGCCGTTGGCGCCGAGCTGGAAGGTCTGCTCGTCCAGGCGGGCCACGGTGATGTCGCTTCGGACGCCGCCCTGCTCGTCCAGCAGGAGCGTGTAGGTGACGGCTCCGGGCTTCTTGTTCATTTCCGCAGTGGTCAGTTCCTGCAGCAGCTTCAGCGCGCCGGGTCCGGAGATTTCGAGGCGCTTGAGCGGGGTCATGTCGTACATGGCGACGGCGGTGCGCGTCTTCCATGCCTCGGCCGCGGCAATCGGCGAGCTGAACATGCCGGACCAGGAGTCGCGGGCCGGCGGCTGCCAGTCTGCGGGCATCTCCTTGAGGAGCTCTGCGTTGGCCTCGAACCAGTAGGGGCGTTCCCAGCCGGCGCCTTCCAGGAAGTAGCCGCCCAGCTGTTTGTGACGGGCGTGGAAGGGGCTGACGCGCAGGTTGCGCGGGGAGAGCTTGGGCTGCAGCGGGTGCAGGACGTCGTAGATCTCCACGAAGTTCTGCTGCGAGGTTTCGCTGACGTACTCGGGGGTCAGCTGGACGTCCTCGAAGCGGTGGATGTCGCAGTCGCCCAGGTCGATGGAGGACTTGCCGTCCACCAGGAGCTCGGCCACGGCGCGGGCGATGCCCGCCGAGTGGGTGACCCAGACGGCTTCGGCCACGAAGAAGCCGTCCAGTTCCTTGGACTCGCCCACCAGCGAGCCGCCGTCCGGAGTGAAGGAGAAGATGCCGTTGAAGCCGTCCTCGATCTCGCTTTCGCGCAGGGCCGGCAGGATCTGCTTGGTGGCCTCCCAGGCGGGGAGGAAGTCCTCGAGGGTGAAGTCCAGCCGGGACGGCATGTTGTGCTCGCTGATCTCATTCGGCTTGAAGCTGCCGAGCTCGTCCAGGTCCACGGGCATGGGTTTGTGGGCGTAGGAGCCGATGCCGTAGCGGTCGCCGTGTTCGCGGTAGTAGAGGTCCTGGTCCTGGTGCCGGAGGATGGGCAGCCGGGCGCCGTTGGGCAGTTCGTTCTTGCCCTGCTGTGCCGGAACCGGGGTGGTCTTGACGTACTGGTGGGCCAGGGGCAGCAGCGGCACGGACATGCCGATTAGCTCGCCAACCTTTGCACCCCAGAAGCCGGCGCAGGAGACAACGATGTCTGCCGGGATCACGCCGTCGGGGGTCTGGACGCCGGTGACCCGGCGGCCGGACTGCTCGATGCCGGTCACCTCGGTGTTGCCGATGTACTTCACGCCCGCGGCCTCTGTGCGCTTGATCAGGAGCTGTACGGCGCGGGCGGCCAATGCGAGGCCGTCGCTGGGAACGTGGAGGCCGCCGAGGATGTCCTCGTCATTGATGAGCGGGTAGAGCTCCTTGCACTCGGCCGGGGAGAGGATGGAGCCCTCGATGCCCCACGCCTGCGCGTAGCCGAGCTTGCGCTTCAGGTCGGCGAGGCGGGTTTCGGTGGTGGCAACTTCAAGGCCGCCCACCTGGTTGAAGCAGCTGGTCCCGTCCTCGGTCAGGGACAGCAGCTTCTCCACGGTGTACTTGGCGAACAGGGCCATGGACTTGGAGGGGTTGGTCTGGAAGACCAGTCCCGGGGCGTGCGAGGTGGAGCCGCCGGGCATGTTGAGGGGGCCCTGGTCCAGGACGGTGATGTTGTTCCAGCCCCGGGTGACGAGTTCATCCGCGAGGTTGGTGCCGACGATCCCGGCTCCGATAATGACAATGCGTGGTGACGATTCCAAGGGGGTCTCTCCTGCTGCTTTACGGGTCATGTCTGCGAACGAGGGGTGCTTACCGGAACACCACGGTGCTGGTCTGGTCCAGCAGCACGCGGTGCTGGCAGTGCCAGCGGACGGCGCGGGAGAGAGCCAGTGCCTCGGCGTCCTGGCCCACGGTGGACAGCTGGGCCGGGCCGTAGGTGTGGTCCACCCGGATGACTTCCTGCTCGATGATCGGACCCTCGTCCAGGTCGGCGGTGACGTAGTGGGCGGTGGCGCCCACCAGCTTGACGCCGCGGTCGTAGGCCTGGTGGTAGGGGCGTGCGCCCTTGAAGCCAGGGAGGAAGGAGTGGTGGATGTTGATGGCACGGCCCTCCAGCGCCCGGCAGAGATCGTCGGAGAGAACCTGCATGTAACGGGCCAGGACCACGAGGTCGGCCTCGTACTCATCCACCAGTTCCAGCAGCCGGCGCTCTGCGTCCGCCTTGGTGTCAGGGGTGACGGGGACGTAGATGAAGGGGAGCCCTGCGGCTTCCGCCATGGCACGGTGGGTCTCGTGGTTGGAAACGACCGCAACCAGTTCGCCGCCAAGGCTGCCGCCCCGCCAGCGGAAGATGAGGTCGTTGAGGCAGTGGCCGAACTTGGACACCATGACCAGGACGCGCTTGGCGGTCTGGTCGTGGAAGCTGAACTTCATGTCGAACCGGCTGGCGATGCCCGCGAACTCTTCCTCGAGCATGGCGGGCGTGTAGTTGGGGGAGCCGGAGAACGCGGTGCGCAGGTGGAGTGTCTCGCGCAGGCTGTCGTCGAACTGCTGGTGCTCGTCGATATTGAAGCCGCGCTCGAACAGGAACGTGGTGACGGCCTGCACAATTCCTGCCTGCTCCTTGCAGGACAGGGTCAGTACGAACTTCTGCGGCTGCTCTTCTTTGAGTGCCGGCAGGGTGGTGGTTGCTGGGGCTGTTTCGATGAGGGTCATACCCTGCTCCTTCTAGATATATTCAAAAGCAACGGACTGATATATTAGATTGGGTGCCAGCGTATACTGGTCCACAGGCGAGGTCAATAGTTATTTTCTGGTTGGGAAGAAGGGGCTCAGCATGGCATTCGAAGCTTTAGCGGTGGCGGACGCCATGGGGAAGAAGTCCCTTGCCGACGTCGCCTACGAGAGCATCCGCGACTGGTTGCTGACCCTTGAAATCAAGCCCGGAGAGCTGCTGAACGACGAGCTCCTGGCCAAGAATCTGGGTGTGGGCCGGACTCCGGTACGCGAAGCCCTGAAGCGGCTGGAGCTGGACCGGCTGGTGAAGACCTACCCGCGGCGTGGCACTTTCGCTACCCGGGTGGACGTGACCGACCTTTCCTTTATTTCGGAGATCCGCGCCCAGCTCGAGCCCCTCGCGGCCGCCCGTGCCGCACGGGTGGCTTCCCCCGCGGTCCGGGACGAGCTGCGTGCCACCCTCGAAAAGGTTGAGGCGTTCGATGTGTCCTCGGCGAGCGTGACCGAGACGCTGCAGCTGGATGCCCAGGTGCACCGGGGCATCTACGCCGCCGCCGCCAACCCGCACCTGGAAGACATCCTGATCCGCTACGATAACCTGGCAACGCGCATCTGGTGCATGGTCATCGACCGGCTGCCGGACCTGTCCCACCATGTTCGTGAACACCTCGATCTGCTCCGCGCCGTCATCGACGGTGATGAGGAGCGGGCTGCGGAGCTTGCCCGCGTCCACGTCAGCGGATTCGAGAGCGCGGTCCGTGAGGCGCTTTTCAAGGCCTAGCGCCTTTCGCCCCGGGCATCTGTTGACACGGAGTGTGACCTGGGCCATACACTGGATCCAGATTGATATATCAATCAAATATCAGTGATGGATTCGAGCGGCGACGGCGCCGGCGATCGGAGTGACCAGTGAATTCCCAGGCAACCCTTGAAGCCCCACGTGATGCCACCGACCCTGACCTCGAACAGGATGGCCAGGGCGGCGGCACGTCGAAGACGGCTCTCGGCCTCCGGGCCGACTGGGCGCGCCTGCCCGGCCGCAGCGTCGAGGTGTGGCTGCGGGGGGAGCACGTGGCCAGTGGGGTGGTGGACCAGGCTGCGGAGGACGGCTCGGTGCTCTGGATCGCCGCCGAGGGCATCAGCACCCGGCGCATTTTCGACAAGTCCTCCGGCTACCAAATCTGGGTTTAGCCCTCCCTGGCGCCCAGGGAGCTGCCGCTTCCAATGCAGGCAATAACCATGGAGCCCCGGCGCGTCCCGCGCCGGGGCTCCATGTGTTCCACGCTGCTACCGTATGGCTGCCTTTTCCGGCTCCGGCTCTTCCACGTCCGGACCCGTGCCCGTGCAGTTTGCGCCCTGGGCGCATCCTTCGGCGCATTCATGCTTTGTCACCAGCTCAAACTGGACACCGCGGTGCTGCTCAACGCCGGTACGGATGGCCCGTTCCACGACAGAGTCCGCCAGCCGGCGGCGCAGGGAGAGGGGGTCCCTGCGCAGGTCCTTGGTGATGGCGAAACAGAGCAACAGCATGACGACGACGAACGGCAGGGCCGCGACGATGGTGATCCGTTGCAGGCCTGACAACGCTTCGGAGGGCTGGTCGCCGCCGGCCAGAAGCATGACGGCCGCCACGGCGCCGGTGAGGGCGCCCCAGAAAATGACCAGTGCACGCTTGGGGTCGGAACTGCCGTTGGAGCTCAGCGACGCCATGATCAGGGACGCGGAGTCGGCGCCGGTGATGAAGAAGATTGCCACCAGCACCATGGCCAGGACGATCACGGCCGCAATCATCCACGGGGGCAGGGGGAGGTTCTTCACAAGGTTGAACAGGGCGCCGTCAAAATCGATGGTTGCTTTGCCGTCGGTGACGGTCATCAGGCCAGGCGTGCCGGCCTTGTCCGCTTCCTGCTGGATATGGAAGGCAGTGCCGCCGAAGATGCCGAACCAGATGACGCTGACAATGCTGGGGACCAGCAGTACGCCGGTGACGAACTGGCGGATGGTGCGGCCCCGGCTGATCCGGGCGATGAACATGCCCACGAAGGGCGTCCAGGAAATCCACCAGGCCCAGTAGAAGATGGTCCAGCCGGACATCCAGGTCCGGAGCGCCTCGTCGCCTACGGCCTCAGTGCGGGAGGACATTTCGGCCAGATCGCGCAAGTAGTCGCCGACCGCCGAGGGGATGAGGTTGAGGATGAAAAGAGTGGGGCCCGCCACGAACACGATGAGGGCGAGGACCACCGCAAGGACCATGTTGACGTTGGACAGCCACTGTATGCCGCGGCTGATGCCGGACACGGCGGACGCGATGAAGCAGGCTGTCAGGATCGCCACGATGCCCACGAGCACGGGTGTTCCGATCTCGCCTGTCCAGCCGTTGGACGTGAAGCCGCTGCCGATCTGCAGGGCGCCCAGGCCCAGTGACGCGGCGGTGCCGAAGAGGGTGGCGAAGATGGCCAGGATGTTGATGACCTTGCCCACCGGCCCCTCTACGGTCCTGGTGCCGAACAGCGAGGTGAAGGCAGCGGAGATCAGTTGCCTGCGGCCCAGCCGGTAGGTGCCGTAGGCCATGGCGATGCCCACCACCGCGTACATGGCCCAGGGGTGCAGGGTCCAGTGGAAGATCGAGGTGGCCATGGCCGTCTGGATGGCTGCGGGGGTCCGGCCGTCAACGGTTCCGGGCGGGGGAGAGACGAAGTGGTACAGCGGCTCGGCCACCCCATAGAACATCAGGCCGATGCCCATTCCGGCGGCGAACATCATGGCGATCCATGACACTGTGCGGAACTCGGGTTTCTCACCGTCCTTGCCGAGTGGAATGTTGCCGAACTTGCCCAGGGCCAACCACAGGACGAAGACGACGAACAGGGACGCGAGGACCATGAAGAGCCAGCCGGTGTACTCCATGACCCAGTCGAGGGCGTCCTTCGAAGTGGTGGCCAGGCCGTCCTTGTCCAGGAACCCCCACGCCACGAACGCCAGCGCGATGGCGCCGGTGATGCCGAACGTCGCCTTGTCCAGGGTCAGCTTCCGGTTGCGGCGCTGGGAGACGGCTTGCTCCCTGTTGCTCTGCCGCAGTTCCTCCAGGATCTGCTCGTGTTCGTTGACGGCGGGAAGGGTCGTCGTCTCTTCCTCTTGATAGGTGTCCAGCGGCTCGGGGGGAACGTCCCCTGAAGGCGGCACTTTGGGTTTGGCGGAGCTCAGGTCACTGTTAATGGCCATGAAAGCGGGTCCTTTGGCTAGTCCATGGGCTTGCGTTTAGTGCTGGCTGGGGGCAGCGCAATCCGCGGAGGGGTTGCCGCCTGGCCGGTCGCCAGCGATGTCAGGGCCTTAAGCCCCATGGGGAGGTGTTCCGCAAAGATCAACAGAGTTCGCGCTAAGCAACAAGAGTGCTGTACGTCACTTTCAAAGTCAAGGGCGCCGCGCATAGCGAAAGGGCATCCTGCAGGCGGCCGGAAAAGGGCAGGGTGCCCTTAACAGGGCAATGACCCCGGGTTCCAACGAACCCGGGGTTATTGCCCTGGTGACTTCGGCGGCTGTCAGTGCCGCGTGTATCCCATGTTGGCGCTGACTTTAAGTCCCGCGTCCTTAAGGGTTTCCAGCAGGCCCGGGATCTTCTCCGGGTCGAACCGGAATGCCGGCCCGGAAATGCTGAGGGCACCGATGACGACGCCTTGGTGATTGTAGACGGGCACTGCCACGGCATTCAGGCCGATCTCGAACTCCTCCCGCACCACCGCGTACCCCTTGGCCACTACCTCGAGCAGCTGTGCGTCCAGCTCCTTGCGGGAGGTGATGGTGCGGGCGGTGCGGGCAGTCAGGCCCGTCTCCTTCAGGATCCGGTCCCGGTCGTCCGCCTCCAGTGCCGCCAGGAGGACCTTGCCGCTGGAGGTGGCGTGCAGCGGGGTCAGGCTTCCCACCCAGTCGTAAGTGGCCAGGGTGGAGGGGCCCATGGCCTGGTCCACGTTCACGGCGTAGTTGGAGCGCAGGACGGCCAGGTTGACGGTTTCCTTGAACTCTTCCGCCAGGCTCTCCAGGACGGGCCTTGCCTCGCGCACCAGGCTCAGGCGGCCGGGAATGGAGCTGGCCAGGCGAAGGATCCCGAAACCGAGCTGGTACTTGCCCCGTTCACTGTTTTGATGGACCATCTCACGGGTGACCAAGGAGCCCATCAGCCGGGACACGGTGGACTTGTGGATCCCCATTTCCTCGGCTATCTCGCTCACGCCCGCATGTCCCTCCCGTGCCAGGATCTCCAGGACGGTCAGGGCCCGCTCCACGGACTGCACGCCGCCGGACTGTCCGCCTTCCGCATCGGTATCGGATTCAGTTTCCTTATTCGAAGCCATACTTCCTGATCCTATGCCGGTTAGTGTGACGGCCGTGACATTGCGGCAGGCCGGCCCGGCTGCGGAAGCCCGTGGGGACCCGCTAGCTGCCGCGGTAGGTGGAGTACGCGAACGGGCTCAGGAGCAGGGGCACGTGGTAGTGCTCGGGGCCGGTGACCTCGAAGACCAGGTCCACTTCCGGGAAGAACGTCCGCGTCTGCAAACCCGCGTAGTAGGCGCCCGTGGCGAAGTTCAGTTTGTAGTGGCCGGGATCAAGCTGCTCCGGCCCCAGGTCCTTGGCCCGGCCGTCGGCGTCGGTGCTGGAGACGGCCAGCTCACGCCACGTGCCGGCGTCGTTCTTCGAAAGGACGACGGCGACACCTGCCGCCGGGCGCCCGGCGCCGGTATCGAGGATGTGGGTGGTCACATGGGAGACGCTCATTCGCTGATCACTCCTTCGAGCCGCAGTACGGCGATTTCGCGCAGCTGCTGGGCCACGATCCTGTCTTCTTCTTCGGCGGAGTTGGTGAGCCGCTGGTCCAGCGCCGCCAGGATGTCCTGCGCGCTGCGTCCGGCTGCCCGGATCAGGAAGACGCGGCCGAACTTGTCCTCGTACTCCCGGTTCCCGCGCGCCAGGGCGTCGGCGACGGCAGTGTCCGCCGGGTCCACGCCCGCCTGCTCGGAACGGGACATGGACGCCTCGGTGCCGGCCGTCGTCGGGCGTTCCCCGATCCTGGGGTGGTGGGTCATGGCGGCTTCCACCTCCGCCGGTGTGAATGGGCTGGCAGCCTTGGCGGCAAAAGCCAGGAGCCCGTCGCGGTTTGCGTAGGGACGGGCTCCGGCCACCGCCTCCACCCAGCGGCTGACGTCGATGCAGGGCCGGAGGATGGCTTGGGCGGCGGCGGGATCCGCGCTGTTGAATTCGGCAAGCTTCATGCTGGTCGCAATCCTTGGGGTCATGCTGGCATCCATGGTGACGGCTATGCGGATGCCGGACAACCCGGCGCCTGCGCACGGCAAGGCTTCCGCATCATGGAACTGTTATTTCAGCATACGTAATATTCAAGAGCAGGTGCGGTGCACTGTCAAGCCGTTGGGGAACCCTAGTCCTGTGATGACGTGCGCGACAGGACCCAGGTGTTGGTGCCGTCCTGGCGTTCGAAGGTCACCGTGGTCACCAGCGCCTCGATCAGCGCCAGCCCCCGCCCCGACTCTGCGTCCTCCCCCGGGACGGCCGGCTCCATGGGGCCGAACGGCGGCTTCGCGTGGTAGGCGCTGACCCGTGCCTGCAGCATGGCCGGCTGCACGGTGGTCTCCACACCCAGTTCCACCTCCCGGTCTCCGGCCGGCTGGGCGTGCTGGACGATGTTGGACGCGGACTCGATGACCGCCGTCGTGAACGTCATCTGGTCCATGTCATTGACGAACGGAACGTCGAGCCAGAGGCTGTCGAGGTCGTTGTGGACCGCCTCGATGGCGTCCTCGGCAGCGGGTCCCCGGAAGCTGCGCGAAGCCAGGACCTCAGTCATTGCTGAACGCCTCCTCGGCCGTGGGGTAGGCGGTGAGGACCTTGTCCATGCTGGTCAGCTTCAGGACCATGTTCACCTGCGGCTGTACGGCAGCGATCCGCAGGTCCCCGCCGGCCTGGCGGGCGGCCTTCAGGCAGCCGATCAGCGCGCCGAGGCCCGAGGAGTCCATGAACGCGGTGTTTTCCAGGTTGACCACGATCCGGTTGGACCCGCCCGCGATCACGTCCGTCACGAACTCGCGCAGCTTGGGCGCGGAGACCATGTTCAGCCGCCCGTCCGCCTTGACCTCCGCGTACGAGTCTTTGACCTCATAACTGAACTCCATCAGGATTCCTCTCTGTTTGCAGGTTCTGCGGCCGGCTCGTACCCCTTGTAGAGGACGGCGCGGACCAGGATGCTCATGACCACCAGGTCAAAGACCACCCAGACGACGTTAACCAGGGTGCCCAGCGGTTCCGCCAGCCCGGTGGCCAGGCGGACAATTCCGACGACGGCGGCCAGGGCGAGCAGGACGGACACCACGATCTGGGGCCGGATGAGGCTCCAGCTGGGTCCGCCGCTTTGGCGGGCCTTGGGGGTGACCGCAAACCCCAGGGGACGGCCGAACCAGACGTTGCGGGCCGCCGTCGTGCACGCCTTGATCCAGGTGGGGAACAGGGCAAGGCTGTACTGCTGGCCGCGCCAGGTGGGGATGCCGCGGCCGGCCACGGCGAACAGCAGCTGGTTGACCACCATGAACGGGATGAAACGGATGAAGAAGTCCCAGCTGAGGCTGCTGACCGGCAGGATGCCCAGCAGCAGGTAGATAATGGGGGCCGCGAAGTAGATGACGGCGGCGAACCCGCTGAGGTAGGTCCACATGGTGGCGAAGTACATCAGGCGCTGGCCGATTTTGAGGCCCTTCTGCACCAGGGGGTTCTCCCGGAGCAGCACCTGGATGGTGCCCTGGGCCCAGCGGAGGCGCTGCGTCAGCATGGTGGCTATGTCCTCGGGCGCCAGGCCGTACGCCAGGATCTCGTGGTGGTAGACGCTCTCCCAGCCCATGGCGTGCATGCGCATGGCGGTAGCCATGTCCTCGGTGACGGAAATGGTGGCCAGGGGCATGACGGGCTGGGCTTCGTTGCTGCGTTCCACGGTCAGCGCATCCAGCACGGCCTGGACAGATTCCAGGGCGCCCAGGGGCGACCAGTCACGGGCGGACATGCGCTGGACTGCGTCGTCCGCAACCACCGGGACGCCGGACTCGCCCACGTGGGCCAGTTCCATGGCGGCGATTTCCTCAAGGTCCGCCTGCAGGGCTGCGACGTCGGCCTGGACCAGGGTCTGCACTGCGGCGTCCACGCGGCGGCGGACCCGGTAGGTGACCTCGCTGAGGGGCTGGCCGGCATCCACTTCCTCCTGGGCTTCGCGGGTGGCAGCCTCCACCTCGTCCAGGACCTCCGCCACCAGGGGTGACTCCACGTCCGCCGACTTCCGGGCCTGCTTGATGGCTGCCCGGGAGGCGGCCAAAGCGCGGCGGATGCTCTTTTCGGTTTCCTTGACGTAGCCCACCAGGCCCAGCTGCATCAGGGCCTCGCGGCGCAGGATGGCGTTGGAGCCGCAGAAGAAGGCGGCGTTCCAGCCGTCCTTGCCCTGCTGGATGGGGCCGTAGAACAGCGGTGCCTGGCTGCCCAGCGGGTCGCTGTCAGGAACGTTGCTGAAGTACTGGGGTGTCTGGACCAGGGCCACCCGGCGGTTGTTGAAGTAGCCCAGGGTCTTTTCCAGGATGTCCGGCTCGGGGATCTGGTCCGCGTCCAGGATCAGCAGGAACTCGCCGTGGGTGACCATGAGGGCGTTGTTGAGGTTGCCCGCCTTGGCATGCCGGGGGAGGTCTTTGGTCCAGTCTTCGCTCCGGGTGACGTAGCCCAGGCCGTGCTGTTCGCACAGCGCCTTGAGTTCCGGCCGTGCGCCGTCGTCCAGGATCCAGGTGCTGTGCGGGTGCCGGATTTTCTGGGCCGCCAGCGCCGTGGTGAGGACCATGTCCAGGTCCTCGTTGTAGGTGGTGATGAAGACGTCCACGGTGGCATCGTGCGGGGGCTGCGGCGCCCCCTTGCGGATCTTCAGCTTCCACACCGTCATGCCGAAGAGCATGACGTCGATGAGGCTGTAAGTTTCAGCCACCACCAGGGGGAGGGCAATCCACCAGGCATCCCAGTTGAGGGATGCCGCCCAGCGCCAGGCGATGTAGTTCAGGCCGGTCAGGACGGTGAGCACCACCACCACGCGGGTCCAGAAGCGGGTCACGCGGCCACCTCCCGGGGGAGCCGGCGGACCACGACCACCGTGACGTCGTCCTGGGCGGTCTCTGCGGGGGCGAGGGCCAGGATGGAGTTGGTCGCTTCCTGCGCCGAAGCAGCCGCCTGCGTGGCCTCCTGCACGGCGTCGGTGAAGTCCTCCACTGATTCAAAGACGTCCAGGACGCCATCGCTGACCACTACCAGGGAATCCCCCGGGGCCAGTTCCAGTTCTGCCTGGGGCCACTGGGTCCCGGGCCAGGCACCCACTGGCGGTCCTGCGGAGGGGAGGCGGTCCGCCGGGCCTGCGGGCTGGACGTGCAGCGCAAGGCCGTGGCCGGCGTCGACGTAGCTGACGTTGCCGGACGCTGCGTCCAGCCGGGCGTGGAACAGGGTGACGAAGGAGTTGGAGGAGTCCAGGTCCGCAGCGATCGCCTTGCTGGCTGAGGCGAACCCGGCGTCGAGATCCTGGCGCAGGCCGGTGGAGCGCATGACGGCGCGGACGGTGGCTGCGATCAGTGCCGCGCCCATGCCTTTGCCCATGGCGTCGGCGAACGTCAGGTGGAGCCCGCCCGGGGTCTGGTACCAGTCATAGAAGTCGCCGCCCACATTGCGGGAGGGCCGGAAGAGGCCCGCCACATCGTAGCCGTCCACCCGGATGTCCTCCTTTGGGAGGAGGCTTTGCTGCACCTCGGTGGCGCGTTCCAGCTCGCCGCGGGCTGCGGATTCAGCGGCGGCGGAGGGCCGCCGGCGGAACAGCGCGTTGATCCGGGACTGCAGCTCGCGGGGGCTGAACGGCTTGCTGATGTATTCGTCGGCGCCGTTGTCCAGGCCGGTCAGCTTGTCCAGTTCGTCTGCCCGCGCGGTGAGCATCACGATGAAGGCGTCCGAGAACTCCCTTAACAGCTTGCAGACCTCGAGTCCGTCGAGGTCCGGCAGGTTGAGGTCCAGCGTCACCAGGTCGGGCTTGCGGCGGCGGACCTCCTCCACGCCCGGCAGGCCGGCTCCCGCCTGGGTGACGTCGAAGCCCTGCTTGACCAGGACACGGACCAGCAGTCCGCGGATGTCCGGGTCATCTTCGATGACAACCGCACGGCGGGATTCGGAGGGAGAGACCATAGCTCTACTTCTACAGTATTAAGGCGCACAGGGCATGTCTTAGGCTTCACAGTTTCCCGTGACGTGGCTGACAGGTCCCGATGCATTAATTCCGCACCCAGCAGATCTTGCGGAAATCTTGGCACCTGCTTGCCGGGACGTTGAGGAACGCCGGTCACACTCGAAGAACGGCAACAGCTTTCCAGGCAACAGGGTACGACGACGATCCGCGCGGGGGCTGTACGGCTTGCGGAAGGCGGGGAAGCCAATGGAATACGTCAAAAAGAGCGGGATGGACAAAGCCAGGGCGCTGCTGCGCGTCCTCTTCCACTCCCGGAAAGTGCGGGCCGCCGCCCGGGAACTTGAGCATGCGCTCGCCGAATCGCGGGAAGTATCCAGTTGGCCGGGGGACCGGCTGCAGGTGGGGGAGGACATGTCCCGCCAGGTGGAAAGGCTCACGCACCGGCTCAAGCTGGAGACCGAGGCGCACCACAGGCTTGAGGCCCTTTTAAAGACTGCGGGCGGAGGGCATTCCGTCGCGGCCCTGTAGGTGCCACACTTAGCAGCAATCGATTGGCTGGGGGATAGTCAGGAGATTGCTGTGAGTTTGTTGCTGGGCTGGTCGTACCTGATGGCAGGACTCATGACCATGGACGCGCTGCTGCTTGCGTTGTGGGCCATGGAAGTCGACTGGGGGAAGTACTGGCGCCGGAAGTAGCGCCGTCATGCCAGCTCCAGGCGCATCAGCACCCGGGGAAAGCCGTTGAGCACCGAGGTTGTGTCTGCCGCCTTGGTGAAGCCGGCATCCTCGAACAGCCTGCGGGTTCCCACATAAGCCATGGTGAGGTCCACCTTGTGGCCGCCGTTGTCCACGGGATAGCCCTCCACCACGGGAGCCCCATAAGCGCGCGCCAGAGCCACTGCGCCGGCCAGCAGGTGGTGCGAGATTCCCTTGCCCCGCTGGCCGGGACGGACGCGCAAGCACCAGACAGACCAGGCGTCCCTGTCATCCACATGCGGGATTCTGCGGTTCCGGGCGAAACTGGTGTCCGCGCGCGGGTGCACCGCTGCCCACCCGACCGGTTCGCCGCCGTCGTACGCCACCACGCCTGGCGGTGGATCCTGCGCCACCAGCTGCCTGGCCAGCTCCCCGCGCTCTTCGCCCCGCAATGACACGTTCTGCTTCGAGGGAATCCGGTAGCTCAGGCACCAGCAGACGGTGGCGTCGGGCCGTTTGGGCCCCACGAGTATTTTGACGTCCTCGAAGCTGGTTGCCGGGCGCACCTCAATGGCCATGGTGCGATCCTAGTCCCCGGGAATCCGGCCGATGCTCCAGGCAGCGACCCTGCGCAGGTCAACCCGGGTGGCCTGCAGCGGAACCCTGGTTCCCCCTGAGAGAAGCACCGGCGCCAGGAAATGGAGGTACCGTGGCTGGGCTTCCGTGCCGGCCTCGCCCGCCGGGGACCCATAGGCGTCGAGAACTCCGGCGATGGCCCAGCTGCCGATCCGGACCTGGTCATTTTGCCGCTGCGTCCAGGCGTGCTCCGATACAGCCGATCCGGAGATCACGGCACCATCAACCACCACGGTGAGCTCCACAGTTGCGTCGTCGCCTGCCTCAAAGATCGAGGCCAGCAGCAGCGTCAGGCGGGGATCCGCTCCGGCTGCAGGTGTTTCCTTGTCCGTTTCGCTGTCCATGACCCTCCCTTCCCCATCCCGTGGAACTGATTGTCTCCCCATCAGCCCAGTTTCCACCCTGTTGGCTCCTGTTGCCCGTCATTACACTGGGACGCATGACCCAGCAGGAACCGGGCAGTGCTGCCGCGGATCCGGATACCGTTGCCGCCTCCCTGCGCACGCCGGCTGAGCGCTCCCGCACCTTCGCCGGAATCCTGGTCAACACGGCACTGGCCAACATCACCACCAGCTACCTGTGGTTCGCCCTGACGTTCTGGCTGTACCTGGAGACGCGCAACGTCATAGCCACCGGGGTGGTGGGCGGCGCGTACATGCTGCTGATTGCCCTGTCCAGCATCAGCTTCGGCACGTTCGTGGACCGGTACCGGAAGCTGGCCGTGATGCGGTTCGCCGCCGGACTCACCCTGGTGATGTTCGTGCTGTCAGGGGTGATGTTCCTGCTCACGCCTGCCCCATCCCTGCTGGACCTGGGGCAGCCATGGTTCTGGATTTTTACGCTGATCATCCTGGTCGGCGCCGTGGTGGAAAACCTGCGGAACATCGCCCTGTCCACCACAGTGACCATCCTCATCGAACCGGAACGGCGGGCGAATGCCAACGGGCTGGTGGGGATGGTGCAGGGCCTGATGTTCATCGTCACCTCCCTGCTGTCCGGGCTGTCCATCGGGTTGCTGGGCATGGGCTGGACCATCGCCGTCGCGCTGGTGCTTACGGCGCTGGCTGCGGCACACCTGCTGACCCTCCGGATGCCCGAGGAGATGCGTGCGGCGGCATCGGACGCCCACGGCGGATTCGACCTCCGGGGCTCGTTCACGGCA
Source organism: Arthrobacter sp. NicSoilC5 (assembly GCF_019977395.1). NCBI lineage: Bacteria > Bacillati > Actinomycetota > Actinomycetes > Micrococcales > Micrococcaceae > Arthrobacter > Arthrobacter sp. NicSoilC5. The sequence goes on along the minus strand of NZ_AP024660.1, from coordinate 2,446,348 downwards.
GTGCTGGCCATATCGGGGCTCTTCGCGCTGATCCTGTTTTCAACGTTCAACAACTTCATCGGCGGCGTCTACATGGCATTGATGGACCCGTACGGGCTGGAAATGTTCTCGGTGGAGATGTGGGGTGCGGTCTTCGCGGTTGGATCCACGGGATTCATCCTTGGCGGTGCCCTGATCGGCAAGTTCGGGCTCGGTGCCAACCCCTTGCGCACCCTCCTGGTCGCCGTGGCGGCCATGGGCGTACTCGGCGCGGTCTTTACGCTGCGGGAGTGGGCGTGGCTCTACATCCTGGGGATCTGGCTGTACCTGGTGCTGGTCCCGTTCGTGGAGGCGGCAGAACAAACCGTCATCCAGCGGGTGGTGCCGCTGGAACGGCAGGGGCGTGTCTTCGGGTTCGCCATGGCGTTTGAGTCCGCCGCGGCCCCCGTCACGGCGTTCCTCGTCGCGCCCATCGCCCAGTTTTGGATCATCCCGTATGCGCGGTCCGCGGAGGGCGCCGCGCTCCTGGCGCCGTTGCTGGGTGAGGGCACCTCCCGCGGCATCGCCCTGGTGTTCCTGGTGGCCGGAATCATCATGATCGCGGCCGCACTGCTGGCCTTCCTTGCCCCGGTCTACCGGCGGGTTTCCGCGTCGTATGCGCAGGTGGCGGCAGAAACTGCGCATTAAACACCGGACGCCCCGGCACCAGGTGCCGGGGCGTCCGTGGAAATGCTGCAGGAAGTGATGGGCGCTAGAGTCCCAGGGCTTCCTTGAGGCGGCCAACGTGGCCGTCGGCCTGTACCTGGTACTGGGCCAGGGTGACGTTTCCTGCAGGGTCCACCACAACCGTGGAGCGGACGATGCCTTCGTGGATTTCGCCCTGGACCAGCTTTTCGCCCCAGGCGCCGTAGGCCAGGGCAACCGCGTGGTCGGGGTCGGAGAGGAGGGGGAAGGTGAGGGAGAAGTCGCCGCTGAAGCCGGCCAGGGCTTCCTGCGCGTCGGGGGAGATGCCCACTACCTCGTAGCCCTTGCCCTGCAGGGAGGCCAGGCTGTCGCGGAAGTCGCAGGCCTCGGTGGTGCAGCCGGGGGTCGCGGCCTTCGGGTAGAAGTAGACAATGACGTTCTTGCCACGGTAATCGGCCAGAGAGGTCTCGCGGCCCTGGGCGTCCCGGAGGGTGAAATCAGGAGCCGGGGTGCCGGGCTGAAGCTTGGTGGTCAGGGTGGGGCTCATGGCGTTCCTTTGTAAGACTCGGTCAGTGATGGCCAAACATCAAGTGAAGCGGGTCACCGCTTACTGATACAAACCAGCGCGTCATATGCAGTATTCCGCCGGACCCCGAACGGCTGCGTGCGGGCCCGGCACAAACTGGTAGCCGCCGCCGCGGACAGTGGCCACGGCATGGCGGGCATTGCCCAGTTTCTTGCGGATCCTGCCCACGTAGACGTCGATGGAACGTGCGGTGGCTCCGGGAAAATCCAACGATTCCAGGAACTCCTGCAGCTCTTCGCGGCCTACCGTGCGGGACAGGTGCGTCACCAGGTAGCGCAGCACCTTGTATTCGACGCCGGTCAGCGCCACCGGCCTGCCGTCCAGCAGGACGGAGTCGGCGGCGAGGTCCACGGCGACCCTGCTGACGGGGCCGGCCGACGGCGGCAGGCGGGTGCCGCCGTCGGCCGCGGTTGCGCCGGGGTTCTCCGCCATGGAAGGAACGCGAGAGGAGTCGGCTGCGGCTCCTTCCGCATTGGCGGAGACCCCGGACGTGGGGGCTCCGGCGGCAGGCCAATGGACTTCCGCCTCCGGAGCAGTTTCGAGGGCCCTGGCAAGGACCATTTGGGCGGCGTGGCGCAGGATATCCGGGCTGGTCCCTTCGGCCGGGACCACCCAGACGGCCAGCCCGTGGGCGGTGGCGCGCCTGGGCGGAACCCGGTGCGGAACGCCGTGCGGAACCGGATGCGGGACCGCCGTCCGCGGATGGTGGGCTTCCACTGCCATGGCGGGCCCTTATACGCCGCCGCGGCGGATCAGCTTGCCCGTGGGGGTCTGGCCGTCCACCACGGCGCCGCGCAGGAAGGTCTTGCGGACCACGCCGGCGAGGGTCTTGCCGTCATAAGGCGTGATGGGGTTCTTGTGCTTGAGCTTGGACACGTCCACCACGAAGGCCTCATCAGGGGCGAAGACCGCGAAGTCGGCGTCGTAGCCCAGCGCCAGCTGTCCCTTGTTGGTGAGGCGGGCCAGGTTGGCGGGCTTCTCCGCCATCCAGGACACCACCTGTTCCAGCGGGATGCCGCGGTGCCGGGCTTCGCTCCAGATCAGGGACAGGCCCAGCTGCAGTGACGAGACGCCGCCCCAGGCCACGGCAAAGTCGCCGTTTTCCAGGTCCTTGAGGTCCAGGGTGGAGGGGGAGTGGTCCGAGACGATGCAGTCGATGGTGCCGTCCTGCAGGCCCTGCCACAGCAGTTCCCGGTTGGAGGCCTCGCGGATGGGCGGGCAGCACTTGTACGCGGTTGCGCCGTCCGGGATTTCCTCGGCCATCAGCGTCAGGTAGTGCGGGCACGTCTCCACGGTGAGCTTGACGCCGTCGCGCTTTGCCGAGGCGATCATGGGCAGCGCGTCCGACGACGAGAGGTGCAGGATGTGCGCGCGGGCACCGGTCCAGCGGGCCCGTTCGATGACCTCGGCGATGGCCTTGTTCTCGGCACCGCGGGGGCGGGAGGCGAGGAAGGTTTCGTAGTGGTCGCCGCCGGGGTGGGGTGCGCGGTCGATGGCGTGCGAGTCCTCGGCGTGGACGATCATGAGCGAGTCGAAGGACTTCAGCTCGGCCATGTCCTCTTCCATCTCATCCGCGTCCAGGTGCGGGAACTCGTCCACGCCGGAGTGCAGGAGGAAGCACTTGAAGCCGAACACGCCTTCGTCGTGCAGGGGACGCAGGTCTGCCTTGTTGCCGGGGATGGCGCCGCCCCAGAACCCGACGTCGATGAAGGCCTGGTCCTCGGCTACCTCGCGCTTGAGCTTGAGGTTCTCCACCGTGGTGGTGGGCGGGACGGAGTTCAGCGGCATGTCGATGATGGTGGTCACGCCGCCGGCCGCGGCTGCACGGGTGGCGGAGGCGAAGCCTTCCCACTCGGTGCGGCCTGGTTCGTTGACGTGGACGTGGGTGTCCACCAGGCCGGGCAGCAGGGTTTCGTCGTCGGCCAGTTCGATGACCTCGGTGCCGGCCAGGCCGTTGCCCAGCGGCTCAATGGCCACGATCTTGCCATTGCGCACGCCCACTTCACGCGGGGCGATGCCTGCGGTGGTCAGGATGCGCCGGCCCCGGATGACGAGGTCAAAACGTTCTTCAGACACGGAGGTCCTCCTTGGTACTTGCGGCGGCGGTCCTGTCGGCCGCCAACCCCGCACTGATCTGGGTGCCCAGCTGCTCCAGCAGCGGTCCTGCCTCTGCTATGCACCTGTTTACATCGGTTTCGAGCGCCGTCAAAGCGTAGACATCCTCGAACCCGGCAGCCACTGCCTGGTCCTGGTCCAGGGTGGTCCGGCCGCAGACGGCGATGACGGGGACCCCCTGCGCCGCTGCGGAGCGGGCAACGCCCATGGGTGTCTTGCCCAGCAGGCTTTGTTCGTCCAGGCTGCCTTCGCCGGTGATCACCAGGTCGGCGCCGGCCAGGCGGTCCGCCAGCCCGGTGAATTCCAGGACGACGTCGATGCCTGGCCGCCGTGTTGCGGCCAGGACGGCGATGGCGGCGTAGCCCACGCCGCCGGCTGCCCCGGCTCCGGGAGCCTCGGCAGCCTTGACGGCGCGGAATCCGATTTCCCTGGCCAGGACTTCGACAAACCTGGCCAGGGCGGCGTCGAGCATACCGACGTCTTGTGGTGTGGCGCCCTTTTGCGGACCGAACACCGCCGCGGCGCCCTGGGCGCCGAGCAGCGGGTTATCCACGTCGGATGCCAGCACGAAGCGGGTGTCCACCAGGCGGGGCTCAAAATCGGTGAAGTCGATGCTGTGCAGGTTGGCCAGCGCAGCACCGCCCGGGGGAAGTTCGTTGTTGCGGCTGTCCAGGAACCTGGCACCGAGGCCCTGCAGGAGCCCCGCACCGCCGTCGGTATTCGCGCTGCCCCCAACGCCCAGCACGATGCGGCGGCAACCCGCGTCCAGCGCGGCACGGATGAGCTGCCCCGTGCCCAGGCTGGTGGCCGTGGTGGCATGCGCCGGGCTGGGGCGGCCGCCGTCCTTTACCCGGGGGACCAGCGCCAGCCCGGAGGCTGTGGCCATTTCGATGACGGCTTCGTGGCCCCGGACGGCGAACTCGGCTTCCACCGGCTGTCCGGTTGGCCCGGCGACCGTTGCCGTGCGGCGGGTGAAGCCGGAGCCGACGGCGGCGTCGAGGGTGCCCTCGCCGCCGTCGGCCACCGGAATCTGGACGATGTCAAGGTTGCCGCCGGCCCCGCGTTGCAGGCCCTTTTCCAGGTGGCTGCACACCTCCAGGGCTGACAGGGATCCCTTGAACTTGTCCGGGGCGATCACGATGCGCATGGTTAGGCCTGCAGTGCCAGGATGGCGGTGGGAGCGTCGGCGGCGGATTCCGCCAGTTCCTCGAACTCGTTCACGGCGTTGATTTCCACGCCCATGGAGATGTTGGTGACCTTTTCCAGGATCACTTCCACCACCACGGGAACCCGGAATTCGCCCATCAGGGCCTTGGCCTTGTCGAACGCGGCGGCGAGGTCGCTGGGGTCCTCCACGCGGACGGCCTTGCAGCCCAGGCCCTCGGCCACCTTCAGGTGGTCCACGCCGTAGCCGCGGGTGTCCTCGGACAGGTGGGAGCTGTTGATGTTTTCGAACGCCAGGGACACGTTCTGTTCCATGTTGAAGCCGCGCTGGGACTGGCGGATCAGGCCCAGGTAGGAGTTGTTCACCACCACGTGGATGTACGGCAGGTTGAACTGCGCGCCCACGGCCAGTTCCTCGATCATGAACTGGAAGTCGTAGTCGCCGGAGAGGGCCACCACGGTCTGGTCCGGGTTGGAGCGGGCGACGCCGAGGGCGGCCGGGGCGGTCCAGCCCAGGGGGCCTGCCTGGCCGGCGTTGATCCACTTGCGCGGGCCGAAGACGTGCAGCATCTGCGCGCCGGCGATCTGGGACAGGCCGATGGTGGAAACGTAGGTGGTGTCGCGGCCGAAGGACTTGTTCATCTCCTCGTACACGCGCTGCGGCTTGATGGGGATGTTCTCGAAGTGCGTCTTGCGGTGCAGGGAGGCCTTCCGGTCCTGGCACTCGGCAACCCAGGCGCTGTAGTCCGGCAGGGACCCGGCCGCTGCCCGCTCCTTTGCGAGCTCAACCAGCCCTGCCAGCGCCGCGCCGGCGTCGGACGCGATGCCCAGGTCCGGTGAGAACACGCGGCCGATCTGGGTGGGCTCGATGTCGATGTGCACGAACTTGCGGCCTGCCGTGTAGGTTTCCAGGCCGCCGGTGTGGCGGTTGGCCCAGCGGTTGCCGATGCCGATCACGAAGTCGCTCCGCAGGTAGTTCTCGTTGCCGTAGCGGTGGCTGGTCTGCAGGCCCACCATGCCGGCCATGAGCTGGTGGTCATCCGGGATGGTGCCCCAGCCCATCAGGGTGGGGATGACCGGAACGTTCAGGGTTTCGGCCAGCTCCACCAGCTCCGCGGAGGCGCCGGCGTTGATGATGCCGCCGCCGGCCACGATCAGCGGGTGCTTGGCGGCGAGCAGCATGTCCAGGGCCTTTTCCAGCTGCTTGCGGGAGGCCTTGGGCTTCTCAACGGGGAGTGGCTCGTAGGTGTCGATGTCGAATTCGATTTCTGCCATCTGCACGTCGATGGGCAGGTCCAGCAGCACCGGGCCAGGGCGGCCGGAGCGCATCAGCTGGAAGGCCTTCTGGAAGCCGCCGGGAACCTGGCCCGGTTCCAGGATGGTCATGGCCATCTTGGTGACGGGCTTGGCAATGGACTCGATGTCCACGGCCTGGAAGTCCTCCTTGTGCAGCTTGGCCACGGGGGCCTGGCCGGTGATGCAGAGCATGGGGATGGAGTCTGCCCAGGCGGCGTACAGGCCGGTGATCATGTCGGTGCCGGCGGGGCCGGAGGTGCCGATGCAGATGCCGATGTTGCCGTCCTTGGCGCGGCTGAAGCCATCGGCCATGTGGCTGGCACCTTCAACGTGGCGGGCCAGGGTGTGGCGGATGCCGCCGTGGGCGCGCATTGCGGAGTAGAAGGGGTTGATGGCGGCGCCTGGCAGGCCGAACGCCTCGATGGCGCCTTCCTTTTCCAGGATGGCCACCGCTGCATCAACGGTACGCATCTTGCTCATGGGGTGCTCCTTGAAAGCTTGAAAGTCTGTTTTTGGGTGTGCTGGAGGGACCGCCGTCGTTTCGTGTACGACGGCGGGTTCCCTGCTGAGGTGCTTGTTCCGCGCTTTTGTCCCGGCTGCGCCGGGAGTGGCTACTTCCTGCCGCTGAGCTGCAGGACCTGCTTGAAGAGTCCGGAGTGGTCCAGTGCGCCGTCACCCTGGTTGACGGTGGCGGCGACGAGCTGGGCGGCGACTGCGCCGAGGGGGATGGCGACGTTCGCTTCGCGGGCGGCCGCGGTGACGATGCCCAGGTCCTTGTGGTGCAGGGCGAGCCGGAAGCCGGGGTCGAAGTTGCGGTCCAGCATCTTCTGGCCCTTCTGGTCCAGGACCTTGGAGCCGGCCAGGCCGCCGCCGAGGACCTTGAGGGCGGCGTCGGTGTCCACGCCGTAAGCCTCAAGGAAGGCGATGGCCTCGCCGAGGACTTCAATGTTGACGGCCACGATCAGCTGGTTGGCCGCTTTGACGGTCTGGCCGGAGCCGGAGGGGCCGACGTGGACGATGGTTTTGCCGACCGCGTTCAGGACGTCCTGGGCGTCGTCGAAGTCTGCCTTGTCGCCGCCCACCATGATGGACAGGACGGCGTCGATGGCGCCCTGTTCGCCGCCGGAGACAGGGGCGTCGAGGGGGCGGATGCCTGCTTCGCGGGCTTCGTCGGACAGGCGCTTGGCCATGTCCGGGCGGATGCTGGAGGCGTCGATCCACAGCGCGCCCTGCTTCGCGTTGGCGAAGACGCCGTCCTTGCCGCTGACCACGCCCTCAACGTCGGGGGAGTCCGGCACCATGGTGATGACGACGTCGGCGTCCTTGACGGCGTCCGCGATGCTCGAGGCGCCCTGGCCGCCCTCGGAGACCAGCTTGTCGATCTTGTCCTGGCTGCGGTTGAATCCGGTGACAGTGTGGCCGGCCTTGACCAGGTTGATGGCCATGGGCAGGCCCATGATTCCGAGTCCGATGACTGCAACGTTGCTCATGATGGTTCTCTTTCCTGAAAGTCTGTGTGGGGTTACCCAACTAGGTCGCAGTAGATGTCGTTTTGGGCGGTCTAAACGACATCTACTGCTACTCAGTTGGGCGGGTGGGGATTACTGGGAGATGCGCTGGCGGATGGCCCAGCTGAAGGCCGTTTCCTGCGGTTCCTTGTACTCGAGGCCGATGTAGCCCTCGTAACCGAGTTCGCGGCTGCGGGCGATCCATTCGCCGAGCGGGAGGGTGCCGGTGCCGGGGGCGCCGCGGCTGGGGTTGTCGGCGATCTGGATGTGGCCGAACTCCTTGGCATGGTTTTCGATGACTGCCTGGACGTCGTCGCCGTTGACTGCCAGGTGGTAGAAGTCGGCGAGGAGCTTGATGTTCCCGACGCCGGCTTCCTCCTTGACGCGGGCGATGACCTGGAGTGCGTCGTCGGCGGTGAGGAGCGGGTATTTGGGTGCGCCGCTTACGGGTTCGAGGAGGACGGTGCCGCCGATGCGGGCTACGCCTTCGGCCGCTGCCGCCAGGTTCTTGACGGCGAGTTCATCCTGCTCTTCGGGGGTGAATTCGTCCTGCCGGTTGCCGTAGAGGGCGTTGAAGGCCTTGCAGCCCAGGCGCCCGCCGATGCCGGCCACGACGTCGATGTTGTCCTTGAACTCGGAGCACCGTCCCTTCCAGGACACCAGGCCGCGATCACCGCCGGGCATGTTGCCGGCGTTGAAGTTCAGGCCCGTGAGCTGCACCCCGGCGTCCGTGATGGCGTTCTCGAACGCGGTGATCTCGCTGTCCGCCGGGACCGAGGTTTCGAAGGGCCACCAGAACTCAACGGCGTCGAAGCCTGCGGCCTTGGCGGCGGCGGGGCGTTCGAGCAGGGGAAGCTCCGTGAGGAGGATGGAGCAGTTCACTGTGTACGTCATCGTAGGTCCTTCCGAGGAGGGGCTTTGATCTATCTTCCCTTGCTGCCGGCATCTTCACCGTTTCCGCTTTGTGGAATTTAGATTCTGCTTTATGAAAAGTGTAGGGAAGGTGGGGTGGGGTAGTCAAGGGGAGGCGCGGGCGGGAGACTGGTAGCAGGTACGTCCGCCCGACGTGAAATGGACTGGAGCGATCATGACCGCTGCCCGCCTCCGGCTTCTGGCCTGGCTCATCGCCGTGATGGCCTTCCTTGCCGGCTGCACGCCCGGGGTGGGCGCGGGGCAAGCCGTGTCTGGATCCGCGGCCCCGTCACCTGGGGCGATCGCGACGGTGCCCACCCCGGCGTCCGGTTCGGCAAGCTCCGCGCCGGATGCGGCCGACGTCGCCCTCGCTCCGCCGCAGGCGCCGATCCCGGCCGCCACTCCCGCTCCCGCCCCCGCCAGTGCTCCCGCTCCCGCCCCGGTGCCCCAGCCGTTTGCCCTCAACCTGTACCGGGAGGGGGACTTCGTTCCGCAGTACACCTTCGACTGGTGCGTGGCCGCGAGCATCCAGATGGCGCACAACCTGATTGACGACACCGGCGGCGGCACCTGGGCTGACCGCGCGCAGCAGAACGAACTGTGGGAGACGGCCCGCGCCCACTCTTCGGACTCGTTCAACGGCGCCAATCCCTTCGGCTGGGCGCAGGTGCTGACGGAAGCGGGGATGGGGCCGTACGCCGTCGTGAGCGTTCCGGGCTATGAAGAAGCGGTGCGGACGGCGGCGCGTGCCATCACGGAGACGGGCAGGCCGGTGGGCCTGGTGATGTGGAGTGGCCGCCACGCCTGGGTGATGAGCGGATTCGAATCGGTGGGCGATCCGCGCCAGTTCCCCGATTTTTCAGTGACCGGCATCCGCGTCCTCGATCCGCTCTACCCCTACGGCAGTGGCCAGTGGGGCCCGTCGCCGGCGCCCAATGCCCTGCTGACGCCGGAGCAGTTGGCCACGCAGTTCGTAGTCCGCGAGCCGCGGCGCTGGAGCAGCGGCCTGGCCGCCGGCTACCTCCTGGTGCTTCCCACTGCCGCGTAGCCGGGCCGCATCCAACCTGCCATCCAGCCCGGCTGCCATCCACCCTGGCCGCCATCCAACCTGGCCGCCGCGAAACCCTGGAAACGCCAAACATCCCCGGCACGGAAAACCGCGCCGGGGATGTTTGCAGTAAAGCCGGGGACTAGTGGGTCAGGTCCTTGCCCTTGGTTTCAGGAATCGTGAACACGAACGCTGCGCTGACCGCCAGGAGCAGCACTGCGTAGATGTTGAACACCTGCGGCGCCCCAAGGGACGAGCCCAGCCACTGCTGCAGGTAGGGGGCGGTGCCGCCGAACACCGCCACGCAGATGGAGTAGGGCACGCCCACGCCCACCGTGCGGATGGAGGTGGGGAACAGCTCGGCGTACACGGCCGGAACAATGGCGGCGCTCGCAGCCACGAAGACCAGCATCACGGACATGCTCACGGCCAGCTGCCAGGCGGAGTCCTTCAGCAGCCAGGTCATGGGGAAGTGCAGCACCGCGGAGCCGATTGCGCCGGCCCACAGGACCTTCTTGCGGCCGATGCGGTCCGAGAGCTTTCCCCATACGGGCAGGGCGGCGATGAAGACGATGTTGGCGATCACGCCCGCCCACAGTGCCTCGCCGCGGTCGATCTTCAGCGCGGTGGTGGCGTAGCTTGGCGCCACCACGCCCCAGATGTAGTAGATCACCGTCAGGCCCACGGTCAGGCCGATGACCTGCATGGCCTGCTTGCGGTAGCGGACAATCTGCGGCCAGATGGGAGCGCGCTTGGCGGTGACGGCCTCGTCCTTGAATGCCTCGGTCTCGTGCAGGCGTGACCGCATGATCAGCGCGTACAGGCCCATGGCGGCACCGATCAGGAACGGGATCCGCCAGCCCCAGGCATTCATCGCCTCGGTGCTCAGCGCCATGTTCAGGACGGCGCCCAGCAGCGTTCCGAAGAGGATGCCCACGGTCCCTGAGGTGTAGATGAGGGTGGCCCAGAAGCCGCGGTGTTCCTTGGGGGCCATCTCGGACAGGTACGTCTGCGAGGACGGCAGCTCGCCGCCGTGTGCCAGGCCCTGCACCAGGCGGGCCACCAGCAGCATGAGCGAAGCGAAAGCACCGACGCTGGCGAACGTGGGGGCGATGCCGATCAGCAGGCTGCCCAGCGAGGCGAGGCCGACGGCGAAAGTCATCGAGGTCTTCCGGCCCACCCGGTCGCCGATCCAGCCGAAGAGGAAGCCGCCGAAGGGCCGGGCTACGAAGCCGACCGCAAAGATCGCCAGGGTGGACAGCACCGCCGACGCCGGGTCCTCCTTGCTGAACAGCTGGCTGGCGATGAAGGGAGTAAACGTGGCGTAGATGGCCCAGTCGTACCACTCAACGGCATTGCCGATGCCGGTGCCGACGATGGTCTTGGCGGTGGACATGCGTCCAGTCTGGGGCTTGGTTACTGCAACGGACATGGTCTTCTTCCTGGTCGGTTGGTCTGCGGGAAAGGGCAGCGGCGCTGCTGCCGGGGACGGGAGGGGAAACTTAGGCGGTCCGCGAGAGCGTGGCCAGCCGCGAAATGGCGAGTTCCGCGTAGAGTGCGGCGCCGTCCGCGAGCACCGCGTCATCGAACGTGGCATACGGGGAGTGGTTGAACGGCGACGCGTCGGGGTCGCCCCCGGGGGACACGGCGCTGAGGCCCACAAACGTGCCGGGTACCTCGGCCAGCACGCGGGAGAAGTCCTCCGAGCCGCTGAGCGGGGTGGCCCAGCGCGAGAGGCGGCGCTCGCCGAAAAGCTCGGTGATCACTTTTTCGGCGGTGTGTGTTTCGTCTTCGTTGGTGATGGTGAGCGGGTATTCCTGCAGGTAGTCGACGGCGACCTCCACTCCGTGTGCGGCGGCGATCCCCTTGAGCAGGCGTGGCACGGCGTCCATCATCTTCAGGCGGGATGCTTCCGAGAAGGTCCGGATGGTTGCTTCGATGCGCGCAGATTCCGGGATGATGTTCCGCTTGGTCCCCGCGTGCAGCACGCCCACGGACAGGACTACGGGATCGAACATGTTGAACTGGCGGGTGACCATGACCTGCAGGGCTGTCACCATTTCTGCTGCCACGGTGACCGGATCCTTCGCGGAATGCGGTGCCGAACCATGGCCGCCGGCGCCGAGCACCGTGACTTCCAGGCCGTCCGACGCGCTGAGCATGACGCCGGGCTTGGTGCAAAAGGTGCCGTGCGGCTCCAGCGAGGAAAACACGTGCATGCCGTACGCTGCCTGGACGCGTGGACCAGCGGCGTCCAGGACGCCCTCCCGGATCATGTAGCTGGCCCCGTCGCAGCCTTCCTCGCCAGGCTGGAACATGAGGACGACGTCGCCCTGGAGTTGGTGCCTCTTCTCGGCCAGGAGGGTGGCGGCTCCGGCGAGCATGGAGGTGTGCAGGTCGTGGCCGCAGGCGTGCATGGCGCCGTCAGCCTGGGATGTGAAGTGGACCCCGGTCTTCTCCTGGACGGGCAGCCCGTCCATGTCTGCACGGAGGAGGACCGCGGGACGCTGCCCGGCGGGATCAGAGTTGCCGCCACGCAGGACTGCGGTGACCGACGTCGTCTCCTTGCCCAGGGTGATCTCGAAGGGGAGGCCGTCCAGCGCCTCCAAAACCTTCTCCTGGGTGCGCGGAAGGTGGAGCCCGATTTCCGGCTGCCGGTGCAGGTCGTGGCGCAGGCGGACCAGGTCATCCTGCAGGTCCTTGGCGTCGGCGGTTATGGTCACGTGTTACTCCTTGGCATGGGCATCAGGGCTTGGGGACTATTCTGAAGTGGCGTGGTTCACAATCAAGGAAAGCGCTGGAATTATTCTGCAAGTGCCTGATGGCGTCAGGATTCATGCAAGGTGAAGGAGGCGTGGGTGGAGCTCAGCGAGGATGACCTTGCCCTGATCCAAGTGCTGCAGGCTGCGCCGAGGCTTGGCTGGGCTGACGCCGCCAAGGTGCTGGACGTCCATGCGACTACCCTCGCCGCCCGCTGGGACAGGCTGGCCTCGCAGGGCGCTGCGTGGACGACGGCGCACCTGGCGGGTGACCCCAAGCAGATGCTCCTGGCGTATGTGGCCGTTGACTGCGAAATGAACCGGCGGGACAGCGTCACGGCGCAGCTGGCCGCTGTGCCGGAGATCGTGACGGTGGAGGAGGCGGCCAGCAACCGGGACCTGATGCTGACTGTCATTACCCGGTCGCTGGAGGAATTCAGCGACCGGGTGGTCTCGCAGCTGAAAACCATCGACGGGCTGACCAAGTACCAGGTGGCCCTGTGCACACGGCTGCACAGCAGCGGCGACGACTGGCGGTTGAATGTCCTGAGCCGTTCGCAGCTGGCCACCCTGCGGACCCTCGCACCGCAGGCACGCCCGGAGCCGGCGCAGGTGGCCGGGCAGCTTCCGCAAAGCCACCTTGACCTGCTGCCGTTCCTGGCCCGGGATGGCCGTGCCACAGCTGCGCAGATTGCCCGCGCCCTTGGCCGCCATCCCGCCACCGTGCAGCGCCAGCTGAACCGCGTGCTGGCCAGCGGCATCCTGTCGTTCCGCTGCGAAATCGCGCAGCGCTACTCGTCGTTCCCGGTGACCTGCCAATGGTTCGTGAACGTACCGGCCGGCCAGCACGAGGCAGCCGCAGCAGAGATCCGCACCATCAGCAACGTGCGGCTGAGCGCCTCCACCACCGGACCCACCAACTTCGTGATCATCATGTGGCTGCACACGCTGGCAGACGTCATGTCCGCTGAACTGGCGCTGCAGCAGAAGGTGCCCGGCATCGACATTGTGGAGAGCGCGGTGATGCTGCGGACGGTCAAGCGGGTGGGCTGGATGCTGAAGGAAGATACGACGGCGAGTGGCGCCGTCGTCCATGCCGGAAACCTGGGCGCCGCAGACTGAAACGGACAGATCGTAACGGGGAGGAGCCAGGGACGCTGCCCCTGGCTCCCCGCTAAGGGGAAGAAGAGTTCTACTTCCCGTCGCGGTGGACTTCCACTACGGCGCTCTTCTCCCATGGGGTCCAGTCGGACCAGTGTCCGCCGTGGTTCTGCACGCGGAACGAGACCAGCTGGTAGACCTCTTCTGCGCCCCTGCGGTCGAGGTTAGGCACACGGTCAATGCTGGAAAGGGTCCTCGCGCCGTCGTGGCGATCAAACTGCTCGGTGAAGACTGTGCGGCCGAGGAAGTCGTCACTGCTGCGCGGACCGGGGTCGTCTTCGTAGCGCAACTGGCGGATCTCGACGGTCTTTTCGCCGTTGCAGTCCACTTTGATCCTGAAATCGACCTTGTTGCCCCGGAGATCCTTGGGATCCTTTGGGTCGACGGTACAGCCGTTGCGGCTTGTTTCCGCGTTGGCGGGTGCGGCCAACGCAAGGAAACCTCCGAACAGGCCCAGTGAGAGGACCGGAACCATGGCCAGCCTTGCCCGGGTTGGCCTCTTAATTCGAGTGTTGGACATATCTTGTTGCTCCTCAAAGGATGCGATTCACCTTTGCGGGCAGCCTTAAGCCGCCGGAATTGAGCACATTTTCAATAAACCGTTGTGGTGGCAGGAGCCTGCCCGTCCCGTTTCAAACAGCGCGCCCCGCAGTGCGGGTGGCTTCGACTCCGGATCCTTCTGTTCGCTGATCCGGTGTTTAAAAATATCCTCCCCTCTGCGCAGCTGCGCTAGGGGCAACCGCACCCTGCTTGGAGCTGGGCGCCGCTTGTGCCGGGGCTGGCCTTTGTGCTCCTTTCCGGCGTTCGCCGCAAGCGGCAGACTGTCCCTATGACTTTTGCGAATGTGGGAATGCTGGGAACCAAGCCCGGCCAGCGCGATGCCCTGGTGGCCATCCTGCTCCGGCCGAAACCCGGGATGAAGGAAGCCGGGTGCCTGCTGTATGAGGTGGGAATTAATGCCGATATGCCGGACACCGTGTTCGTCTCGGAACTGTGGGAGTCTGCCGAAGCGCACCAGGCATCGCTGCAGTTGGACAGCACGCAGGCCGCGATCGCCGAGGCGAAGCCGCTGCTGTCCGGTGAAATGGGAGGCCACCGGTTCACGGTGCTGGGGTCCCCGCTTCGGTAGCTGCCGCCAAAAGCGAAATACCTCCTTCCCAGGACGGGTATTCAGCGGCGAGTGGATTGCGGTAATCGGGGTAAGGGAGGACACATGAAACCGTTACCCGCACTTGAGCTTGTCACCCGTTTCGAGGATGCCGAGTGGCTTGACCCACTGGCCAAGAGCGTCCGGAAAATCGTCCTGAAGGTCATCAAACCGCGCTGGGCCCGTGATGTCCTCCACGGCGTTCCCATCGGCCACCCGGTGCATCCCCTTGCTGTCCAGGTGCCCATCGGTGCCTGGCTCTCCGCAGGAGTACTCGACGCGGTCCCGGGCGGAGAAAAAGCTGCCCGGCTGCTTATAGGGGTGGGCACTGCCAGCGTGATTCCGTCTGCGCTGGCCGGATTCACCGATTGGTCCCAGCTTCATCCGCAGCAGCAGAGGGTGGGCCTGGTGCACGCCGCGGCCAACGTCACCGCCACAGGCCTCTACATCACGTCGCTGGTGCAGCGGTCAACTGGCAGCCAGGGAAGCGGCAAGGTGCTTGCATATCTTGGACTGGCCACCGTCAGCGCCGGCGGCTTCCTGGGCGGCCACCTTTCGTACCGCCAGGCAGCAGGCGTGAACCACAGCGAGGAAATCCCGCACCGCTTCCCGTCAGGATGGCACCCGTTGGCACCGTTGACGGAGCTGCCCGAGGGCGGCCTGCACAAGCGCGAAGTGGCCGGCATCCCGTTGCTGGTACACCGTGAGGGCGGAACGGTCAACGTACTCTCCGACGTCTGCAGCCACCTCTCCGGTCCGCTTCACGAGGGCAAGATCAAAGACCACGACGGCGACCCGTGCGTCGTCTGCCCCTGGCACCGGAGCACATTCTCTCTGCGCACCGGTGAAGTGAAAGCCGGCCCGGCAACTTCGCGGCAGCCACTTTTCGAAACGCGGGTGACCGGGGAACTCGTGGAGGTGCGCCTGCCCGGGGCTGACGGCTAGAAAGGCCGTTAGGCCCTGTTGGGTTGGCAAGGGCGGCGAAAAACTGGGTGCATGGCGACGTCAAGGAGAATCCAGGCGAGGTGAGTCCAGGGGCGGTGAGCGATCTTCGCGAGGACATCGCAGTCCTCTACAAGGGGCGGAAGGGATCCGTCGATTTCGTTGACGTTCCTTTGTTGCTCTTCGCCATGGTCCGGGGCCAGGGGGACCCCGACGGACCTGCATTCGCGGAAGCAGTCCAGGCGCTCTTTACCATCAGCTACGCCGCGCACTTCGGGCTCAAGAAGCGGGCTGGTTTGGCCACGAAAGTAATGCCGCTGGAAGCACTGTGGTGGTTCGACGAGCCTGGGCACGCTGACCCCGACGAGCCCGTAACAGCAGGCTTCGGCGGCCTTTCAGGAGTCGACCGGGAATCATGGCGATGGCAGGCCATGATGGTTCAGCCCGAACCAATCGACGAAGCCATGCTGGAGCGGGCCAGGGAGGAGTCCCGGGCCAAGGAACTTCCGGCACTGGACCTGCTCCAGTTCGAGCGTTGGGAAGAGGGCCGCTGCGCCCAGACCCTCCATGTCGGTCCTTACGCCGACGAAGGCGCCACAATCGCCCGCCTCGACGCAGCGGTGGTGGAGGCCGGGCTGAAGGTCCGCGGCAGGCACCACGAAATCTACCTCGGCGATCCCCGCCGCAGCGCACCTGACAAGCTGCGAACGCTGATTCGCCACCCGGTGGTGTAAAAGACTGATGACGCGTGTAACCGAACCGCGGGAGATTGCTTCCGGCGTGCTGTTGATGACCTCCGGTGCAGGTCCAATGGCCGCAAACCTCTACCTTGTGCGCTCGGGTACCACCTGGGCGATGGTGGACTGTGGCTGGGCCGGCAGCGCGGAGCCGGTCCGGCGCGCTGTGGAGCAAGAGTTGGGGAATAGCATCACGCCTGGTGCCATCCTGCTGACGCACATCCATCCGGACCACTCCGGCGCTGCCGGTGCCCTGGCCCGGACGTGGGAGGTGCCGGTGTACGTTCACCAAGCAGAGTTGCCCATGGCCGCCGGGAAATACATCCCCGAGTTTTCAATGCCGCTGGACCGCTGGATCATCGCCCCGCTCCTGTGGTCGTTGCCCGCCCGCACCCGCCGCAGGATCGAAGCGTCCGGTGACATCACGGACGTCGCCCGCCGCCTGCCCCGCGATGGAGGAATACCAGGGCTGCCAGGGTGGGCGGCCATCCCCACGCCCGGCCATACCCCGGGACATGTTGCCTATTGGCGCGCCGGCGACGGCGTCCTGCTCACCGGGGATGCGGTGGTGACGGTGGGTTTGAATTCCATCCGCGGCATCCTCTCAGGCGTACCGGACCTGTCCGGGCCACCCAGGTACACCACCTGGAACTGGGAGCAATCCATGGACTCCATCACACGCCTCGCAGGTCTGGGTCCCCGGTTGCTGGCGCCGGGCCATGGGCAGCCGCTTGCTCTTGGGGCCGTTCCGCGGCTGCGGGCTCTCACTATGAAGGAGCGCACGCAACGGATGAGGCTCCGTGGCCGCGCTGCGGGATCCCCCGAGGCTGCCTAGCCGGTTCGCTGGCTGTCCGGGATGTGCCAAGGGGAGCATCAGTCGCTCTGTGGTTCCTCCAGAGTTCCTACACGGCAAGGCGCTCCAACAGGGCTTCCTCCAAGAGGCTTCGCTCCGTTGGCATGAGCCTTTGCAGCCATTGCGGCCAGTTTCCCGGTGGCCAGTGGGTTGGTTCTGAGTCCTGGTATTCGGCGTTGTAGTGCCGTCCCGTGGGTGAGGTCCAGCCGGGTGGTTCATTCTTGGTGGCCGGGTCGGGTGTCCATTGGCTGTGATGTTTGAGTCGATGGTGTTTGGGGCAGAGTTGGGCCAGGTTGCTGACGTTGGTGGTGCCGCCGTGTTGCCAGGCTTGTAGGTGGTCGGTTTCGTTGTCGGGGGTGCGGTTGGTGCAGCCCCGGAAGGTGCACTTGGTATCGCGCAGCCTGATCCAGCGTTTGATGGTTTCGGTGAGCCGGTAGTTTTTGCGGCCGATTTCCAGTGGTGCGCCGTCGCGTGGGTCGATCAGGACCCGGTAGAGGGAGTCCGCCCCGTCGGCGACAAGTTTCCGTGCCATGGACGCCGGGATCGGCCCGAAACAATCCAGTACGGCGGGTTCATCGGTCACTCCGAGGAGGGAGAATACGGGCACCATCACCAGGACGTCGGCCCGCGGGGTGGGCACCTTCCCGGCCTCGGAGGGTTTCCCGGTCTGTGTGGTGTTCCCGGCGCCGAGAAGCAGGGATGCGGCGATGTCGGGGCGCAGCTGGGTGAGGGTGCGCTCTTCGTCGGGGCCTTGGAGTCCGCGGGCGGTGGCGGTGGTGCGGTTCCAGATCGCGCAAGCGGTGTCCCCGGGGAGGTAGAGGGAGACCCAGGCCATGCCGTCCTTGTCGGGGGTGTATTCCATCCGCCGGTCAGCCACGCCCTTTACATGGCGCTTCTCGATCGAGTCGGGGTGATGGCGTTCCCGCCACCCACGGACCTTGGCCCGGAACCGGCACGGAACGAGGTCACCCGGGGCCGCGCCGCGGGCGGGCTGGGGTGCGTCAGGGTCGAAGAAATGCGCCACCAGCTTCAGCGCGCCCTCCGGGGTGAGGCCTTCGGTTTCGTCGGCGACAATTCGTGCGTGCTGCCACGACATCGCGCCCGCGGCCAGGGCGTTCATGACGTGTGGCAGGGAACAGATGCGCCGTGACTGCTCCACCAACGCCCCCGCAGCCGTGGAGCTGATGGTCAGCACCCCGGCGATTTCCTCCACCACCGACATGTCAGCGTAAGTGCGGTCCTGGATCGAGGCGTCCGGCGGCGTCATCGCTTGCTGGAACTCCACTGCCTCAGCGGCGTCGTGTGCTTTCGTCGCAGCGAGCTGCGCCTCCAGCCGAGCCATAAGCTCCAGCCGTTCCAGCCGAATCCCATACCGCCGCTGCAAAACATCCGTACCGGCGCTAACATCCACACCGGCACCAGCATGAGCCCCGGAAGCCAGGAAATCGTCCTCTTTCTCCAGCGCATCAAGGGCAGCAACGGAGGCATGGACACCTTCCAAAGCCACCCCAACACCACCGGCGATTCCCATAAGAACATCATCCAACGGGGGTCCGACATTCGAAGCGGCGCCCGAAACCGGTGCGCCTCAGCAGGCTGTAGCGGTCAGCCCGAGGAGTTTACCCTCGCGCCTTTCCGCAGCACGCGGGCAAGCTTCAAATCCTGGTCAAGCACCAACACGTCCGCCGGCATCCCGGGACGCAGATCCCCGGCCTGCGCCGAGAGCCCCAGCACGGACGCTGGAACAGCCGACGCCGAGGTTACGGCGTCCCGCAGGGAAACACCCGCGGCCACAGTAGTCCGGAGGACCTCCAGCAGCGTGCTGGTGCCACCCGCAATGGCACCAGTGGCATCCACCCGCGCCACGCCTTGGTCTACCGTGACGGAAAGGGACCCCAGCAGGTATTGGCCGTCGTCAAGACCGGTTGCAGCCATCGAGTCGGTAACGAGGGCGATATTGTCCGCACCAACTAGATCAAAGACCAACTGCACCGTTTCGGGCGCCACATGTACACCGTCGGCTATCAGTTCCACCACCGCTTCTCCCGCCCGTGCCGCGCTGAGGCATGCCGCGACGGGTCCGGGGGAGCGATGGTGCAGTGGAGGCATGGCGTTGAACAGGTGGGTAACCGTCGGCCGCCGCCGCCCCGTGGAATGCCCGCCAGCGGCCAAACCGCCCGCTGCGCGCTTAAGGAAAGCCGCCGCCGTCGGATGATCCGCAGCCGTGTGTCCCAAGGACGGGATGATGCCGCGCGCCGCGAGGAGATCCACAAGTTCGAACGCTCCGGAAAGCTCGGCCGCCAGGGTCATGGAAACCATTGATTCCCCGGCAGCACCAAGGAATCCGGACACCAGGCCCGGATCGGGATCCAACAGCAGCGCAGTGTCATGGGCGCCGCACTGCTCCGTTGAAAGGAATGGACCCTCGAGATGCGAACCGGCAATGAGGCCCTCACCAGCCAGCCCCCGAAGAGCGGAAAGGTTGCGGACAAGCTGTCCGGGCTGCCCCGTGACGATGCTGGCCAGAAGCGTAGTTGTGCCGCGGCTGTGAAGGTAGCGGGCGGCGTGGCGGGCACCGTCAGGGTTGCCCTCCGAGAAGTCAGAGCCGTGTGCCCCGTGACAGTGCAGGTCGACCAGGCCCGGCAGGAGAAACCCCGGTGCCGCGGCCTGATCCGGAAGAACCCCGGGAAATTCCGACGCCGGCCCAGCAAAGGTGACCACGCCGCCGTCGACCGCTACAACGCCGTCCGGCACATCCAGGGTCGCCGAAACAATGTGCCCGCGGAGGATGAGCTCACTGTTCACGGTCCACTCGCCTCCCGCCACGGATTATTCCACAACGGCCCCGCGGGCATCCGGCACAAATCCTGCACGCGGCACTATCCGGCAAACTTCCCCCGTGCCGTTATTTCACCGTGCCAATGGGAACGTCTACAGTGAAAGTGATAAGCATGCTGTCTATTTTGGAGGGTGAACCTGATGCGAAAAGTTTCTGCGCTTGGAGTAATGGCTGCGGCGATGCTGGCATTGGCCGGCTGCTCGGGCGGGGGCGGCGGTACGGCCACCCCGTCCAGTTCGGCCACCGCGTCGCCGTCCGCCAGCCCGACCGCGGACGCCAAGGTGTACTCGGAGGATCAGCTCCGTGACCTGATCTCGGGCATGAAGGACGCTGACGGCAATGAGCTCAAGCTGTACTCCAAGGAGCAGGTTGACCAGGGCGGAAATATCGCCAACCTGCTCATGAGCACGGCAACCATCGACCCCAAGGACTGCAAGGACATTGCCACGGCTGGACTGCTGGACAAGGTGGAAAACGGTGACGTTGCCGTAGCACTTTCGGACGGTAACCAGCCGCGCAGCCTGTCGGCCCAGTCCGGCAGCGACGGCCCAGACGCCGTAAAGACCCTGAACGACATCAGCGGCAAGATGGACCAGTGCGCCAAGTTCTCGGTCTCCGCGCTGGGGCAGAAATACGACGTGTCCAGCAAGGAACTGAAGGCGGACACCGACGCGGACAAGACCTTCGCCACCGTCAGCACCCGCAGCGGTGACAACCAGCAGAAGCTGATGCAGGTTTCCGCCGCGCAGGGGCGCCTTCTGGTGGTAGCCACGAAGAGCGGCACCGACCTGGGCGACAAGGACCAGAAGGAACTTGAGGGCCTCATCAATGACGTGTTAAAGAAGGCCGACGGCGGGGGCGGCACTTCCAGCCCGTCCTCCACCAGTTCGTCGGGTTCCATGGGCACGTCCTCGCCGAGTGGCTCGGCTTCGTCGACCGCCTCGTCCACCTCTTCGGCGACGATGTCATCGGGCACTGGCGCCTCGTCGTCGGCCTCCCCGACTGCCTCGCGGTAGCCGCAACCCACAGCGCGGAGGCGGGCCAGGACTGCAAAGTCCTGGCCCGTCCTGCGCGCCCCTCAGGCCTGCGCGAACTCCAGCCGGGAATTGAGCTCCGCCGCGACCTCGCCCGCCGGTGCGGACGCGTCTATCCGCAAAAAGCCCGCGTACTCCGGCAGTTCCCGGTACCCGTGGTGGAACGCGGCGAGGTCAGCAAGGCTCTCCGAATCCGTCCCACGGACAATGATGCGGCGGTGGGCTTCGGCGTTGTCTATGTCCAGGTGGAAGACGGCGTCCGGTTGCGGCAGCCGGGCCAGCAGCCAGGGGAGGAAGCGTCCGCGGGGCAGCCCTTTTGCGTGCCGCAGTGCCAGTTGGCAGTGAAGGTGGCGGTCCATCACCACCAGGCCGTCGAACCGGCTGGCGCGCAGGTGCGATACCAGCACGTTGCCCACCCGCAGAAGGGTTTCGACGCCGTCTGCCACCCTGTCCGGCAGCCGCACTCCCAGCCTGGCCGCGGCCAGGGACATGACCCGCCGGCCCGCATGGTTGCTCACCAGCAAGGCCCGTCCGCCGCGGGCCCGCACCATCGACACCAAGGCGCGGGCCGCCGTCGACTTTCCCGATCCGTCGATGCCCGTCAGCACAATGATCATCCGGCCTCCTCCCGCCGCTCCGTTTAACGCCGGGGACGGGCGCAATGTCCCGAATGAGCTGGAATTCACAGGCGCCAGCGGCGGGGTGAAGTGCAGTGCTACATAATGTTGGTGGGTACCAGCAGCGCCCAGGCCAGGGCCGGAGCCACCATCACCACGCCGCCGGCATAGAACGTCAGCTGCTTGTAGACCCGTTGCCGGTCGTGATCCCGGGCATTGGCCACCACCAGTGCGCCATCAGTGGAGAAGGGGGAGACGTCGACGACGGTGGCCGCGATGGCCAGCGCGGCCACAGTTCCGGAGGCGCTGAGGGAGCTCGTGGCCAGGAGGGGTCCGG
This sequence comes from Arthrobacter sp. NicSoilC5, assembly GCF_019977395.1. Taxonomy (NCBI): domain Bacteria; kingdom Bacillati; phylum Actinomycetota; class Actinomycetes; order Micrococcales; family Micrococcaceae; genus Arthrobacter; species Arthrobacter sp. NicSoilC5. The sequence continues at coordinate 2,424,630 of NZ_AP024660.1, read as the reverse complement.
CCAGGGGTATGAACGCGGTGAGTAGGGCGGTGGAGGAAGCGAAGGCCGAGCCGACACCGATCACGTAGCACAGGACCAGTGCGATGAGCAGCGGCGTACCCAGGGCCAGGGCCTGCCCGGCCAAGGTATCGATGACGCCCACGTGCTCCAGCAGGGAGACGTACGTGATCATCCCGGCAACCAGCAGGACCGTGGACCAGGAAATGCCGCCGATGAAGGTCCTGTGCTCCTTAATGTTGATGAATGCCAGGAGCAGGCCTGCGGAGAGGGCCACAAAGCCGATGGGCAGGTGGAAACCGAGCGTGGCTGCCAGCATCACGGCGATCAGGACGAGGGTCAGGACCTGCTGGCCGTGCGGGCGTCCGGTGGCGGAGGTGTCGATGTCCGCGTGCTGGCCCGCGGTGCCGTCACGCAGCCTGCCGATCAGGGCGAACAGGACGATGGTGAGCACGGAGAGGATCAGGTTCAGGGCGAAACTGGCAGTGAACAGGCCGCCCTGGGAGATGGGGAAGTTGTTCTTCAGGGCGATGTCATGCACCAGCACACCGGCAACGGACAGCGGGGAGAAGCCGCCGGCGTGGGCGCCGTTGATGATGAACGCGCCCATGAGGACGGGGTGGATCCTCGATTCGTAGGCGAATCCGATGGCCGCGGGAGCGAGCAGCGCGACGGCGGCGGGCGAGAACGTGCCGAGCGAGGTCAGCGCGGCGGCGATCAGGAAGAACACCCACGGCAGCAGCAGGGTCTTTCCGCGGACCATCCGCACGCAGCCCTTGACGATGATGTCGATGGTGCCGTTCCGCTGGGCCATGCTGAAGAAGTAGGTGACGCCAATGATGGTCAAGACGATGCTGGCGGGGAATTCCGCCAGGATCTCCCGGTCGGACATTCCCAGCATGAAATAGCCGACGCCGAAGGAGGCTACCAGCCCCATCACCCCGATGTTCAGCGGCCATTTGGTGGCGATGACGAACATCGCCACGAGGATCACCAGCGGGATGATCTGGACAGCGGTCATGGCAGGCTCCGGTCTCATGGCGGCTGCCTGGTTGAACATGCCACCGGTCACGGGGGCAAGCACTCGGGGTGCGGCTTGCCCATGGAAAGCATCATGACATTCCATTTGCCGCTGCCGGGAGTCGCGCGCCGGGTTGCCGGAAATTGCGCGCCGGAAGGGACCGACGGCTGCCTCGAGACCGTAGGCTGGAGGCCCGGAAGGGGTCTCCCCGGCCGGCAGGCAGTTCCACAACAGGCAACTGCAGAACAGGCAGTTCCCAGGTGAAAGGCAGGACCATGACCGTTTCCAGCGACGATCCCCAGAACACCGCAGACCTCCGGGGCCCGGGCGATCCGGACGAAGCCAGGGAGGCCGCCAAAAAGGCACCCCAGTCCGGGCAGCACCCCGAACAGCCGGGCGCGTCGAACATCCGTGAGGAACAGCAGGTCCACGCCGCCGGAACCGTTCCCGCGTCCTATGTTGGGGGCGGGGACGCGGCCGGCGGCGACAAGCCGGAGGAAAGCAAGCCGGAAGAGGCGCTGGGGGAGCCGGGTACCTGGGACGACGAAGTCTAGGCATGATCTCCCGCACCGACATTGACCGGGCCGCGCGCCGGACCGCCGGACTTATCCGCAGAACACCCGTGATGGAGGCGGACCGGGGCCTGTCCGACGGCCAGGTCTGGCTCAAATGCGAGTTCATGCAGCACACGGGCACATTCAAGGCGCGTGGCGCGCTCAACCGCATCCTGGCAGCGAAGGAGCGCGGGGAACTCAGGGGCGGCGTCGGCGTCGTGGTGGCGTCCGGCGGAAACGCGGGGCTGGCCAATGCCTATGCCGCCAAGCAGCTGGGGGTTCCGGCCACCGTCTTTGTCCCGGAAGCCGCGCCCGCCGTCAAGGTCGCCAAGCTGAAGGCCATCGGTGCCACCGTGGTGCAGGGCGGGGCGGAGTACGCGGTCGCCTACCAGGCCGCCGTGGCCCACGCCGAGGAAACCGGCGCGGTTTACTGCCACGCCTATGACCAGCCCGAAATCGCTGCCGGTGCCGGAACAGTGGGCTCCGAGCTGCTGGAGCAGGTACCGGACGTGGACACCGTCCTGGTGGCAGTGGGCGGAGGCGGGCTGATGGCGGGGGTAGCCGCCGCCGTCGAGGGCTCAGCCAAAGTGGTGGCCGTCGAACCGGAAACAGCGCCGACCCTGCACGCCGCCCTGGCAGCCGGTGAGCCGGTGGACGTCGCCGTATCGGGTATCGCGGCCGACTCCCTGGGTGCCCGCCGCGCAGGCGACATCGGCCTTTCAGTGGCGGTCCGCTGCGGCGTCGAAAGCGTCCTTGTCAGCGACGCTGACATCATTGCGGCACGCTCGGCACTCTGGAACGACTACCGGATCGTGGTGGAACACGGCGCTGCAGCGGCCTACGCTGCGTTGACCTCCGGCGCGTATGTGCCGGGGACGAACGAGCGCGTTGCCGTCATCCTCTGCGGTGCCAACACGGATCCGGCCACGCTGTGACGCAGCCCGGGCGAACAGGACGCCCGGGCTGGATCAGCTGACTACTGGGCGCCCTGGCCGCAGAACTTGCTGTAGGTGCTGCCGGCCTCCTGGTAGCCGGACTGCAAATCGGCAAGCTTGTCCTTGTCCGGGTTCTCCTTGGCCTGTTCGTCCGTGTACGCCAGGATCTGCGCCAGGGCAGGCTTGAGGTCGTCCGAGGCCACGGCGTGGATGGGACGGATCTGGTTGGCGAGGTTGTTCATGCCCGTCTTGCCGGCGTTGTTGGCGGGGTTCGACACAACGGCCTGGATCCGCTCGCAGGTCTCAGCGGTGGTCAGTTGATGTGTGGCGGTGCAGGCCGTAGCAGAAGCAACGAGGCCGGCGGCAAACAGGGCTGTGGCGAATTTCTTCATGGGTCCCTCGGTAGTGGTCAGAGGTTTCGATTGTAAGCAGATTGGGTACCCCCATGCCTTCGCAAGCCCAATACCGGCGCTTAAACTGGCAGTACCAATCGTGCGGAGCTTCCGCAGATGGGCCCCGCGCGCATCAGACCAGACTAAGGAACCAGCATGCGCCGAACAGTACGCCGCCGTGCCGCCGCGGGACTTGCCGCCCTGCTTTCACTGCTCCTCCCCACAGCCGTTCCGGCGTCGGCCGCGCCCCGATCAGGGGAGATCGTGCTCGACGGCGCCACCTCCGCGGAGGGCATCGCGGCGGGGGAGGGGAGGACTTTTTACGCAGGGGAACTCACCACGGGTGATATTTTCCGCGGTAACCTCCGCCAAAGCACCGCCACCCGCTTCATCCACGCCCCCGAGGGGCGCGCAGCCGCCGGAATGAAGGCCGATCCCTGCCACAACCTGTTGTTCGTGGCGGGCGCCACCACCGGCAAGGCTTTCGTCTACGACACCGTCACCGGCAAACCTGTGGCCGATTTTGACCTGGCCAAGGGATTCATCAACGACGTCACCCTGACCAGCGAGGGCGCCTGGTTCACCAATTCGGCCGCGGCGGAACTCTACTTCCTGCCGGTGGGAGAAGACGGTGAACTGGGAACGGTGAAGACCCTTAAGCTGAGCGGGCCGGCCGCGGACCTCACGCCGGACTTCAACCTCAACGGCATCGCCTCGGCTGACGACGGCAGGGTCCTGCTGGTGGCGCATACAGCCGACAGTGCGGTGTACACGGTCAACCCTGAAACGGGGGAGAGTGCAGCCATTGAGGGCGTCAGCGTCCCCTTCGTGGACGGCATCCTGGTGCGCGGCGGCACCCTGTGGGCGGTCCAGAATCAGCTGAACCAGATAGCCCGCATTGATCTGTCCGGGGACCTGTCCTCCGGCGTCGTGGAAGGCACCATCAAGAGCGGCTCGTTCAATGTCCCCACCACCGTGGCCCTGTTCGGAAATACGCTGGCCGCCGTGAACGCGCAGTTCAACCAGCCGCCCAGCCCGTTCGAAGTGGTGTTGGTTCCGGCCCGGAAGTAGTGCCGTGATAAGAAACTGGCCGGCAGCAGGGGCTGCCGGCCAGTTTGGCCTGTGGGATCCGGAAGGACGGACCTGCGGGATCCGGAGGGACGGATCAGATGGTGCGCGGAGCCTTGGCCAGGTTGTCCTTCAGCTGGGTGGCGGTCTGCCGCTTCACGTAGGCCGGACGGTCCCGCTCCACACGCCAGCTCTCTGAGAGCGGGCCGACATTGACGGTGTCGAAACCGAACTCGTCGTAGAGGCGGGTCACCAGTTCGGCTGCTTCCGGATAGTCGCTGGCGGTGGCCAGGGCCCGCCGGTCGGCGGTGCCGGCGGGTGATCCGTCGGTGGTGATGTCCTTGGCCATGATGTGGTTGAAGCCCTTGGCCACCTTCGACTGTGGGAGGTGCTCCTGCAGCAGCCCGGAGGTGGTGGCCTCGCCGTTGTCCAGGGCGGGGATCCGGCCGTCCCGCTCCCAGTAGTAGTTGTTCGTGTCGATCACAACCTTGCCGGCCAGCGGCTCCGCCGGGACGTCCTTGTAGTTCTTCAGGGGCACTGTCACCACTGCGAAGTCGCCCGCGGCTGCCGCTTCGGCTGCGGTGGCCGCCCGGGCCTTCGGGCCAAGCTCAGCCACCAGGTCCTGGAGCGTCTCCGGCCCGCGCGAGTTGCTGATGACTACGTCGTAGCCCAGTTCCACGGCCTTCCGTGCGACCTGGCTGCCAATATGTCCTGCACCGATGATTCCGATTGTTGTCATAGTGGCGGCAACAGCGGTCCCCCTGCAGATATTTCAGCCGGTGCCCGGGAATAAAAGGGCTGGGCTCTGGCTACTTTCCGGCCACCTATTTACCCAGGTAGCGGCCCGGGCGGTGGTTCAGCGCAAGGATGAGGTTCAGCAGCGTGGCACCGGCAGCGGACAGCAGCACCAGCATCGGCGGCACCAAAACAAGCGATGCCAGCACGATGGCAACGTCCAGCACCATCTGCACATACCCGGCGCGCCAGTTCAGCTTCTCCTGCAACAGCAGGGCAAGGATGTTGAAGCCGCCCAGGCTGGACTGGTGCCGGAACAGGATCAGGAGGCCGACGCCGGCGAGCAGGTTTCCGCCCATGACGCCGTACACCGGGTCGAGGTGCAGTGACCCCAGCGCGGCAGGGTGCAGGCTTGCCATCACTGACACGAGGGCGATGGCCGCCCCGGTACGGAGGGCGAAATTCCAGCCCTTCTTCCAGACCGCCAGCGCGAAGAACGGCAGGTTCACGGCGAAGAAGATGACACCAAACGGCAGTGCAACGGAGTAGCTGAGCAGCAGCGCCAGGCCCGCGGTGCCGCCGGTGACCGCGCCGCTGGACTTGAGGAGGAACAGGCCAAGTGACGCCGCAAAGGTGCCGGTGAGGATGCCCAGGACGTCCTCTACCACCGAATGGCGGACGGCCGACGGCGGCACGGGACGTCCCGCCGTCGGCTCTTCCGGGTGCGTGGCCGGGGCAGCAGTGGTTGCGTCAGCGCGTGTTTCCGTGGAGGTGCTCACTGGGCGGCGCCCGCCCCAGGCAGGAACCGCCCGCGGTCTGCCAGGACTGCCAACACGCGGTCATTAGTGGCGGCATCGGCCAGGGTGATGCGCACGCCGTCCACCGCGTAGCCGCGTGCCAGGATGTCGGCCTGGGCCAGCGCGTCAAGGAGTTGCACGCGCAGCTCGTCCGAAGCCCGCAGCCAGTAGAAGTTCGCCTGGCTGTCCGGGACGTCCCAGCCGAGGCCCCGAAGTGCTCCGATCACGCGGGTCCGTTCCTGTGCCACCGCCTCGGTGCGCTCAAGGATCTCGTCCTCCGCAGCAAGCGAAGCAACCGCGGCAGCCTGCGCCATCCTGTTGACGCCAAACGGAACGGCCGTGCGCCGAAGGCCTTCGGCGATCTCCGGCCGGGCAATGGCGTAGCCGATCCTCAGCCCAGCCAGTCCGTACGCCTTGGAGAAGGTCCGCAGGATGCAGAGGTTGGGGTAGCGGCGGTAGAAGTCCAGGGAGTCGACGCCCGGGCCGCGCTGGAACTCGATGTAGGCCTCGTCCAGGACCACCAGCACCCGCGGGGGAACGGACCGGAGAAACTCCTCCAGCGCCTCCGCGCTGATGGACACCCCGGTGGGGTTGTTCGGCGAGCATAGGATCACCAGCCGGGTGCGCTCCGTAATGGCCGCAGCCATGGCCGTGAGATCGTGGTGCTCATCCGCCAGCAGCGGCACGGGGACCGAAACCGCGCCCGCCACCGCCACAAGGATGGGATATGCCTCGAAGGACCGCCAGGCGTACACCACCTCGTCCCCGTGCGAGCAGACGGCGGAGATAATCTGCTGCAGCACTCCGGAGCTTCCCGGTCCGGCGGCAACCTCATCGGCGCTGACACCGAAGTGTCCGGCAATGGCCTCCCGTGCTTCCACCGCGCCCATGCTCGGGTACCGGTGGATCCTGCCGCCCTCTGCGGCAATCGCGTCGACGACGGACGGCAGGGGAGTGAAGTGGCTTTCGTTTGAGGCAAGGGCCGCGGTCAGGGCTGACTGGGCGCTCTTGCCGGCCACGTAGGCGGGAAGCTGGGCGACGACGGCGCGGACCTCTGGTGCCGCGGCTTCTGGAAGGGTGCGGGTCATGGACAGCATGATGGGTGAAATCAGGACGTCTGCGCAACAGAGGAGGATCGAGCAGGACAGATCCAGCGGATGTTATCTCCAGAAGTGGCAAAATGCTCACTATGCACCTCATTGATGCCCTTGACGCAGAGATCCTCCTCACACTCGACCGGGACCCGCAGGCTACTGTCCTGTCCCTCTCCCGCACGCTGGGCGTGGCCCGCAATACGGTGCATGCCCGGCTCCGCCGCCTCGCAAATGACGGCAGCCTGGCACCCTTCAGCCAGCGGGTGCGGACCGAGGCACTTGGCCTGCCGCTGATCGCCTTCATCTCGATTTCCATCAGCCAGTCCTCCAGCGACATCGCCGTGGCAGCGCTGCAGACCATCCCGGAGATCATTGAAATGCATGCCACCACCGGCGATGCCGACCTGCTGGCCAAGGTGGCCGCGAGGGACCCGGCCGACCTGCACCGGATCACCAACGCGATGCTGGCGATTGACGGCGTCGTCCGGACCAGCACCGCCATGTCCCTGGTGGAAGTGATGCCCACACGGACCGTGCCATTGCTGCAGGCGGCCGCAAAGAAGCAATAGGCGTTAGAGGAACAGAAGCAATCGACCTAGAACAAATTCTCCCATTTCCTCACGGTCAAACTCTTGACCATTCTTGTAAGGCACTGATAAACCTAAAGGGCAGAAAGCGCTTTCCTCATTGCTTGCACCTCCTCAAAATCACTCATGAGAAGGATGCTCCGCATCGAATGAAACGTTCCAAACTGTCGTGCGGCAGACTCAGCTGCCGCCGCATCAAAGGAGATGTTCTTTTGGCAAACCCCTCAATGTGTTCCCCGAAATCCCCGGCGGGCAGGGCGCGGAAGGCTGTGCCGGCTGCCGCGGCGGCCACGCTCGCTGCAGCAGCCATGGCCTTGGCCGGTGTCCCGTTTGCTGCCGCTGATCCCGGCCCGGGAGGTCCTGCCGCTCCGGCGGCCCGCGCACACTCCGGCCTCACGCGCCAGGTGGAGAACCTGGACCGCGCCCCGGTTGCCGTCCTGACGGACCAGGGGGTCAGCCTGGGCTGGCGCATGCTGGGCCTGGACAAGGACAGCATTGGATTCCAGGTCATTCGCGACGGCGCCATTATCACCGACGAACCCATCCGGGACACCACCACGTATCTGGACCCGGATGGCACGAAGGACTCCAAGTACGTCATCAAGACCGTGGGCAACGGCAACGGGCAGGACAAACTCAGCGCCGGGTTCAGCCCGCTGGCACAGAACTATCTCCCCATCAAGCTGGACAAGCCGGCTGACGGCGTCAGTAAGGACGGAAAGCCATACTCCTACAGCGCCAACGATTCCAGCGTCGCCGACCTTGATGGTGACGGCGCCTACGAGATCATCCAGCTGTGGAACCCATCCAACGCGCAGGACAACTCCAAGTCCGGGTACACCGGCAACGTCTACGTGGACGCCTACAGGATGGACGGCACCAAGCTGTGGCGCATCGACCTGGGCCGCAACATCCGGGCGGGCGCCCACTATACGCAGATGCTGGCCTACGACTTTGACGGTGACGGCAAGGCCGAGGTGGCGTTCAAGACCGCGGACGGAACCACCGATGCGGCGGGAACTGTCATCGGTGATGCCGCGGCCGATTACCGCACCAGTGCCGGCTATGTCCTGTCCGGGCCGGAATTCCTCACGGTGTTCAACGGCGCCAGCGGCACCATCATGGACACCGTTCCCTACGATCCGCCGCGCGGCGCCGTATCCGCGTGGGGCGACAACTACGGCAACCGCGTGGACAGGTTCCTCGCCGGAGTGGCCTATTTGGACGGTGAACACCCGTCCATGATGTTCAGCCGCGGCTACTACACACGCACGGTGCTGGTCACCTACGACCTTGTGAACGGCAAGCTGGTGAAGCGCTGGAAGTTCGATTCCGATGTGGCCGGAGCCGAGTACAAGGGCCAGGGCAACCACAATCTGTCGGTGGCGGACGTGGACTCCGACGGCAAGGACGAATTCGTCTTTGGTTCCATGACCATCGACGACGACGGCACCCCGCTTTACAACACCAGGCTCGGCCACGGCGACGCCATCCACACGGGCGATCTTGATCCTTCCCGGCCGGGGCTCGAAACCTTCGCAGTGCACGAAAGCATGAGCCAGAGCGGCAACCGCGGCGCCACGTTCCGCGATGCCGCCACCGGCGAAGTGCTGTGGAGCATCCCCGCCGTCAAGGACACCGGCCGCGGCGCCACCGGCGACATCGACCCCCGATTCCCGGGTTCTGAAAGCTGGGCCGTAGGCGGCGACGCCGCGTGGAACTCCCCGGTGGGGTTCCTCATGTCCGCCAAGGGCGAGCGGATCTCGGACAAGATCCCTGCAGCCAACTTCATGGCCTGGTGGGACGGCGACCTGCTGCGGGAGATCGTGGACCACGACTTCGATGCCGTGGCCGGGTACGGCGTGCCCACCATCTCCAAGTGGAACTGGGAAACCGAATCCAGCGACCGTTTGTTGACGGCCACTGGCGCCCGCACCAACAACTACACCAAGGGCAACCCGTCGCTGCAGGCGGACCTGCTGGGCGACTGGCGGGAAGAGCTGGTGTTCCCTTCAGCGGACAGCACCGAGCTGCGGATCTACACCAGCACCTCGCCCACCGACGTCCGGCTGCGCACCCTGATGCATGACCCGATGTACCGGACCGGCGTGGCCCGCGAAACGGTGGGCTACAACCAGCCGCCGCACCCGAGCTTCTTCATCGGCGAGGGTATGCAGGCACCGGCCATGCCGGCCGTCTTCTACGCCGGAAAGGCCAAATAGGCCGGCCGAAGACGCGAAAGCGCCGCCCGCCTTGGGGGAAGGCGGGCGGCGCTTGCTTGCGGGTCAGTGCGGGTCAGTGGCCGCCGAGGTTGCCACCCACCGGCGGAAGGCCGCCCTCGGAACCGCGGTCGTCCCCGCGCCGTTCGCCGGCGCTGAGGTTCTCGCCTTCGAGCGTCTCGTCGGACTCCCCGGTGGTGTCCACCAGGCCGTTGGTCTGGTCGAAAGCGTGCCCGATCCTGTCATCGCCCAGATCGGCGACTGAACCGGTGGAGCCGGCCGCCGCCGTCGTGCCCGCTGCCGGAATCCCGACGCCTGCGTCGGCCGAGCCCGTGGTGGATCCGGTGGTCAGGGGCTCGGCGGGAACAACCGGCTCTGCCGGAACCACCGGAGTGGTCTCCGCAACCGTCACGTCATGCGTTTCCGTCTTGTCCTTGTTGCCACTGGCTGCCATCGCCGCTGCTGCACCGGCGGCTGCGGCGATGCCGACGCCGGCGGCAACCTTGCCCGAAACCCCGGCCTTGCCGGAATCGCCGCGGGACGCGCCCGCGTGTTCAACACCGGGCGTGCCAACCGCGGAGCCAGCGTTGACCGATCCGCGCCAGGCGCCGCTGGCGTAGCCTTCATCCTCAATGAATTCCTTGAACTTCTGCAGGTCCGATTCCGCCTGCCGGTCAACGACGTTCAGTTTGTCGCCCACCTTCTCCACCAGGCCCTCGGGCTCGTATTCGAGGGTCAGCCGGAGGGAGGTCTGGCCGCCGCCAACGTCCTCGAAGTCCACGGCGCCGGCATTCGTGGCGCCTTCGGTGGCGGCCCAGGCAACGCGCCGGTCCGGGACCTGCTCCAGGATTTTGGCTTCCCATTGCCTGCGGACGCCGCCGATCTCGGCCACCCATTCCAACCGGTCGTCAGTGAGCTGCGTGACGCTCTTGACACCGCCCATGAAGTGCGGGAACTCCTCGAACTGGGTCCACTGGTTGTATGCGGTGCTCACCGGTACGTTCACCAGAATGCGTTTTTCCACCTTCGTGCTCATAACGTCTCCTTCGCTTTGTTACCGGGGGCTGACGACCAGGGAAAAATCATCAGCATGCTTACCAACATACCTAATAGGTGCTTCGGATTCCAGAGCGGTGGGCGACGAAGAGGTGAAACGTCCGAAAGGCGGCCTTACTCAGGGCGCCACCACAACGCCATAGGACCCTTCGTTGAGCGCGCTTGGCTTGTTGGAAGGAGCCACTACGCCGAAGTCGTAGCCCTTGGCCCGGATGGCGTCGATGGTCCTGGACAGGTAGTCCCACTGGGAGGCGGGGCAGGACAGGACGTCGTTGCCGTCGTGGAGCAGGATGATTGCACCCGGGGCAACCTCATCCAGCACGTACTTCTGGACTCCAGCTGCACCGGGGCACTCGAAGTCGCCGGGCTCGCCGACCTCCCAGTGCCACTGGATGCCGCCGCTCATGCCGAGGCTCCTGATGTATTTGAGCGCGTAGGGGGTGCTGTTGCCGAACGGGAAGCGCATCAGCACGGGTGTGGTGCCGGTGATCGAGTTGATCGCGGCATTGGTGCGGTCAACTTCCTGCTTCTGGTTCGCCTGGGTGAGGTCGGGGAAGTTGGCGTGGTCCCAGGAGTGGTTGCCGATCACATGTCCCTCGGCTTTGATCCGGCGGACCAGGTCAGGGTACTGCTGGGCGTGGGATCCCTGGAGGAAGAACGTTGCCTTGACGTTCTTTTCCTTGAGGACGTCGAGGACAAAGGCGGTGCGCTCGGCGGATGGCCCGTCGTCAAAGGTCAGGCCGATCAGCGGCTTGTCGGCGGCATGGGCTGATGCGGGGGCCCCGGCGACTAAGGCCAGAATCAAGCTCAGGGCAGCCAGGGCCATGACCGCAATCTTGCTTTTCATGGTGCTCTTTCCCTTCCCAAGGCTGCTTTCAACCTTGTTTAGGTGAGCACCCTATGACCGCCTTAAAGGGGGTGTAAACAGGTGGCAGGCGTCGACTGCGTAACTTCTCCTGCCTCCCAAAATGGTGTAATTCCGGGCGTTACCTAAGCGTTGCCTGGAAGGGAAAAGCGGACGACGGCGGCGCCCGGCCGGGTGCCACCGCCGCTGTTTCGGCCGGGCACGGTGCGTCAGTCCAGGTACTGGCCCACCAATGCAAGGTTCTGGATGACAGCAAGCCCAAACTGCGCGGTGTCATTGGTGGAGACGGTGGGCGCCTCATCCACCGGCTGCAGCACGAATGGGGGCCTGATCCGCCGCAGCGAGAACGCTGATCCATGGTTCAGGTGTTCCCCGCCCTCGGCAAAACTCTCCCAGGCCCGGGCTGCCAGGTCACGATCCTGCAACCTTGCCGCCGCGTAGGCCGTCAGGCGGCTGTGCGCCTGGGTGAGGTGGATGCCCTCCAGGGCCTGTCCTACCGCCTCCACCTGCTCCTCCTTCGTGGCCAGGAACAGCCGGCAGTATTGCAGCCAGGCCTGCTCGAACTGCGGGTCAGGGGCCAGGTCCACCAGCTCACTGCAGATCTCCACCAGCCCGAACACCGCGCTGAGGTGCGACACCGAAATCTGCTCCCGGCCGGTGTCGAACCGTCCCTTGTCCAGGTCGTACAGCGCCTCGCCGGTGAGGAAGCCGTACTTGAGCGCGCCGATGTCAGCCATGGTGCCCAGCAGCCGGTCGCGGGAGCGGGGATTGCCGGTGCGCTCCCAGTCGGTGAGCCAGGTGGCGGCGAGCGAGCCCCAGTCTGTTCCGAGACCCACGCCCAGGGCGCCGCGGTTGGGGCGGTAGGTGGCGGCGTCCGGGCGGACTTTGCGGACGGGGTCCAGCCCCAGGAAGTTTTGGTCGCTGTGCACCAGTTCGGTCAGGAGGTCGCCGGTGCGCTCGTCCGCCGTCAGGTAGTAGTAGAAGCGGCGGTAGGCGGGGGTGCTGATCCGCAGCTGCTTGGCGCTGCAGCCCCAGTGCTGGACGTTGTGCCGGGAGCCGAGGCCTTTCCATGGGCCCAGGTGGTAGACGTCCACCTCGCCGGTGTGGCGGGTCATGGCCTCGGCGAAGCGGAAGATGTCCGCCCGGCCGGAGCGCAGGTAGGAGTACCAGAGCCAGAGGTCGGGGGAGAGTTCGGAGTTGTCCCACGCATAGCCGCCCACGTCGTACCGCCACACGTGCCGGTCGAAATCGTACGTGTGCATGACGTCGCCGTAGTTCCAGAAGCCGTACCAGCGGCGCTGCTCCACCTGGCCGGCATAGAAATCGAAGAGGAAGTCCAGTCGGTCTTCCAGCCGTGCCCGTGCCGGCGTGCTCCGGTCCACCGGGGCCCAGTCGCCGAACACACCCGCGGAATGCAGGTACTCCGGCGTGGCCTGCAGCAGGGCGGGCGTGGAGGCAGCGGCGGCGTCGGCGGCCAGGCTTTCGGTTGGCGGGGTGGCCTCGTAGGCGAACAGGGTGAGTTCGTGGGTCCGGGCAATGCCCGTGGGGTTGCCGAACCCCGGCTCGTAGTCCTCATAAGTGATTTCCAAGCCTTCGAGCTGTTCCTCGAACGTGTCCTGCCCCAGGCCGTCGTGGTAGAACCGCATGTCCATGGGCTGCGCTTCGGGGGAGTACAACCATGCTGTCAGGTCGGCTTCGCTGCCAGCCGCGCCGCGGATGTCCAGCTGTCCCGGGTGGGATTGCCAGAAGTCCTTGATGCCGATTCCCAGGCCGCCGTGGGTATCGCTCAAGGAACAGAAACCGGCGGCACGGGTTCCACCGGAGATGCCCACCCAGCCGTGGCCGGCAGCCGTGCGCTTGCGCAGTTCGAAACCGTCCGCGTTGATCTGGCTGAGCGTGTAGTCACTCCACGTGGGGATCAGGTGCAGCCGGCCTGAGACCTCCGGGTTCCAGGTCTGTTCCGTGGGAGTGGCGCGTCCGGCGATCTGCGCCTCCCGCACCTCCGCCCCCGGATCCCGGCGGAGCCCGGTCAGGCCGCGGACTGCCTCGGCGAGGAAACCGCCGTCGGCTCCGGCAATGCGGATATGCCGGTTGTGCAGTTCCGCCTCCAGCGGCACGGTGAACCGTACGCCGAGTCCGGCCAGGAAGTCCCGCTCGGGGTCGCCGTCCCAGATGAAGGAGTGCACCATCCGCACGCTGCGGGCGTTGGCGTGGAAGTAGAAGCGCACCACAAAGGGCAGCCAGGCCCGCCCGTTGCCGGGGCCGTCCTGGCGGTGGCGCCCTTCCAGCCGCACCACCGCGCGGACCGGGCCGTTTTGTTCGACGGCCGCTGCGGTGACCTCTCCGGTGAAGGCCTCCCGCCGGGCCGTCCCAGCCCCTTCGGGGATGCCATCCTGCACCAGGCTGACCAGCCGGGCGTCCCGGGCAACGGTCCTGCCGTCCCGGGAAAGGCTGCTGAACAGGGTGGAACCGCCGCGGCTGATAACCATCTGCAGGACGCCGGTATCTACAGTGAAGGCGTCGGCACTTTCGGTGACCATGACTGAGGCGGAGCCCGACGACGGCTGGCCAGCCCCGGCGGGTGTGCCGGCGTCGGACGTCACGTGGTAGGTGTCCGACGGCGAGCAGGTTGCCGGGAGTGCGACCCCCGCCCACTTCAGGGATCCGTCCGGCCAGGTGGCCAGGGGCCACGCCTGGCTGGGGACGCGGGCGCCGTTGGCGTCCGCAACGGCCAGGGCCTCCACCCCGGGCACCGTGCCGCGCGGGAACGGCATGCCCCAGGTGCTTCCGCCGCTGATTTCCGCAGGGGCCTGTCCGTCGATCCACTTGATGAGGATGTTGTCAGCCATGTCATCCAATTCCACTTGTTGCTGCGCGCAGAAGACCCAACCCAGATGGGAAAGCGCTTTCTTGATTGGACTACAACGTAGTAGACCGGGGGGCGTGCATGCAAGGGGTTATTGCTAGGCGGGACGGCCGCAATGCCATGGGCGTTTCCGCTCCGCCGGAGGCCGGGACCGTTCACCCTCTGGCCGCAGCCGCCCTGGTGTGCTGGACTGATGAGGCACTGGGCACCAACCGCCGCTTCCGGCCCGTGCCGGGGACGGCACCATTTCCAGCCACACTCAGCCAGCCGGCGCGGACCGGCTGTTGGAAAGGATCCCTCATGGCAACGTACAAGATCGGATATTTCGTGGGCAGCCTGGCAAGCGGCTCCATCAACAGGGTCCTGGCCAAGGCCTTGATCAAGCTCGCTCCGGAGGAATTGGAATTCACCGAGATCCCCATCAAGGACCTCCCGCTGTACAGCTACGACTATGACGCCGACTTCCCGCCCGAGGGCCGTGCCCTCAAGGAAGCCATCGAGGCCGCCGACGGGATCCTGTTCGTCTCGCCCGAATACAACCGCTCCATCCCCGGCGCCCTAAAAAACGCCATCGACTGGGGTTCCCGCCCGTGGGGAACCAACTCTTTTGCCCGCAAGCCCACCGGCATCATTGGCGCCTCGCCGGGCAGCATCGGCACGGCGGTGATGCAGTCCTCCATGCGCAGCGTCCTGAGCTTCCTCGACGCGCCGCAGCTGAATGCGCCGGAGGCGTACATCACCTACAAGGCAGAAGCCTTTGGGGACGACGGCGAGGTCAAGGATGCGTCCACCGCCAAGTTCCTGGGGCACTACATGGACGAGTATGCAGCCTTCGTGGCGAGGGTCCTGGCTGCGAACGCCCCGGGCCACATCGGTGACCTGGAACCGGACGCCGCCAAGCTTTCCCGGTAGTTCGGTTCTCCACCAGGCAGTTTTCCATCAGGCGGTTCCACCACGCATACGGATGCCCTCCGTCCCAGCAACGGCGGGCATCCGAGTTTATGGGCAGGCGGGTTTGGCGCCTGCGATCCGGGCGTGCGGGTCAGTCCAGCGGAAGCGTCACGGTCACGCTGGTGCCCATCCCCGGGGTGGCGTTGATATCAACGGCCCCGCCCGCTTCCTGCACGGCGACAGCCATGAGCCGCAGGCCATAGCCGTGGTGCCGCCCGCACGTGGCGAGGTCGCTGTCAAAGCCTGTGCCGTCGTCGGCCACCACCAGGCGGATGCCGTGGTCAACGGCTGCCAGCTGGATGGTGAGCGTGTGCGCAGCGGAGTACTTGAAGGCGTTGCTGAGTGCCTCGCGGGCGGACTGGTACAGGAGGGACGCGGAGTCCGCCGGGATCTCGATGCCCCAGTGTGGAGTATCCCAGTGGACCACGGTCCCGCGCTGCCGCAAGGGCGCCGTGAGCCGGTCGATGCAGCCGGCGAGGCCCAACGTGTGGAAATCCAGCGGCTGCCGGTCTGTCAGCACACCGCCCACGGTTGTGACGTCGCTGTCCAACGCTGTTCTGCTTCCCATGACTTCCTGCTCCCCACAAGCTGGTTGGTCTGATCTCTCCAGCGTGGACCCGCAAGGTATGGGGATCGTAAGGTTTGGCTCAAGATCCCATCAATTCTGCGCGCGGCGCCCCACGGACCGGGTACGGCCGGCTGGCCGCCCAGCGAGCCTCCCGGGACGGCCCTCTGTTTCAGTTCTGCGCAGCTGGGGACGGGACACGTATGCCTACTTGGTTGATGTCACTTGTATGGGGCACCGGTGCCGGTGCCGCGCTGGTCCTGGGAGCAGCCGTGTCCTGGCGGTGGTCCATACCCTCCAAGGTGGTGTCCACCATCATGTCGTTCGGCGCGGGCGTACTGATCTCTGCCCTGGCCTTTGAGCTGGTGGACGAAGCCGTCAAGGGTGGCGGCCTGTGGCCCACCGTTGCAGGGTTCCTGGCCGGTGCGGTGGTGTACGTCGGCGCCAATATGCTCCTGGCCAAGGCCGGCGCCAAGCACCGCAAGCGGTCCGGAGACCAGCAGCCGTCCGAAAAAGATGATCCCGGCAGCGGCACGGCAATCGCCGTCGGAGCGCTGCTGGACGGCGTCCCGGAATCCGTGGTCCTTGGCGTCGGCCTGCTGGCCGGGGGAGCGGTGAGTCCTGCCATGCTGGCCGCCGTTTTCATCTCCAACGTGCCCGAAGGGCTTTCCGGGACAGCCGGCATGAAGAAGGCCGGCCGGAGCAGGGGGTACGTGTTCGGACTGTGGGGCGGCATCGCGATCCTGAGCGGGGTGGCCGCGCTGCTGGGGTATGTGGCGCTGGAGGATGCGCCGGACGAGCTGGTCGCGTTCATTACGTCCGTGGCGGCCGGCGGCATCCTGGCCATGCTGGCGGACACCATGATCCCGGAGGCCTTTGAGGAGCATCACAACCTCACCGGGCTGACAGCATCCGTGGGGTTCCTGACAGCGTTTACGGTGCACCACTTGGGCTGAGGGCACTGACGGGCGCCGTGAGCCTGCCGTCCCGCATGGTGGCCACCGCGTCCGTCAGGGGCACGAACTCGGTGTCATGCGTGACCATTACCGTGGCCACGCCAAACTCGGTGGCCACTTGCCGCAGCAGTCCCACGATGGCCGCGCTCCGTTCGTGGTCCAGCGCCGCCGTCGGCTCATCCACCAGCAGTACCTTGGGACTTCCCATGAGCGCCCGGGCGATGTTCACGCGCTGGCGCTGGCCGCCGGAGAGCTGGTGAGGCAGCTTGTCCGCGCTCGCGGAAAGACCCACCACGTCCAGCAGCCCCGCTGCCCTCGCACGGGCTGCTTTGGCGGTTTTTCCCCGCAGGTGGGCGCTGATGACGAGCTGTTCGACGGCGGTGAGTGACGGCAGCAGGTTGGGCTGCTGGAAGATGATGCCCACTTTTTCGCGCCGCAGCGCGGTGAGCTCCTTGTCCTTGAGGCCCGCCGTATCGGTGCCATCAATGAGGACCTGCCCGCGGGTCGGCCGGACCAGGGTGGCGGCGGTGGCCAGGAGGCTGGATTTGCCGGATCCTGAGGGGCCCACGAGGGAGACCAGCTGGCCCGCGCTTGCGGTGAGGCTGACCTGGTCCAGGGCGGTGGTGGTCCCGCCGCCGTCCGGGTATTCGAGGGTGACGTTGACCAGGCTCAAGGGAGCGGTTGTGGCCATGGTGGGTTCCTTTCGGGGGAGGGAAGAGGGGTTAGTTGCCGCCGAGCGCGAGGAGCGCATCGACTTTGGTGACGCGGCGGACAGCCAGCGCGGCACCGGCCAGGCCCAGGGCAACGATCCCGACGACGGGAATCACCGTGGTGCCCAGGCTCAGCTGGAAGGGGGCGGCCTGGGCCGCGAACGCTCCGGCGGCAACACCCACGGCCCCGCCCGCTCCGGCGCCCGCCAGCAGCACAATGGCGGCCTGGGTCATGGCGTCGCGCAGGATGTAGGTGCTGGGCGCGCCCATGGCTTTGAGGACGGCGATGTCCCTGGTGCGCTGGATGGTCCAGACGCTCAGGAAGGCCACGATCACCAGTGCCGAAATTCCGTACAGGAACGCCTGCATCAGGGCCAGCGACCCGTTTTCGCTTTTGAAGGAGCCCAGGGCCTGGAAGGATCCGGTGCGCGACGCGCTGACGGTGTGGGCTGCAGCGTTCGCCGCCGCCTCATCCACTGTGGCCCCGTTCGCATAGGTGACGGCGACGACCGTGGCCAGCTGTCCGCCGTCGGACACGTGTGCCGCCTTGGCCCACGCGGGCAGCGCGGTCCACACCACGCTGGTGTGCGCGTACCACTGGTCCGGCACCACGGCCGCGACCGAAAGTTCCACGCCGCCCAAAGACAGCTTGCCGCCCTGGCCCACCGACAGGGCCTCCGCCACCGAGGAGCCCACCACGGCCGTGCCGGTGGAGACCTCCGCGGGTGGCAGCGGACTGCCCTGCGCGACGCCGAACAGGGCAACATTCGCTGTCCCCGAACCCTCCGCCGTCTGCGCCCGGGTCTGGATGATGCCCAGCGGTTCGGCGGACCGGACCCCGGGCCGGTCCTTCCAGCTGTCCACCTGGGCGGCGGTCACGGCGCTTTCGGTGAAGGACGCCTTGGGGGAACCGGTGCCGGGGGCGCCGAAGACGATGGTGTCCACAGGGCTGGCCGCAGCTGCCCCGAGCCTGGCGATGGCGGACGTGGATTGCTCGGCAAGGCCCGCGGTCAGGCCGGACAGCATGACCAGCAGCAGGGTGATCAGGGCTACGACGCCGCCCATCATGGCGAACCGGCCTTTGGCGAAGCGGATATCGCGGATTGCCAGGAACACGTTGTTTCTTCTCTCAGCAGGGGTGAATTGTTCTGTAGTTCCACCATCCCGGCCGGAGCCTCCACGGACATCGCGGGGATGGTTGATCCGCGGGCATGGAACGGTTGAGCCCGGAGTCAACCTTTCGGTTGATCCGCTCCCCGCAGTCCCCGGCATAAGCTGATGAAATGCCTGCCACTCCCTTGCCAACACCACCGGAGAAGGCCGCAGGTGTTTCCGGGCGGGGGCCGCTGAATGCCCTGGAAAACGCATCATCCGCAGCTATCCTCCGAGTCCTGCGGGTCACGCTGCACACCGGGTTCGCGCTGCTGCTGGCCGTCGGCCTGGTCCGGATGCTGATGGCGGGAGGTGCCCTGCGCTGGGTGTGGGCCAGCGCCGCTGTGGTCCTCGCTGCTGTCTACCTGGCCGGCACAGTCCTGGAAAAGCGCCATGCCGAGGGCCGGACCGTTGTGGATCCCCGCCGCTACGGTTTGCTCTGGCTGGGCCTGGTCACGGCCCTGTGGGTTTTCCTGCTGGCCGGCAGCGCCGATTTCGCCTGGCTGGCGTTCCCCATCTTTTTCCTGCACCTTCATTTGCTGCCACGGCGCGCCGCGCTCCTGACCATCGCGCTGATGACGGTGGCGGTCATCGCTTCCCAATGGGCTGCCAGCGGCGCTCCTGTCCCGCACGCTGCGGCCGTCGTCGGGCCTGTCCTGGGCGCGATCTTTTCCGTCATCACCGGCCTGGCCTACGCAGCCCTGTACCGCGAGGCGGAAAACCAACGGCGCGCGGCGGACGAGCTGCGGCGGACACGGGAGGAGCTGGCCCGGTCCCAGCACCAGGCGGGCGTACTGGCCGAGCGGGAGCGGCTGGCCCGGGAAATCCACGACACGCTGGCGCAAGGCCTGTCCAGCATCGTGCTGCTGGGCCGGGCCGCAGGGCAGTCCCTCGCCGACGGTGATCTCGCCACGGCTTCAGGGCGGCTGGCGCTGGTGCAGCAGACCGCGGCGGATAATCTGGCCGAGGCCCGCAGTTTTGTCCGCGGCCTGTCCTCACCCCAGCTGGAGGGCATCACCTTGGTGGAGGCCCTGGGACGGCTGTGCGAGAGGACCTGGACAGACGCCGAGGCCGCGGGGGCGCCCCTGCACTGCCGCCTGGAGGTGGACGGGGAGCCACAGGACCTGCCCCAGCCTGTCCGCATTGCCCTGCTGCGGGCGGCGCAGGCGAGCCTTGCGAACGTCCGCGAACACGCCCGGGCAAGCACCGCCGTCGTCAGCCTTGCCTTCCTGGGCAGTGAAGTGACCATGGACGTGTACGACGACGGCACGGGCTTTGACCCGCCAGATCGGGAAAGTGCCGCGGGCGCAGCGGACGGCAGCGGCTTTGGGCTGCGCTCGCTGCGGGAACGGGTCGCCCCCTTGAACGGCACGCTGGCGGTGGAGTCGGCGCCGGGCGAGGGCACAGTGGTGGCCATCAGGCTCCCGGTGGAGGAACCGTGAGCGACATACGGGTATTGCTGGTGGACGACCACCCTGTGGTCCGCGCCGGGCTGCGTGCCATGCTCACCGGCTTTGAAGGCATTTCGATCGCCGCGGAGGCCCCTGACGGCAGGGCAGCGCTGAAGGAACTGGCCCGGTTGACCGCCCTGGGTGAAGCGCCGGATGTGGTCCTCATGGACCTGCAGATGGGGGACGACATGGACGGCGTCACGGCCACGGCCGAGATCCGGAAGCTCGATGCTCCGCCGCCGGTGCTCATCCTCACCACCTATGACACCGACGCGGACATCCTCGCCGCCGTGGAGGCAGGGGCCAGTGGCTACATGTTGAAGGACGCCCCGCCGGAGCAGCTGCGGCAAGCGGTGCTGCAGGCTGCCGCCGGCGGCACGGTCCTGGCACCGCGGGCGGCCGCGCTGCTGATGAACCGGATCAGCAACCCCGGCACGTCGCTGACCCCGCGGGAAGTGCAGCTGCTGGAACTGCTGGCCACGGGCCTGTCCAACCGCGCCATTGCCAGGCAGGTCTTCATTTCGGAGGCGACCGTGAAGACCCACCTGGTGCACATCTACGGCAAGCTCGGCGTGGACAACCGCACGGCCGCCATCGCTGCCGCCACGCAGCGGCGGATCATCCGGCCGCCCGGCGCCAAGGGGTGACCTGTCGGCGCATGACAGCAGGGCGCGGCATGTGACGGCGATCTCAGTGCAGTAGGTTGATTCCACCGTGTTACACATGCCGGTGCTTCAAGGTGCTGTTGTTCAAAGGAGAATGAATGTCCCGTCCGGTTCCAGCCGTCGATGCCCTTCTCGCCACCTACGGTGCGCCGGACGCCTGCGCGGCCGAGCTCCTGTGTGACAGCCACGATCCCGATGCCGTTGCCTTCACAGTGGTCGCAGCTGACTTTTCGGCGGAGGACATTACCTACGGCCAGCTGCGGGAGCGGTCGGAACGGGGAGCCGCCGCCCTGGCGGAACTGGGGGTCGGCCCCGGGGACGCGGTGGCCACCCTGATGGGAAAGTCGGCAGACCTGGCGGTTATGCTCCTGGCCATTTGGCGGCGCGGGGCCGTCCATGTGCCCTTGTTCACGGCCTTCGCGTGGCCCGCCATCGAACTCCGCCTTACCGCTTCCCGTGCCAAGGTGGTGATCACCGACCCCGACCAGCGGGCGAAGATCCAGGAAACCGGCGCCGCCGTGGTGGTTGCCGGCGAAGAAGCCTCCGCGCCGGACCTGGCGCTCACGCCGCTCCTGGCCCGGCAGCGGCCGGGGATCGCCTCCGAAGCTGTGGGAGGGGACGGCGGCCTGGTCCTCATCTTTACGTCCGGCACCACGGGCGCCCCCAAGGGCGTGCCGGTGCCGGTCCGGGCGTTGGCAGCGTTCCGCCAGTACATCGAACTGGGCCTGGACGTCAGTGAAGGGGATGTCTTCTGGAATGCCGCAGACCCCGGCTGGGCGTACGGCCTGTACTACGGGATCCTCGGTCCCATGGCGGCGGGACGGCGGAACATCCTGCTGCGCCCCGGGTTCTCCCCGGAACTCAGCTTCAAGGTGCTGGAGGCGTTCTCGGTGACCAACTTCGCCGCCGCGCCTACCGTGTACCGCACCATGCGGGCCAAGGCCGGCGCCGGAACCGGGCCGTTCCAGCTTCGGCGCGCTTCATCCGCCGGCGAACCGCTGACCCCTGAAGTGATCAGCTGGGCCCGGGAGGTGCTGGGCGTTCCGGTGCGGGACCACTACGGGCAGACCGAACACGGAATGATGATCATCAACGCCTGGCATGACGATGTGAGGACGGAACTGAGGCCGGGTTCCATGGGCCGGCCCTTGCCGGGGTGGAGCTGCGCGGTCCTCAAGGACAATGCCGACGAGCCGGCCGCGCCCGGCGAGCTGGGCCGCGTCGCCGTCAACGTGGCGGAAAGTCCCATGATGTGGTTCAAGGGCTACCAGGATGCGCCGAAGAAGACCGCCGAAAGGTTCAGCGCGGACGGCAAGTGGTACCTGACCGGGGACGCGGGCATGGTGGACGCGGACGGTTACTACTTCTTCTCCTCCCGCGATGATGACGTGATCATCATGGCCGGATACCGGATTGGCCCGTTCGACGTGGAAAGCGTCCTGGCCACGCATCCGGCGGTCCTGGAATGTGCCGTGGTGGGCGCTCCCGACGAACTGCGCGGTGAAGTCCTGGAGGCCTACGTGGTCCTGGCGGACGGCACCGCCGCCAGTGATGCCCTGCTGGTTGAACTCCAGACCATGGTCAAGACGCAGTTCGCCGCCCATGCCTATCCGCGCCGCATCCACTTCGTTGCGGACCTGCCCAAGACGCCGTCGGGAAAGCTCCAGCGCTACATCCTGAGGCAGCAGCGGGCAGCGGCCCCCGGCAGCTAGCGGGCGGCGGTTTTTGGGGGACGGGCAGAAAACCTCAAGCTGTTCCGGAGCCTTTTCCGGCACCGGCTGTTAGCGTTGAGGCCCAGCCACAGAAGGAGGAGCGATGTCTATCAATTCACCTGATTCACTGCCTGAGGACGAGCCGCAGGAGGACACGGCCGCCAGGAAAGGCAACCCCGACGGCGGGATCCCCGGCGGGAAAGACGGCGTCGGGATCTCCGGTGGGGCCGAGCCCAACACTTTTGAGCCGGAGGAGGACCCCGACGCCTCGGCGGGCCCGGCAGACTAAAGGGCCTCGCGGACTAGAGGGCCCCGCAGATTGAAGGGACCCGGGGCCACCCTCAAAGTTCCATCAAGATTGGCCAAAGCCGCTGCAATCTGTGATTTCCGCAAGCTACCGGCCGGTAATTTATAACTGTTTCCAACGCCAGTTCCCCGGCAGGAAGCAAGGAGCCCCCGCGCTGGAGCGAGACTCGCGCGGGGGCTTCCCCCCAACGTCCGCGGCGCGGCTTATGACGCGGCTTTCGGCGCGGCGCTAACTGTTTCGAAGTGCTCCACCACCGGAAACGGCTCATAGAAGCGGTGCAGCAAAGAACGCCACTGCTGGTACCCCGGGGATCCCCTGAAGCCCACTGTATGGTCTTCCAGCGACTCCCATTCAACGAGCAGCAGGTACGTTTGGGGAGATTCAATCGAGCGCAACAAAGACATGGCGAGGAAGCCCGGCATTGAAGCGATGATGTGCCGGGCCTGGGCGAAAGCTTCCTCGAAGTCCTCTTCCCGGCCGGGTATGACCGGAAGCAGCGCGTGTTCTGTGATCACCCGCCAAGTTTGGCACGCGTTCGCCGGCTATTCGGTGTCGATCCAGTAGCGGCGCTTGCCGTTGCGCGTGTCCTCGTATTGGCCGCCGTTCTTTTCGATGGTTGCCCGCGAGCCGGCGTTGTCCTCGTCGCACGTCAGGAGAACCTGCGTGATTCCCAATGCCCGTGCCAGGGGCAGCGCATCGGCAAGTGCTTTCGCGGCATGGCCGCGGCGCCTGGCGGAGGGCCGGACGCTGTAGCCGATGTGCCCCCCTTCGTTGAGGAGGTGGTCGTTCAGCCCGTGCCTGATGGCCAGGGACCCAAGGAAGGTGCCGCCGTCGGCAATCCATAGATAGGTGCAGGGCACGTAGCCCGGCTTCCGCACGGTTTCCGGCTGCGCGTCTTTGATGAGGGCATCGACGAAGCGGCCAAAGACGGCGGGGTCCTGGAGATCGTCCGGGGACCAGCCCTCGGCGCCTGCGCCGTCCAGGTGGGCACCTTGGAACTCCGCAGTTCCTTCCAGCCAGGAAGAGTGGAGGGCTGGGTCCGGGACGATGAGTTGGGCCATAACTGGATCCTATGCCGCCTGCCGGAGCAATGCCTCTGAATCCCGGCCCGCGGCAGAGGAGCGGGGAAACGTATTCCCGGGACACGGGTGGTGGCCTGTACTATCTCCCCGGGGACCCCTTTGCGGTCTGGGAAGGGACGTTCATGGTTGGCACGCACTCGATGACAGCAGCGCTCAGCGATCCACTCGGACGGGACGAATTACTGCAGGAGTACGGATTCACCTTCGCCAACGGCGGGGGACGCCAGCGGAGCGTTGATCAGGCGCTTTCAACGGAACCCCTCGAAAACCTTGTCCAGCTTGCCGCAAAGCTCTGCGGCGTCCCCTACGGCGTGATTAACGTTGTCACGTCCGATGAGCAACAGCAGGTGGCCGCCGTCGGCTTTGAGGCCGCCGTCTGCGCCCGGGAGGACTCCATGTGCGCACAAGTCTTCCTCTCGGGGAAGACAACAGTTGTCCCGGACGCATCCCTGGACCCCCGCCTCGCATCGAATCCGTTTGTGACAGGGGAAATTGCCGCCGTCCGGTTCTATGCTTCGGTTCCGTTGGAGACGTCGTCCGGGTTCGTGCTGGGGTCGCTGTGCGTCTTTTCCAATTCTGCGGGCACACCCGATAAGGACCAGCTGGACATGCTGGAGATCCTGGCCCGCCAGGCAGTGCAGCTGCTTGAGCTCCAGCGGCGCACGCTGCAGTTGAACAGTGCCCTCGACGAGGTGCGGGAAAGCAACGCCAAGCTGGCGGAGTTTGCAGGACGCGTCAGCCATGACCTGCGCGGACCACTCACCACCATGCTGGGCTACGTGGAGATGGCAGAGGATGAAGTGGACGGGGACCACCCGGCGGCCGAGTATCTGCAGATCATCGGCGCCAGCGGCCACCGCATGCTGACCATGCTTGAGGACGTCCTGACCTAC